>CAZAHL010000064.1:0-25307 GCA_964484845.1 uncultured Chryseolinea sp. | reverse complement strand
AAGAGGGTAGGTCTTGCTGAGTTATAGAAGGAGAATACCGAAATGAATATCTAGAGAAATCGTTATTGATTTGGTAATAGAACTGTTAAAAAAGTTTCATATGATTTTAACGTCTCATACCTCAAGCTTGCGTCCACATTTCCGCGCAAGACAATAGTCAAATTTGAATTCATCACATTCTCAATATTCAATGCCCGTTGAAACTATTTCCAGTTGAATCCCATCTTAGGGAGCAAGTCCAAAACGAATTGAATGATTTACGCTCTGATTTACCGGATAATTATTTCGAGAATATTTATTTTACTTACAGCAGTCGTATCTAACTTTTCAGCTTTATCTCAAATAAGGATTACAGGCGACATCGTTGATTCAAAAAATAATAGGGCATTAGAATACGTTAATATAGGAGTCAAGCAAAAAAATGTTGGCACAGCTTCATTAAAAAATGGCTCGTTTTCCATTGGTATTCCAATGGAAAATATAACTGACACATTAACATTTTCAATTGTTGGCTATTACGAGTTAAACCTTCCGATTAGTCAATTGGATTCGGGAAATAAAATAACCATACGATTGGTTGAGAAAATTACAAACCTAAAGGAACTTGCCATTTCGGGAGAGAAACTTGTTGATAAAAAATTCGGAATAAAGAAGCGCGGCATTATCCATTTTACGGATGGCATCTTTAAGAAAGACGATAGCTTTGAGATAGGTCAGCTAATAAAGTTAGGAAACAATCCGGCTCAGATTACCTCTGTAAATCTTCACATAAATTCCTCCAGGACAGACAGTGCAAGTTTTAGAATAAATTTTTATCGATATGATGAGGATGATAATCGACCTGCAGATAGGATCGTTGAGAAAAGTATTCTTCAACGCCATCCGATTCGTGAAGGGTGGTTGAAATTCGATCTAGTCAAATACAATATTCTATTGAAAGGAAAAGTATTCGTGGCCATTGAATTCATCCCCGAAAACAAAAGTGATGTCAAACAAATTTATTATGAAGTTAAAATTGGAGGCGCTTCCAAAAGTTTTTTTCGCAGAAATAGTTTGGGTGAATGGAATACACCTCCCCACCATTACTGTCTTTATGTTACAGCTTTAGTGGACAAGAACACGCCGGAAGAACCAGATGATGAAGAAACTATTCCTACAATCACGTTGAAATCGGATATGGCTCCGGAACCCTTCAGTATATTTATCCGATTACCGAAAGGCTACCATAGCAATACTAAAAAGCAATACCCCGTTGTATATCACCTGGACGGAAATGCGTTCTTTGACCCGATAAGTTCTTCGGTAGAACGACTGCGTAAAAAGAAGAAAATATCTATCGAACCTATAGTTGTCGGGATTGGCTACGAGAATGCATATGTCATGGATTCCTTAAGAAATAGGGATTATACATTTCCTGAAGCCCTTGCAAAAGATAGCTTTCACACTAGCGGTGGAGGCGAAAGCTTCTATCAATTTATTAAAACTGAACTCAAACCATATATTGAAAGGACTTATAGAACAGACACAACGAATCGTATGATTATGGGCCATTCGCTTGGCGGATACTTTGTCTTGTACGCTTTATTGCAGACTATAAATGGCAACGAACTTTTTAATAGTTATGTAGCTGCAAGTCCGTCTATATCCTATTATGACAATTTCGCCTTGGAACAATTTCAGAAACTTTCCTATGAGAAAATGGGCAATAGAAAGTTAAAGCTCTATTTGACTATTGGAGAAATGGAAATTGATGAAGATCCTAAAGATAATTTTAATTACTTCGGACAGATTTTATCAAAGTGGTCTTTTACCAAAATGAAGGTTAACATTTATAAGAATTTAGAACATATGGGAACCGCGGTTCCATCTTTTGAAGATGGGTTGGAATTTATTCTATCAGAGTAGTTGCCCATACTTCAGGATTATATATCTTCTCATCTTGCTGATTGCCTTTGGTTGACAAACGTTCCCAACTCTTTGGAGTATAGATCAAGGTCATGTATGCACTTATCAAAATTTGCAAAAACGGTGGCCCACTGATCGGAATTAATAGCATTCATTCGCAACAGTTCCACAAGTCCTAACATCGTTGCAATCGGTGAACGAACTTTATGGGAAGTTATAAACGCAATACGCTCCAAGTCCTCTACATATTTACTCAATCTGATTTCAGCCGTTTTTAGATCAGTTACGTCTCGACCAATGGTCAATATCTCAAACAGCTTACCTTGCGCATCAAATATTCCCCGCACACAGAGTGAAACCCATACTTTTTCCCTTTTTGAATTCTCCAATTGAAAAACCCCTGTAACTTCCTTATTCTGAGGAGTCATTTGAAATATTTTTTGAATCGTTTCCAGCGATAAACCTTCAAAGGGTAATTCTACAATGTTTGTTCCTATTAAGTCGCGTTGTTGTTTGCCCATAAATTCACAGTACTTTTCATTGACAAAAAGCCGAACGCCGTTGGCATCGCACAATGACATTAAATCGGGCTGATTCTCCACCAGCGCGCGGTAACGTGCTTCACTGCGTGTCAAGGTCTTCATGACTTCGTTTTTCTCATCTAATGCTGTTTTTGTCGCTGTGATATTGGCGGATAGGATGAGATAAGAATTGACGTTTCCCTCCCTATTCATAATAGGTAAAATATCGGTTTTAACCCAAAGTGTCGAACCGGTTTTTGTTAGACTCTTAATCTCGCCTGACCAGGCTTTACCCGATGAAATTATAGTAAGGATCGCCTTGAAATGATCGACATGGAGGCATACAAACTTCAATTCGCCAATAGACTTTCCAACGAGTTCATGTTCTTCAAACTTGATAAGTTTGCAAAATTTATCATTCACCCAGGTTATTACACAATTGGTATCCAGTACAGCCAAACGAATGTTAGAAACGATTGCGTCTGTGTAGGATTTAAAATTCGGATTTTTGAAAATTCCCATAATATTTATGCCTTGTCCTCTTACCAAAATTGCCTCTTAATTTTATCAAAAGCATAAAAAAACAAGAGACAAAACTGTAGCCATTTTAGTTGACCATAAGGTAGACAAGAGCATAGTATGACTGTAAAAAGACCTATATTCATGTTACACAATCGTTTGCTAACGAATAAAAGTTTGCTTTGAAAAATATTGGCATTAGTCTCATACGAATCGCTGTTGCGACCATAACTACTTTATTGGTTCTTCATTTTATTTTAACCCGTAATAACAATGAAATTATTAAGCATAACAGATTGTTGCAGCAACAAGCTGAACAGATAAAAGTCACAGCATCCCAATTTGCCATTATCATCATTCATAATCTCGACTTGGGACTAAGAAGTTATGCCTTGTTTAATGAGGAAAAATATCTCTATCCATTAAACGTCGCCATCAAAGAAAAGGACTCCATCCTTAACACGATGGAGCAAGCATTAAAAAAGCAGGCCTATCCATTAGATGAATTTTACACGTTAAGGGATTCCGTAAATTCATATGCGGACCTTAACTTAAAATTGCTGGACTTATTCCGAAACAATCAGTTAGTAGAATTCAGAAGACTTGCGAATCAGGATAGAGGTTATCGTCTATGGTTACAGTATGAAAAATTTGCCGAAAAGGTCTACCAATTTGAAGATGAGATCGGGAGTAAGGCTCAAATGCGATATCGCAAAGCGTCCCAAAATAATTTTTTAATACAAGTCATTCTTTTTTTTATCTCTGTTCCCACATTGGTCATCACGGCCTATCTTTCCCATAAAAAAATTACCTATGAAATAAAACTTAGAAGAGCAGAAGAAGAAAAAGCGGTTTACCTTCTCACACAGAAAGAAAAGCTGGAGCAAGCTGTGCAGGAACGAACCAAAGAAATTCAAGATGTAAACAGACTGTTGCAGCAACAACATGAAGAGATCTCGGCGCAAAATGAAGAGATCTCAGCGCAGAATGATGAATTAAATGATCATCGTGAGGAACTTGCCTCCCAGAATAAAGCCCTGCATGAATCAAAGAAGCAACAGCTGGTTATGTATTCGCAAATCTTAGTGGAAAAATCAGAATTAATCAGTCAGTTGAGTGATGAAATTGAATCCTTAAGAAAGAGTCATACAGACGAGGACGAGCAAGTGAAAAATTTCAATAAGGTGCTGAATTCTACTATTCTTACCGAAGACGATTGGGAGAAGTTTAAAAAAGCCTTTGAAGAAGTTTACCCGAATTTCTTTGCAAGTCTTCGATACAGGTTTCCAGACATAACAGCCGCCGAATTACGGCTTTCAGCATTGATCAAACTGAACTTAACACTTAAAGAGGCAGCAAATACGTTGGGTATATCTTCCGAGAGTGTTAAAAAATCCAGATACAGGCTTAAAAAGAAAATTGCTTTGCAGGAGGATGATTCGTTAGAAGAATTCATTCGGCATCTATAGTCAGTAATCAGTGATCAGTAATCGGTGGTGCTGCGACCTAGATACCGGATACCGATTACCATTTACTGATTACCAATTCCTCAATGGACTGTTAATTTCCAAAATGCAATACGTTCCCGCTTCCATGTGTAAGTAAGTGCGATGGTATCGCCCATGTGGATTATGGATGGATAGGAAAATTCATCTTCTGCGCTCCCGGTTTCAAGGTCAGTAACTACGGGCCATGTTTTGCCGTTGTCCGTAGACATCGCTACAGACAATGGACTTCGTGCTCCCCAGTTTTTTCCATCGCGGTTATACACTAAAACCAATGTGCCATCATCCAATGCAGTAAGGTCGATACCGCTGTTGGGATTAGGCAAATCCGTTTTGTAAACAGAAGACCACGTTTTGCCATAATCTTTGGAGTCACTCCGGCAAATAACACCCGCGGAACTTCGAAGCAGCATGTGGACATTACCGGGCGACGATTCCCACAACGCAGGTTGTATAACTCCTTCGCCTGTAATTGAATCTCTGTTAAGGGAAATGAAGGAAGATTCAATCCACGTTGCTCCGCCATCTTCACTACGATCTACAAATGCGTTCCATTCTCCCTTTTTCTCATCGGAGGCAGGTGCAAGCCAAGTCCCATTGGATAGGATAATAGGCTTATTTCTTACCGGGCCTCTGCCTCCTTTATCGCCAGCTACCAGTTCTTTGGCGTCAGTCCAGGTTTCTCCATTATTGGTTGAAATTTTGTACCAGGTTTCCCAGTTATCTATCAGCTTTCCTACTTTGAAATAGAGTATAATTTTTCCATCGGGTGCTTGAAAAAGAACCGGATTCCAATGAGCGTCTTCACGCACCTTAGCAATCTCCACAGGTGAAGACCATGCACCAGGTTTACCTTTCGATAACCAAATTCCAACATCGTCATGCTTCTCGTGCGTACCACCAAACCACGCTACTAAGAAATTCCCATCAGGAATGTTCAGTACTGTAGAGGCGTGACACTGGGCAAATGGGCGATCGTCTTCAAAGACAAAATCATGAGCTTCTATTTTAATGCTGTCCTTTTTAGCCATTGTCTCCAGCGCTTTATCAGTCTTTACATTACTACAACTGACAAAAGCCCCAGTTGTTGCCAGTACAATAAAGCGAAGGATTGGTTTTACAGTTTGCATTACTTTATTCATTCGTTGAAACTTTATAGGAATTATCGGGTATCTCTTGTTTTGGAATAGAAGGACCTTCATACATTAACTTCAGGCTTTTTCCTCCTCCCCCATCAAAATAGCGGATCGTAATGGGATGTAATCCCTGGCTTAGCGCAACCTGACCACTCTTTTCAGCATCGCTATGAAAACCATCATAATTTACAACCTCACGGCTACCTATACGTAAGGTACTTCCGTCATCTGAAATCAGATAAAATGTATAAATACCTTCCGTTGGGATTTGAATCAGTCCTGTAAATTCCAATGCAAAAACATTCGGACGAATATAAGAAGGGAATCCGACCTTTTGTTCTACCGTTTCTTTTATAAGTTCTTTATCCCTGATTTTTAAGACAGAATTATACTCTCCCTCAAAGTAGCGGCAGCGCAACCCATCTTGCAAAGGGCTTTCCTCCACTCCAGGAAGATACGACTGTTTCTCATATCGAATCGTATACCTGTTGCCTGGTCTTCCCTGAAACCCTAAGGTCAGAAGCTTCAAAATCGTGGAAGAATCCATTACAAAGGGCTCATTATACACGCTGGATTGATTCGTTGGCTCAGTACCGTCAATACTATAATGGATAGCCGTAACGCCTTGAGGTTTTGTCAATATTACTTTCGCGGTATCAATGAATACGCTATGCTCTCTTACCCCTGGTATGTCGGGCAACCTATAGTGAATGTTCAGCATATCTAACCTGCTATAGTGTTTCGTAATCCGCTGGCTGAAACTCTCCCAGTCTCTCGTTTTACTCCAACCTGCTTCCGCGAGCGCAATCATTCGAGGCATGGTCATATAATCCAGGCGGGACGTTGTTGGAATATATTCTGTCCAGATGTTAGCTTGAACTCCGATGATTTTTTTACTGTCAGCGGGTGTGACATCAATCGGAACGGGATTAAATGAATACATTTTTTCCAAACTAGAACCATCCGGTTCGTAATCAAAATAGCAATGTGAGGTAGGGCTTATAATCACTTCATGGCCTTCTCGAGCAGCCTTCGCGGGAGCGTCAGGGATCCAACCGCGCCAATACATAACGGTAACGGTAGAATCGACTTTACTCTCGATGATCTCATCCCATCCAATTGTTTTTTTATCCAGGCTTTTGACGATCTTATTTACACGGGTAACGAAGTAACTATGCAATTCCTTTGCAGTCTTTAATCCTTCTTTTTTCATAAGCTCATGACATGATGTCGATTTCATCCACGAGCTTTCATCAACTTCATCCGCTCCAATATGAATAAATTCTCCGGAAAAAAGTGAAGCTACTTCAGTCAGCACGCTCTCAATAAACTCATAAGTAGTTTCTTCACAAGGGCAAAGGGGTATTGAAAACAATTTTCCCCATCCTTCCTTATCCACACATGTGAGTTCCGGGAATGATTGGATGGCTGCGTTCATATGACCCGGCATATCTATTTCGGGGACAACGGTAATAAAGCGCTGTGATGCATAGGACACAATTTCTGCAATGTCATTATGGGAGTAGTATCCTCCGTAAAGTCTTATGCCGTTCTCCTCTTTAAAAAATTCATTTGGTAGAGCAAAGTCGCTGTTGGTAACAGCACGTTTCAGGCACGCAGAGTCCTGACCGTTTAATATTCTCCAAGCACCTCTCTCCGTTAGTTTCGGATACTTTTTAATTTGCAGACGCCATCCCTGGTCATCGGTAAGATGCAAATGAAGCTTGTTGAATTTATATAAGGCGATTCTATCTATAAATTGTTTAATAAATTCAACTGAAAAAAAGTGACGCGAAACATCGAGGTGCATACCACGCCATGAGTATGTTGGTTTATCATATATGGTAAGAGCGGGCACAGACCAGGAATTGATTAATTTTTTTTTATTTTCAATAGCCGGTGGCAACAATTGTCGCAAGGTCTGAATACCGTAAAATAATCCAGCGGAGTCGTTGGCTAAGATGTGAATCTTATCAGGCGTTATTTTTACGGAGTAACTTTCTTTTTCACCTGTGTTTTTTAGTTCTAAGATTATAGCGTTCGTTTCTTCTTGTGAGGATACTTTTACAGGAATGTCAAATGTAGACGATAAGGAAATAAGGTCTGCCAGATACATGGCCGAGGGTACATTTACTTCGTCGCCAATAACATACAAGGATGTATTCTCATCAATAGTAAAAATTTCTTCGTTTTGCTCTATTTGCGAGGGTTGTGGAATAACAGCCAGGTATTGCTCTTCGTTGATCGCTTGCTTCTTCGCGCATTGTACCATCAAGGCGCTGCTCACAAATACATACAAAAATGTTTTCCTGACATTCCTGTTAATTATTTCAAACCAAATTCTCATTCTTGCAGGGCGATGGGATGGTGAAATCTTCTTTTAAACGTTCGATCTTTTTTTTTGGCTGAGCATTACTTTTTGAATCCGGAAAGGAAGTTCTTCAAACTTTACGCATATGACGCCTCTTGCTTCCAGATCGCGTTTGACCAGGAGTAAGCGCCACGCCAGATTCCCTTGGCCTGCCATTGATTTATTTTGCTCCGCACGAAGGAGAAGATGATCAAAAGAAATTTCCTCATCTGTCTGCAGTTCTGCCATGATAAAATCGTGAAGTAGATCGTATTCAGCGGAAGCCATGTGACCAACATTTCTGCTGGTCTTATCCAAGAGAGATTTTGTGTTCATAATTTTTCTTTAAGACTCATCCTCTGTTTTAAAAATACAAGATTAATAAATCGCAACATTCGATATGAGCGGACAGGCTCTTGAATCTGTAATGTTGATTCGTATTTTATCAGTTGTTACCGGATCAAGTTTCAGAATTCTCTTGTACCCAATGGTCGTAGCATCTGCTACCTTTTCCCAGGCATTGTTATTCCACACTTCCACATTGAATTGCTTTACGCGTTGTCCGAGTTTGATGTACTCCTGTAGAAGAATATAATTAACAGTTTTTATTTCGCCCAGCTCAATCTCGATGCTTGCCGTTTTAACATCATCATCGGTACTCCAATACGTGTCTTTATTTCCGTCAGTCACCATGCTCGCAGCATAAATATCCGAGCTCCCCCGAAAAGAATTTGCTTCAGCCTTTGCTCCCGCGGCAAGATTGGTCTTAAATTCCTTGTCGATCAACGCACGCCACCCCTTCAAAGCCTGAACATCATTTTCATGCAAAAGTCCACGCTTGTCCGGAGGAATATTCAGCAAAAGTGTTGAGCCGCGGCCAACGGAAGTAAGGTAAATTTCAAAAAGCTTTTCAGGTGTTTTAACGAGAGAATCCTCCTTAGAATGATAAAACCATCCAGGCCTTATCGATACATCAACCTCCGCAGGTATCCATTGAGTACCGTTTTCGCTTCCAGTTTCAAGCAGTTTTTCGATGCCAGCCTGTCCTGCGAATAGAGTGTCCGGTGTAATATTATTCCAGTTGGTTTCTCCTGCAATTCCTTTTTCATTCCCCACCCAGCGAACTCCGGGCCCTGCGTCGCTAAAGAAAATAATGTTTGGTTCCAATTCACGAACCATCTTTAATGTTGCTGGCCAATCGTAGTAAGTCGAACCGTCAATTCTTCTTTTTTCCTTTGCTCCGCCATAATAGCCGTCGCCACCATTAGCACCATCAAACCACATTTCGAAGGCAGGACCATATGTGGTAAATAATTCTTTCAACTGGTTCCGATAATATTCAACATAAGAAGGTGAACCATAATCCGCCCGGTTCCTGTCCCAGGGAGAAACATAAATACCAAATTTCAGTCCGTGCTTTTTGCAGGCCTCTGAAACTTCCTTTACAATGTCACCTTTGCCTTCCTTGTATGGACTATTCTTTATGGAGTGTTCTGTAAATTGACTAGGCCAAAGACAAAATCCATCGTGGTGTTTCGTGGTAAGAATAATACCCTTAAATCCAATATCTTTTAGCGTGCCGATCCATTGTTCAACATTCGTCTCCGACGGATTGAACGTAGCGGGACTCTCATCTCCAAACCCCCATTCTTTATCTGTAAAAGTATTGATCGTGAAATGAATGAAAGCGTTCGTCTCCATTTCGTGCCACTCAAGTTGTGCCGCACTGGGAAGGGGCAAAAGAGGAACAGGTGCTGCAACTTCTTTCTTTGCTGAACAGGAAGAAAGTAACATACCTGCAATCAGAAATTTTAGTAAAACGCTTTTCATTTTCAAACGGGATTATGGATTTTAAACTTATTATTTATTCTTTGCTAATGACAGTCCTGTTTTTTTTACGATGTCATAAACCGATGCACGATCATTGTTGCGCGAAACGATTACCTTGTTTCCCGCATGCTTAAACTTCATCATTTTCATATCACGAATATCTCCGGTTAGCCACAGGGGTGTATTCGGTTTGTAAGCTGCTGTCTCACCATTTTTAAATTTCATTAAAACACCCATGGCCGCATCGCTACGTCCCAGCTGAACACGGTAGGGATAAAAATTTCCAGCCGCTAATACTTCCGTTGAACCATCTCCATCGAAATCGTACTGAATAAATCCTTGGATGGAAGATAGTTGAGCCATATCCGGCAAGGGCCTGACCTTAAATTTACCATGGCCATCATTTTCCAGCCAAGAAGATTGAAATGTAGTGGCGGTATAAACATCGGACTCTGAGAGCAACTCTTCCCCAACAATATTACCAATCGTTGCATTTGAATAGTCAGCATACCGGATGAATTTTTTTCGCAATGGTGTAACCTGCTCAAGCAATTCATCGCGCGTCGGGAGTGGGTAACTCTTGCCCTGGATGTAGTAACAAATCACAGGATCGATTTCGCCATCCTTGTTTATATCCTGCGCATAAAGACTAACCGGTTCCTTTGGTGATGTTTTAAGTTGCAGGTTGAGTCCTGCGTTGCCCAAAAGAAAATCCACGTCACCATCATTGTCAACATCGGCTAAAAAAAGGTCACTCCACCATCCATAAGTTTCATCAAGGCCGACAGTCTTCGTAACTTCTTTAAATCGCTTGCCCTCCTCGTTCTGAAAAACTCTGACCTGCATCCACTCTCCTATGACGACCAGGTCGGGCCAGCTATCCATATTCACATCTTCCCATAGCGCATCCGTAACCATCCCTGCTTTTAGCAAATCTTCGTTTAACTGTTTCGTGACATCAGAAAATTGAATCCGGCCTTTTTGGGAAACATTTTGCAGGAGCATGCTCTTGGGTATGGCAGGATATAATCCCGGTACCAGGCGACCGCCAACAAATAAATCAAGGTCACCATCTTTGTCAAAATCGGCAGCGGTAATACAACTCCCGCTCGTACTTTCTTTCGGAAGTGCGTTGGCGGTTTTCACAAAGCTTCCTTTTCCATCGCCTTTGTAAAGCCTGTCCTGATAGAGCGGGTCTCCATACCCAAATTCATTTCCACCACTCACTACATACAAGTCCAGGTTACCATCATTATCCGCGTCAAAGAAAGCTGAGCCCAGATCTTCACAGTATTTGTCGACCTCCCAAGGCTGGGAAAGGGATTCGGTGAAGGTGCCATCATCTCGCCCAAGAAATAATTTCCCGGCCTGCCCGTGAGCCCCACCAAAGAAAACATCATCGTTGCCGTCCATATTAACGTCTGCTGTTGATAGTTTTCCCCCTAAACGGGACAACTGGTAGGGAACTAACCTCTGAACCTTAAAATCCACAAAACTATTTTCAACATGTTGAAATTGAATGCCCGAATCTTCGGTCCTGCTAAGTAAAAGCGGTGGCAGGGTAAAAGACTCTTGCTCTTTGTTTTGGATTGATTTTTCTTGTTCCACAACGAGTATCTGATTGGGTTCAACATTCTCT
Source organism: uncultured Chryseolinea sp. (assembly GCA_964484845.1). Classification (GTDB taxonomy): domain Bacteria; phylum Bacteroidota; class Bacteroidia; order Cytophagales; family Cyclobacteriaceae; genus Chryseolinea. Next base: position 13,902 of record CAZAHL010000064.1, on the reverse strand, counting down.
AGCAAAGAGACACTGCTGTCTGGCCAGTTTATTTCAATCCTGGAAATGATGGGTGAGGCACCCACACCAATCGTTAACATGGGTTCAACGGACGATTGATAGCCACGCGTGTAATAGACCTCCTGACTCAGCGTCACATCGCCATAAGAAATGGAAACTTTTGCACCCAGTGCCTGTGTATTTGGTTTTTTTCCAACAAGTTTTAACTTGATGTAATTATTCTTTTGAATTTTATCGTGGCGGTTTTGTAGAACACTTACCTGATCGTTCAAATTGCTAATGACTAAATCAAGGTCGCCGTCATTGTCAAGATCGCCATAAGCCGCAGCATTTGATACTGCTTTGCGATCCAGGCCCCAATCTGCAGAAGCATTTGAGAAATGTATGCCATCTGTATTTCGAAAGAAATATCTATTCAATTTTGTAGAAGGGATTTTCTGAATCATTACCAATGGATCAACGGGATGGTTATTGCTATTAGCCTCCTGTACCATTTCATTGACAACATATTTCTGAAAGTCAAGACTCGTGTAATCCTTCAGGTATCCATTTGTAATAAACAGGTCTTTCAATCCGTCGTTATCGAAGTCGGCAAACAACGGAGCCCAGCTCCAATCTGTATTAGAAATACCGGCTAATTGCGCTACCTCGCTGAACCGGGGAAGGCTGTCAGGTGCAAAGCCTCTGTTAAGTTGCAGTGTGTTACGCATGTACTGATGGTGGTAACCACTGTCTACAAAAAGAGAATACTTGTCATATTCATCTCCTCCTTTCAGTAATTTCTGACGTTGGTTGTCTTCCGGAAGCATATCCACGACAAAAATCTCGGGTAAGCCATCATTATTGATGTCCGCAATATCAGATCCCATTCCGAACTTAGATAAATGACCAAAGATTTTATGTGAGACTTCTGTGAATGTTCCATCCCGATTGTTGATGTAACAAAAGTCCTGTTCATCGTAATCGTTAGTCACGTAGATATCAGGCCACCGGTCATTGTTTAAATCGCTTATGGAGGCACTTAATCCAAAGTTCAAACCGCTGCCATGAATGCCTGTCTCATCGCTGGCTTCACTGAATTTATTGTCATCATTGCGATACAATTTATTTCCAAAGTAAGGATGCCGGAGATTTCTAAGTCTCTTTACGTTAAAAGTGGAACGATAGAACATGTTGGCGTGATTGAGCAGGAACATGTCGAGATCACCGTCCATGTCGTAGTCGAGAAAATAAGCTTGTGTTGAAAATGTGCCTTTAGCATCGATTCCGAATACTGCTGCTTGTTCTAAAAAAACAGGAACGCCCCCAGGCGTACATCCTTGATTAATAAATAATTGATTCGTTCGTTTGGGATGATCGATGATGACAGGTTTGTTGAAGCCTTCGCCAGGCGCATTTCCCGAATAGCAAACATAAATATCGAGCCACCCATCTCCATTGACATCAACCATGGTAACACCTGTTTTCCAATCCGTTCTTCCGGCTGTGTTTGAATGACTCGTAATATCCTCAAACTTCCATTCTCCTTTGTTGAGGTAAAGTTTATTGGGCACTGAGTTACCGGAGAAATAAATATCCGGCAAACCATCGTTGTTTACATCACCTACAGCAATACCCCCACCGTTATACGTATATTCATACGTCATGATGTTATTATGAGGGGTCTCATGGATCTCGTTGGTGAAGTTCAGCCCGGTTTTTTCCGGAAGCATCTCATTGAATTGTTTCGGCTTGCCGCATTGCATAAACAATACGGAAATACCGCAGTACACCAGCGCAGGAAAATTCCGGAGATACGATCGGGTTAAAAGAATCATGGGCTGAATATAAAAAGAAAGAAATAACGGAGGCAACTGCCTCCGTTATAGTAGTGCTACCAAAACTAGTGTGTCAGGGTAGGCATGAGATGACGGTTCCGTTTTTACCTGAAATCGTTCACTATGATGGGCATTTCCACGATTAACCTTTAACATTTCACGATTAACTAACACTGTCCCCAAACCATAGCTTACTGAGTATATCCAGGGTTTTGTGTGAGCTTGCCATTGCTTCTCTGTATCTCGATGAATGGGATTGGTAAGAAGTACAACTTATCATTCCAATTCCGGTTGTCCAGGGTAGTAGGAAGTTCACCATAAATGTACTGCATGACTGCGCCATTTCTGTTAACATCCACCTTTGTGACCTGTTTATCTAATACTTCCGGGCCGATTTTCCATCGTCTAATATCGAAGAAGCGATGGTCCTCCAGCACCAGCTCAATCCGCCTTTCTCTTCTGTACCGTTCTACTAATGCGGCACCTGTTTCAATCGTAATGGCAGGCATCCCCACACGGGTACGTACGGCGTTGATGGCAGTCCTGGCTTCGCCCTCATTTCCCAAAGCGATCTCAGCTTCTGCATAATTCAGATAGAACTCAGCCAGGCGGAAAATGATAAAGGGATTGGTAAGCGTATTCTCCCCGCTGCCTTCTGCCGGCTTGTCTTCTTCCGTATACTTCCTGAAGCTGTAACCCGTTCTGGATACGTTGTGCTTGCTCAGCCCTTGGGGAGAATCCTTTCCGGATTGGGCTACATTATTTACATCGACGTAAAAATCGTATGTCTGATCTTTGAAAGCAGCGCCATTGAACAATATGGATTCATAAAACCGCGGATCTCTGTCAACGTATGGATCCTGGTCATCATAACCCGAAGTAGGGTCCGAAGGAACCTTGCCATTGGCCAGCTCATAATCATCCACCAGATCCTGCGTAGGGGTTGTGGTATTCCACCCTCCATAACCATTTGAATACAACCACAAGTTAACGCCCCATCCCTGGTTGTTGGTTTGCGTAAAGTAACGTGCCAGGATGATCTCCTTGGAATTATCTCCGCTGAACATGTTTCCATATTCGTCAGCGCTCGCCACCAGGGAAACCGTTGTGAGGTCCATTACCGCCTTGTTGGCATCACGGGCGGCCGTCCATTTCGCCTGACTGTTGTTTTCATTGAAGAGTGGGCTGGCTATATAAAGCAACGTGCGCGCTTTTAATGCCATTGCGGCTTCCTTGTTTGCACGGCCCGCGGCAATGCTGCTTTTGGATGGCAGTTTGGCAATCGCTTCATCGCATTCGCTTACAATAAACGCTGCCACCTCATCAGCAGTGCTTCTGCTTACCTCAAATGTTTCCGCATCGAGATCGAATGTATTGGTAATGACAGGCACGCCCCCATACCATCTCAAAAGATCGAAATACAGAAATGCGCGAAGAAGCTGCATTTCACCTGACATAACAGCGAGCGCCTCCGCTTCAATGGGAGAATCTACTGTTTTTTCAAAAAAGAGATTGACTCTCCGGATATCTGAATATGCATTAGTCCACAACTGACGGGTTACTGGCTCACCATTGTCGGTACTGAGCTCGGCACTGGTATATACCTTGATCGTACCATTCGCACTGCCATGCTGGTTGTAAGCGTTATCGGTAAGCCCGTCACTGAACGAGTTCTCGTCATCAAACGAATATTTCAATCCGCGGTAAGTTCCATTCACAAAATTTCGCAGCAGATTTTCATCCTCAAAAACATCAGTCTCTCCGACCTTATCCAATGGCTTTTTATCCAGAATATTATCAGAACAGGAAAGCAGAACGAATGATGTTGCTACGGCATATATAAATTTTCTAGCATTCATAGAGCAATTCATTAAAAAGTTAGGTTTAAGCCAAAATTGATACTCTTGGTATGGGGAAACTGCCATCCTTCCACGTCAATACTTTCCGGATCTGTTAATCCATCTTTCTTCAGCTTGTCGAAGGTGAGAAGATTGTATCCGTTCACGTAGAATCGCAGGTTCTCTATCCCTGCTTTGGAAACGATCGCTTTTGGAATGGTATATCCAAACTCAATATTCTTAAGGCGCAGGAACGACACGTCTCTTAGCCAGAGCGTACTTAAGAATTGATTTGTATTATGGCGGTTAAATGCAGGTAACGATGCATCCGTATTTTCCGTTGTCCATGCATTTTCCAAAAAGTACTCCAATGCATTATTACCATCGTTAAAAGTATATCGCAGGTATTGCGATGCCCGAGCCTGGCCCTGGAACAATACAGAAAGGTCAAAACCCTTATACTGAGCGTCCAGGTTAATACCGTATTGCAACTCAGGAATATTGGTGCGATCGATACGAACACGGTCAGCATTCGTTACCGCTCCGTCGTCATTTACATCGCGATAAATCGGATCTCCAAGGACCGCCACCCCATTCAGGCCGGGATAGGTATTGATATCTTCCTGTGTACGGTAGATCCCCGTAAATTCGTATGCAAGCGGAGAACCAATCGGATTTCCTTCCAGTTTTTGATACTGCTCAGGGAACACGTCACCCTCGTCAACAAAGACCACTTTATTGCGTGCATACGTTACGTTGCCTCCCACATTAAAGGATACTTCGCCGATCTGAGTTCGGTATAATACCTGTGCCTCAAATCCCTTGTTGTCGACCTCTCCGATGTTTTCATACGGCAGGTCGAGACCTGTATAATCAGGGACCGTCACACTACGAGGGGCGAGGATGTCCTTTCTTTTTTCGGAAAACACATCTATCTCGAACGTCAACCGATTTTCAAAGAAGCCAGCGTCAACACCAATATTAAGTGATGACTTCGTCTCCCATGTAATATTCGTATTAGCAGCCACTCCAGGATTCAATACATTTACGTCGCTTCCATTGAAGACATAGCCCTGATTGATGGCTCCGTAGCTGAAGAGATTCAGGTATTGGAAAGGTGACACGCGGTCATTGCCCAACTTACCCCAGGATGCGCGCAATTTTAAATTGCTTATCAGCGGGCTGCCGGTAAGGAACGATTCTTCCGAGATCCTCCATCCAACGGAGACGCCAGGGAAGAAACCGAATCGTTTGTTGCTGGGGAAGTTATACGAACCGTCATAACGGAAATTGAACTGCGCCATATAGCGTTCATTAAACGTATAGGCTACGCGTCCAAAATAATTTTGTCGAGCTGTTTCTGCTGCCCATCCATTATTTTCATGACTGCTCTTGTTGGCATTTCCGGCAAAGATCTGATCGAGTTGATCCGAATCAAAGCCGGTTCTCTTAATGTAAAAAGTATCGGCTTTTGACTCATTTTGCTCATAGGCGATGAATGCGTTAACATTATGCAAACCAAACGTACGCTCATATTTAAGCTTGGCGTTGAGCGTGATGGATTGTGCCCGCTGGTAATCCTGACGCAACGAGGGATCCGGACCCGCTTTTACAGGCTCAGGTTCGCCGTCTCCGTCTGCATCGGGATCATATACCGTATACTTTTGCTGCCAGTTTTTCTGAAAACCCTCAAATACGTCGATTGCAGCAAAACCATCCACTGACAATCCCTCAATATGTGGAATTTCATAAGCTGCTGTCAGCGTCCCATTGATGACATTTTTTTCCAGATTAATGTAGCCGGGTCCTTGGGCAATCGCGAGCGGGTTTCTGTTTTCCCGTCCCCTGGCAGGAAAGCCATCCACTCTGGCCGGAATAACCGGAGTTGCGCGTATCGTATTGTTGTAAATGGTATTATCCGTGTATTGAAGAAATCTCCGGTCTTCGCGTCTTCCCGCCAGGTTCAGACCAAGTTTCAGCCGTTTGGAAACTTGTGCATCTATATTAGACCTGAAGTTATATTGTTTGTATTTCGTCGTTTCATCACCAGTGATCAAACCATCCTGCGAAGCGATACCCGTGGAAAGAAAATATTTCACCGTTTCGCTTCCACCGTTCAGCGTTAAACTGTGGCGACTTTGTAATGAATTGGATTTGTAAACTTCACCGATCCAGTCCGTGCTGGGATCTTGCCCACTCGCATATCGCGCGATCTGATCCTCCGTATAACGCTGCTGACCACTCCAGAGATTTACACTTCTGGCGTACAGTGCCGCATCGGCCAGTTTTATTTTTCTGGTAGGACTTACAAATCCTTGATTGAAAGAATAATTGATTGTCGGTTTTCCGACTTTACCGCGCTTAGTCGTGATCAGGATCACACCGTTCGCAGCCTGTGCTCCGTAAATGGCAGCCGATGCATCTTTCAGTACAGTGATGGTTTCAATATCATTGGGATCAATCCGGGAAATACCGTCGCGGTTGGCAATACCATCCACCACGATCAGCGCTTCTGTTCTTCCTGTAGTACCCCTGCCACGTATAAAAATACGAGCATCGTCACGGCCTGGCTCTGCGTTCGTTTGATTGACAATTACCCCTGGCATACGTCCTGCCAGTGAATTGGAAACGGACATGGCAGAGCTCTTCATGATCTCTTTGCTAGATACCTGTGAGATCGCGCCTGTCACCTCTCTCTTCTCCTGTGTACCATAACCGACAACAACTACTTCAGCTAATGACTGAATATCTTCGGCCATCACTACATCAATCGTGCTTCTTCCTTCAAAAGCAATTTCTTGCGTAGCATAACCAATAAAGGAAAATACCAATGTAACTGCGCCATCAGGTACTTCTATTTTGTAATTACCATTGGAGTCTGTTGTTGTGCCTGTTGTTGTGCCTTTCACTAACACGTTTACGCCTGGTAGAGCGGCACCGTCATCTCCCGTTACTTTTCCGCTAACTGCTGTAGCAACAAATTCGCTATTGTTAATTTCAGAGACCTCCTGACGTGATGACCTGGAAGCTTTCTCTTTTTTTCCAGTAGTAAGAACGATATAGTCATTGTTATCCTGGACTTTGAATTGTATTTCACGAGGTGCTAACAATTCATTAAGCACTTCGCCCAGGGTTTTCCTGTCAACCTCTATGGAAACTTTCTCATCAAGTTTCAAGTGGTTTCGACTGTAGACAAATCTTACTTTCGTGGCAATTTCAAGTTCGCTAAGGGCTTTTCTAAGTGTTATTTCACTCAGGTTCAATGATACTTTTCTGTCGAGCACTCCCTGGGCCCGCGAGTCGTTTGCTACGGCTAGGCTCGAGAAGATCAAAGCCAACGTAATCTGTATCATCGAGAGCTTCATAACCTTCCAGATTAAGTTTCTAAAAAGGTCGTAGCCTGCTTTTGCAGGTAAAACCGTAAAGTTTTTTTGCATAAATTTGACTGTTTGTTTGTTCTTAGTTGAATGAAGCAAGCTGCCCGTTTCTTCCTTCCAGGGACCAAATCGGGCAACAATGGCAGGAGTGTTAACAGCACTCCTGTTTTGTTTACGGAGAATGGTTATGTACCACCAGTTCCCCGTCCTTTCGAGGAGAGAGAATACCGGGAGATCTTTTGTTTGTCTTCATGTTCTATTTCTATATGTAGAATTTGGGATTCCTCAGTTTGCTCCTGGATTTCAGTAAGGTCAATCGCATCCGGTGCCTTGAAGGATTATTGTCTTATCCTTAATCTCGTACTTAAGTCCGAGAGCCTGTGAGATCATGTTCAATGTCCTGTCCAATGACTGATCCGTGAAATCCGCTGTGATCATACAATTGCCCAGCTTCGCGTCACTCATGGAAACCTGAACATCAAACTTGCCTTCAATTCGACTGATGATCTCTTTCATCCGTGTGTCTTCAAAGTTCATGCTGTAGGCAGTACCTGTTACAGCGGCCGATTTTTCTTCTATGGCAGTTTCCGATTTTGCGAGTTCCTTTTGCTGCCCATTGTAAACCGCTTTCTGGTTCGGCAATACGATTATCCCTTGCTTATCAGTTGCAGATGTAAGAGAGACTTTACCCGTAAGTACAACGACTTCAATATTTTCTTTTGTGGATTTAATGTTGAAGCTTGTTCCGAGTACAGTCGTAATCAGATCTCCGCATTGAATAATGAAAGGATGCTTAGGATCTTTTGCTACTTCGAACAAAGCCTCTCCCTGGAGAGAAACCCTTCGCATATCACCAGAAAAACCAGAGGGATAAGTCAGCGTACTATTTCCTTTGAGCCATACTAGGCTTCCGTCTGCCAATATGATCTTATTAATGTTTCCCGAAGTGGTAGTTTGCAGGGTAACAATCTCCAACGGTTTCACACTTGCGTATTGCCAAATTAGGAAGGTAAAAATCGCCAGCAGCGTGATTGACGCAGCAATACGATATGCACTTCTAAATCCATTCTTAAAGAAGGATCCATTGGAAATGGATTTACTATCGACTCTTATTTCACTTAATATTTTATTTTTCAGTCTTACCTTATCTTTCTCGATCCAAGGGTTTTGAACTTCTTCGTTGCCCATGGTTTCGAACCATTCTTCCACCAGTTCTTTTTCTTTACCGGACAGAAGTCCTTTCTGATATTTTTCTATTAGCCTGCTGAATTCCAAATCATCCATACGTATAAAAGTTTAAAAGACCTCGGGCCATACATGTTGCCTGAAGACAGTGTTACAAAAAGGTTTTACTTACAAGTCGCTTCAGGAAAGCCAAACTCATAGCGTCTTGCTAATTTTTTATTGAAAAAATGCCAAAAGCAAAATTTTGAAGCAGGCTTGAGTCATTTATCCCCCCATAAATCGCAAGTTTATGCAAACGATAAATAAAGGAACGTGAGAGTTTCTTCACAATTAGATAAAATAATTATAACTTTCTGTTCTCTTTGAATTATCATGGGGAGCCCGACCGTGCATACAGGTATTGATTATAGCAATACGCTTTTGTTATTGAAAGCCGGTAATGAGCAGGCATTTGAATTCGTTTATACCCGCTTTGCCACAGCCATCTACAACTATGTGTACAGAAGGGTACGGATAAAAGAACCGGCTGAAGAGATCGTTCAGGAAATTTTTGTTTCTCTGTGGAACAAACGCGAAAATTTACAGATCACTACTTCTTTAGAATCTTACTTGTTCGGCGCGGCCAAATACAAAATACTCAGTTTTATCCGCTCAGAACAGGTGCGCAAAAAATACGCTGCTGAATTCACGTTGTTTGCTTGCGGGAAATATGATAATTCGGTTGAAGAACTGGCTGACTTGAGAGATCTTCAGCTCACTCTTAATGAAAAAATATCTGAATTACCCGAGAAATGCCAGACTGCATTTCGCATGAGCCGGATGGACCACGAACCTATTCCACAAATCGCAGAAAAGATGAACATTTCAACACGGACAGTTGAAAATTATATATCCCAGGCATTAAAACATTTACGCACCAGTCTCGGCGAACTACTCATTGTAATTATTTTACTCCTGTCGTGAGATTTACTTTTTTAGAAGTGAAAAAGACTTACGAAGATGTCTACAAATATTTGTCTTATCATAATGCGTTCGCGGCAATCTAAAAACATTCGTAACATTCACGACACGTGGCAAAAAGAAAAGCAATAGCAAAAGTTTTACTTTGGACACTCACAATAATTTTTATTCTACTAAATTTTATTGCATATTTTCATTCTTACAAGTTCACACACTTTATTGATGATAAGGCTGAAAAAACCAAGGGATCCAAGAACCTTTCAGCGGATGATAAGATTAAAACATTATTTTTTGGTGTCAGTAATCCGAGACCGAATAGCAATAATCTACCTACCCAACCTTTTACGACTTTTAGACTCAAAAGCAACAAGGAAATTGAATGCTGGAGCATAAAGACAGAGAATTCGAAAGGAACGGTAATTCTATTCCATGGTTTTGGTGGACAGAAATCATCCATGCTTGACAAATCTGAAGTCTTTCTAAGTCTTGGTTACAACACATTGCTTGTGGATTTTATGGGTTCAGGCGGTTCAGAAGGTAATCAGACCACGATTGGCTTTTGGGAAGCAAATCAAGTAAAAACATGTTACGAATACTTGATGGACAGCGGAGAAAAAAATATTTATCTTTTTGGCACTTCTATGGGAGCTGTTGCTATCATGAAAGCAATAAATGACTTTGAAATCAGACCAACAGCAATTATGATTGAATGTCCTTTTGGATCTATGTATCAAACTGTTTGCGCCAGATTTAAGACAATGAATGTACCCACTTTTCCAATGGCAGGACTTTTAGTTTTTTGGGGCGGACTCCAAAACGGCTTTTGGGCATTTGGACATAATCCATCAGCGTATGCGAAGAATATAAACTGTCCAACACTTTTGATGTACGGGGAACAAGATGAGAAAGTAAGCCGAGCTGAGATTGAAGAAATATTTGAAAATTTGCCCGCTGCCAAAAAATTAAAAATGTATCCCCATGCGGGACATGAAAACTATTTGAAAAGATATAAAGGAGAATGGATTAAGGACATAGAAGGATTCTTGATACCAATTTGAAAAGGTCACTGCTAACGAAATATAAAAATCATATACAGGATCAATTAGTTACCTTGAATTCTGAAAGTAACTTTATTCATTAATGGTTGATACCTGCTTTGTTGTTAACCGTTTGCAACTTTATACTAACGATGTCTCTTTCACGTATCGGAATGAAAAATTACCTGAAATTTTAAATTGATGGCCGATGAAATACAAATCAATTTACATCCTGTTAACTTCGTCATAATCTCTGGGATTATTCAATGTATAATTCTGGCAGGGGTTCTGATATTCTATAAAAAAGGCAATAGACTGGCCAATCGATTTTTTGGATTGTTCATCTTCATCTGCAGTTTACACGTTTCGTGGACTCTCATTGTTGATACCAAACTTGAAAACGTTTTCTCACAGATCTTGTGGTTTCCTTATTCATACTTGTTGGCGATAGGGCCATTGCTTTTCCTTTACATAAAATCACTCACGGAATTTGGTTTCAAAATAAGCTTAAAAGACCTTATACATTTTCTGCCCGTTTTAGTGGAGATACTGGTTCATCTTTATTTTATCAAAGAAAGCATTACATACCATAAACCATTTTATGAAGTGACCGGTTTTTTGATATTAAAAACGATTGAGTTCACTACGACTGGCATTTCCATTATGATCTACGGAACCAGATGTCTAGCCCTTATCAGAACCCATGAAATATGGCTGTTGCAGAATTTCTCTAATCAAAAAAATGTGACCCTTTCGTGGCTTATCAACCTGATAAAATATTTAAAAGTATTATGGATTTTTTGGCTTGCTTTTGAAATATCTTTTCTTCTTTTCTGGAAATTCCAGCTACATCTTATTCCAGTCTACGTGTTACTCTATGTTTTATTGGGAGTGGTCACTTATAGTACTTACTGGATCGGAATACAAGGCCTAATTAAATCGGAGGTTTTCGCAGAAAGTATTGTTCACAAATCGTTGCCGACAGAAACTTCAAACGCTTATGCCAATTTAAGCGAAAGCGAATTGCAAAGTTCTGTTGATGCATTGGATCAACTCATGCAAAAGGAAAAACTGTACCTCCATGAAACCCTTACCTTACGGACTTTGGCTGGCAGGCTTCAGAAAGATCCAAACTTTGTTTCCTATTTACTTAACAACACCCTGAATAAGTCTTTTTTTGATTATGTGAATGAATTAAGAATAGAAGAAGTTAAAAGCAAAATCAACGATCCTGCCTTTTCCCATTTTAAAGTTGTTGAAATAGCATATGAATGTGGATTTAATTCGAAAGCTACCTTTAACCGTGTTTTTAAAAAATTTACCGGAACGTCTCCTTCAGAGTATAAAAAAGGTCAATTTGATAAAATAGTAAATGGCAATCGGGAAGGATGAATTACCAATTTCCGATCATCAAATCCAGGTGCTGGATTTATTTATCAACTACTAGTGGTATCAATCTACCTATTGAGCCATTTTTACCACGATTAAATGGTTTGTTTGCAAAAGAATAAAATTGCAAATGAAATCAGTATCGAGCCTTTTCTTCAGTCTATCGATGCTTTGTGCCAGCGCTCAAAGCACCGACACATTGTCTAGGTACGTTGGTAAATACCAAACAGTAAACCTGATTGTGCAAATCGCCATAAGCGATAAATCCCTTGTGCTCCTGGTTCCCGGTGCTCCTCTTCAAGAACTTATACCCTTTGAAACAAATAAATTTAGATCGGATGCACTGAGTGATGAGATCTTTCATTTCATAGAGAAGAATGGGAAAATCCAAAATTTAACCAGTATACGAGCCTCGGGAGAATCCCTGCAATTAACAAAGATCTCAGATCATGTCGACAATTTTAATGGAGCTGATTCCCTCCTTGTCTTGAAAAAATCGACTGAACACTTCATTTTTTTATACAGTAAAATCGATACCGCCAGCATAGATATCATCAGCAAGGGACTTGAGAATAATTATGAGAAAATTTTAGCTGATTTTAAAATTGAAAACCTACCGATAACAAACGTTAGAATTTATCCTGACCTGAAGAGTTTTCATAGCGGAATAAATTTCCCTGATGCACCCGATCAAGTAATGGCAACAGCTTTTGGAAAAAATGACTTCAGGATGGTATCCCCAAACTATGAAGGGATAGATACGGCAATGTTAATGAAACACGCAGTGCATGAGTTTACGCATTGTGTTCATTTAAACATTGTTTATGCGCCTAATAACCCCCGGTGGTTATGGGAAGGGGTAGCCATGTATGAAGCAGACTGGTTTTTGGACCCTAAAGAAATAGACATCATCAGGGCTAAACAATTTCCGAAGTTATCTTCCCTTAACAATGGGATGGAATATATGCTTGGATATGTAATTATTGAGGCTGTCAAAAATATCTGGGGGTTTGATAAGGTCCTCGATCTCATCAAAAAAAAGGGAGATGTCCAAGCAGTACTACAGCTTAATGAGAATGAATTTGAAAAAAAAGTATTTGAGCATATCTATCAGAAGTATATTCTAAATTAATTGAGACAGGCTTGATAAACTAGCTTGCTTTCGACTAAAGGATTTTAGTACCCTGGGTCAAAATCGCGACGTGGTTTTTCCATAAATACCGCGGGGTATTTGCTGAGGTCCGGTCTCCGCATGACGTTTTTCCAATAGATTCTGACCCGCCAGGGAAATTTCAATATTTTTATATGCCCAAGCTAATCGCACGTTAAATGTACCGTATGCCGGAACGCGCTCCGTGGTTTCCGTTTTGGGCAATGTATCGACATAACGGCCTATTATATCGAGTTGAAAAATTAGCAGGTATATCAACCATAGATTGGAATAACAGTTGGGTTTGCGGATCGTTTCCTAAATAGGAAGGATCAAAATTATGTCCTGGTTTGCTTCTGAGATCCTTGTCAAAAAACGTATACCCACCCCGTATTCTCCATTTCGGAAGCAATTGATATACACCGGAAAGCTCAATTCCCCAGGATTCTCCTTCGCTTCCATTTTGTATTTGATTTGGTTAGCGTGTTTGGCAACGCGATGGGTAAATAATCACGTGAACATTTGTCCCTCGTTATATGTACTACTCTGCCCGCAACGAAGTAACAGGATTGATCATAGCCGCCCTGGCGGAACGAAATCCTACCGTCACAAGCGCAAAAAAGGATATAGCGCATAGCTCAATCACGAAAATCCATCCGGTCATAGTGAATCCATATTCGTAGTTCTCAAGCCATCGCGACATGATCCACCATCCTACAGGAGCGGCTATCACAAAGGCAACCACAATAAGCCGAAAGAATTCTTTCCCGAATATCCAAAGTATATGGGTAACAGTTGCTCCCATCACTTTCCGGATCCCGATCTCTTTGGTTTTTTGAACGGCCATGAAGGACACAAGCCCATACAATCCCAGGCATCCTATAATCAATGCAACAAAAGCGAAGACCTGGATAAGCTTCAGAATGCTTTGTTCCGCGCCGCGGTGCTGTGCGAAGATAATGTCCTTACCACTGCCGACTTCCCGCACCTGTCGCGCATGGCGGTGGCGACGCCGGGAGCGCCGGTGGCCAACCGTCCACAGGCCGGAGGCGTTACGCTTTTCAATGACGATGGCCATCTGCGCACGCTCGACGCGATCGAGGCCGACCTTATTCGCCTTGCGATCGGCCATTATCGCGGCCGCATGAG
>CAZAHL010000063.1:0-25514 GCA_964484845.1 uncultured Chryseolinea sp. | reverse complement strand
CTCTTATCGACCAAACGGTGCAACGATATAAACCGGGTATCTACTTCGATAAGGATTCGAACATTGCGAAAACCGGAAAAGTAAATGATGCATTGCTAACGGAGCTTCTGGCGGATAAGTTTTTTCAGCTGACATTTCCAAAAACAACAGGGCCAGAGCTTTTTAATATGAACTACGTGCAGCACGCGTCAGAGCGTTCGGGTGCTACGTCAATTTCTTTGGAAGATCTGTTGGCAACACTCACGCGGTTTAGTGCTCAAACCATTGTGAATGCGATTCGACAGGCGACCAATCTCAAAAAGAAAATAAAGATCTATCTCAGCGGGGGAGGCGCACATAATCCACTTTTATTGCATGGTATTAAATCATTGCTTCCAGAATTTGAATTTCATCAAATGAACGAACTGGGCATTTCGGGCGATGCCAAAGAGGCTGTACTTTTCGCAATTCTGGCGAATGAAAGTTTGGCAGGAGGTAAATTAAATTTTGGAAACCGGTCGAAGGTTCCAACGGTGTCGATGGGGAAGGTATCGTTTCCTGTTTAGTTTTGATTAACCAAAAATGGAAAGAGCAGTGTCATCCATATTTAATAGAACCCGGTGAAAAACAGCGGATTTGAATTAACGGTATGGCTAATCCAGATTTCCAGTTCGATCAAACGGTCTTTATGAATAATTTTATTCATGTTTAACGTTTGACGATAAGTTATCCGCATAATTTCATTTTCTTTCACAAAGACTAACTTAACATGATAGCTCCTTGTCCTGGTCAGATAAGATTTTCTTCAGGACTTAGCGGCAAAATAATCCTGAACATTGAGCCTTTATCCGGCTGCGATGTTGCTTCAACAGAACCATGAAGAACTTCAACCTGTGTCTTGATAAGGTACAGACCAATACCGCGACCACCAACGTGTGCGTGAAAGCGCCGGTAAAGTTTGAAAACTTTTTCGTGATGAAGATCGATGTTGAATCCAAGGCCATTGTCAGTAATTTCCAAAATGGCTCTTCCGTCGTGGCTGCGACTTGTAGCTATCACTTTCAATTTTCTCTCGGGCGATCGAAATTTAATTGAGTTGCTTAACAAATTATATAAAATATTCTGCAGCATACCTCGTACTGTAACAATCTCAGGTAGTGCTTTAAAGTTGATTAAAATTTCTTCATTACCGGTAAGGCTATGCTTTAGAAGTCCAATTGTCTGTTGCCACTCATCTTCAAGACTAACTATTTCCCGATGACCCTCAGGTTCATTTCGAAGTTCAAGTATCTTGACCAAATCATCAACAATCTGATCAAGTTCAAAAGCCGTTTTACTGATAAAATGGGTCAATTGCTTCGCTTGAGCCGGAATATCTTCTTTCTCAGCCAAGTCAACAAGACCTAACAATCTTGCCACGGGACCGCGAAGGTTGTGCGAAACTGAATAAGAAAATTGAAACAACTCACTGTTTTGTTTTATTAATTCCGCATTGATTTTTCTCAGCTCGACAGTTTTTTCCGCCACGATTTTTTCCAGGCTTCGGTTTATCTCAAGTATACTTTTATTACTTTCAGATAACTTATCAGTCTGGTTTTGAATTTCTTTCTTTTGTTCGGAAACTTCGTTGTAGAGACGATTCAGTTCTCTATTAACCTCCTGTAGACTGTTTGCCTGCGCCTGTATTCTTTTATTTTTATCGACTACCGAAACATTTAGGATTTTGATACGGGAATAGAACCGATGATAAATCAGAGCGAGTATGCCTAGCATGAGAAGGCCAATAAAGCCAGCTATCATCAAAATAGATTGTTGTTGCAGTTTGTCTTCCTGAAGCTGGATCTTATTTTCTGCCAATAAATTATCCTTCTGTAGTAACCGAATGTCTCGATTGCGTTGTTCGATCTCTTGAATTTTTTCGAGGTTAACAAACCTTCTTGCTACATCACTCTTGCGAAGGGAATCTTTCAACTGACTTGCCAATATCGAAAACTGAAGTGCCTCCTTGAAACGATTCTGAACGGCCAGCAGATCTCTCCGTGTATTATAATTAAACACCATCACTTCACTCGAACCTATGAGGTTTGCATATTTTTGTGATCTATCCAGATAAAGCAATGAGTTTTTGAAATCACCCAATTTGAAACAAACGTGCCCTCTGCCCCAGTATGCCCAGGCAAGAACATAATTGTTTGGAATCGTCTCGGCCATGCGAATACTTTCGGTATAGAACCGGACGGCTTCTGGATATTTTTCACGCTTCAATTCCAGGTATCCCAAGTTCATCAACGCTTCACTCATTCCCTGGTAACTCCCAAATTCCTTGTATATCTGCAAAACAGAATCGAGGCATGAACGAGCTTGTGAATAGTTTCTAAAATCGGTAAGGACCACACCTTTCAATGTGAGTCCATTTGCAAGATCACTGCGAAGCAATTTTTTCGGAGTCAGCCGCATGGCTTCGTTGACCATAAGTAAAGCCTGGCCCGGATTATCAAGATAATGATTGACCCAGCCAATCTGAATACGGATGACGGAAGATTCTGCATCAAAGTTGTGAAGTTGACTTAGTTTCAAGGCATCGTAAAGATTATTCAACGCCAGCTCATAGTCACCTCGTTGCGAAAAAATTCTGCTTAAGTCGATCAGCAACGTAACATATTTTCGAAGCAAACTCTTTTCGAGGAAGTAATTTCGGGCAGAGTCAAATAGAATGGCGGCTTGCTCAAACTCCCCTTTTTGAAATAAAATCAGGGCTTGTATACGACGGATATCATTTCTGCTCTCATCGTCTTCGGGCCGAGTACTCATGATTTTCTTGGCCTCGAGAGCCAACTCCTGGGCTGATGAAAAATCTCCCAGCATAAGCTTTGTGCTGGCTTTCAATGCAAGGGCCTCGATTAGCAACGCTTTGTCTGGCAACAATCTGCGGATACCAATGGCACGGTCGAGATAGAACTGCTGCGAGTCGGCTTGATTCCGTTGTCCGTATAACGCGCTAATATTGCGATAAATCTTGGAGAGTGTTGCTGGATCTGTACTGTCTTTAAAAATCTCGCGACTTTGTTTAAAAAAAATAAGCGCAGAATCCATCTGAACTTCTTCAAGACTACAGTTCCCCAATTGAAGAAAAACATATCCCCGGAGAGGACGGTCACCTGCTTGCGTGGCTAGCCGCAATCCATGATTGAGATCACGATGACCTTCCAAAAGTTGGCCAGATAGGTATTCGAATACACCACGGTATGTGTAAGCGCGGGCTTCTCCTTTTAGATACTTAATTTTTTTGCTTAAGTCGAGCGCTTGCTGGTTATACGCTATAACTTTGACGTTATCGTGCGTGATCAAGTCATACGTCAGCTGATTGAGAACATCTACCTTCTCTTTTCCATTGATTTTATTAAGCTTTTGTTCAAGGCTATCCGTGGACCTTATCTGCGCAAAAACAGTACAGGAAATAGAACCTGTAATGCAAAGAAATAGGAATGTTTTAGTGGCCCACATTCTGATCAGTAAGAATTCCAACAAAAATAACCTGATTCTTGCCCCTTTCTAAACTCACTGGAAGAATCCTTAGGCTGTCTGGCCAATCAGTTCTATGGGGCTGTAAGATACTACATGCCAGTTTGGCGTTGCTATCTAATTTGCAAACGTTGTTTGTAAGGTCTAACCGGAATGCATCTTCTATTCTCTGAAAGTGCGCCTTGATCAATGCCCTGTATTCATATACTATTGAATCACTACCCACTTTTCTTTGAGCTCAACGGCTTAGAATAAAATCTCTAAAGCTTTGTTGCTTCCTTAAGTGGAGATTCGCTAAAAAGAATGTAATCCTTGTAAAGTTTTACATACAAAGCGGCTATGGGGTTAAGTATCTACTAGTCGCCGGTCTATTTCAATGCATTTGCCTCAACACCTTTAAATGTAATTACAACCGGCTTGATGTATCCTTCTTTATCAAAATGTAGTTCGTCGATGCACGTTACCCTCGAGTTTCCGTCAGTCTCACTCAGCGGCCTTCGATGATAAACGATGTACCACTTGTCTTTTGATGGCTCATGAATCACAGAATGATGTCCCGCGCCAGTCGCGACCTTCGGATCCTGTTGGAGAATTATTGCCGTGCGTTTAAAGGGTCCAAACGGGGAGTCAGCAATAGCATATGCAACACTGTAATCGGGGCCCGTCCAGCTTCCTTCTGACCACATGAAGTAATACTTACCATTTCGAATAAACATACAGGGTCCCTCGACATAACGTTGAGGTGTAATCTCTTTATATATAGTTCCGTTTGAGAACGGTTCGAGTCCAGTAAAATCATCTTTGATCCGAACGATGTTGCAATGTCCCCATCCGCCGTAAATGAGATAGTATTGGTCATTGTCTTTGAAAATGAACTGATCGATGGGCTGCGCACCATTGTGAATTTCGCCGATTAATGGTTTACCCAAATAGTCCTTAAACGGGCCTTCGGGCTTGTCGGCAACGGCGACGCCGATACCTCCAATTTCGTTCTCATGAACGTCATTTGCGCCGAAAAAAAGAAAATACTTGCCATCTTTTTCAATGACAGACGGCGCCCACATCGCCCGCCGTGCCCACTTCACATCAACAGTATCGAGTATCCTTTCATGTTTCGTCCAGTGAACCAAGTCGGGTGATGAGAATGCATCGAAGAATACCTGTTTGTCGAAGGATGCGGAGTAAGTAGGGTATATCCAATACTTACTTTGAAATATTATCCCTTCTGGATCTGCATACCATCCATGAAACACAGGGTTCCCGGAAAGCGCCGACTTCTTATTCTGCTGACTAAATAGGACGCCTGGTAAAATCATAAACAGGAAAAGTAAATGTGTCTTCATCACGAAAGGCTTTTGAATGAGTCCATCAATTTAAGTGATTCTAATCGTTCGCCGCAAGGCCTGATAGAAGAAATGAGTTCGCGTAGAATTCGATTACTGACTCGCCAGTTAGCTAACCACTCTGTTGGCCATAATTATAAGAATTTAATTGTTTACGACGCCTTGTAAATATTTTTATTCTATATGTAGGCAAGTCCCTACGTTTTAATATATTTGTAGGCAAATGCCAACATAATGGAAAAAAGACGCGATGTTTTTCACGCCATATCAGATCCGACCAGAAGAGAAATTATTCAGCTGATTTCAAATCACCCACTCACTGTGAATTCTATTGCGGAGCGATTTAAGACAAATAGAGCTACCGTCTCTGAACATGTAAAAATTTTGTATGAGTGCGGCTTAGTATGGATTGAACAAAAAGGACGTGAGCGTTATTGTGAAGCACGGCTGGAAAAACTAGGCGAAGTTGCGGACTGGGTGAATCAGTATAAAAAGTATTGGCACTCGACCTTGGACTCATTAGAAGAATTCCTTGACAAAAAGGTGGCATTAAAAAGAAAAAAAAGCAAAAAAAATGAGCATTGAAAATCACTTATCGATTACCAGAATGATTAGGCATCGTAGAGAACTAGTCTTCAAAGCTTGGACTACTCCCAACGAGCTCAAGAACTGGTTTGCGCCAAAAGGCTGTACCATACGTTTTTCGAAACTAGAGTTGCACAAGGGTGGAAAATTTCATTGGTGCGTCAAGAGTCCAAACTATCCGGATTGCTGGTGTACAGGTGTCTTTCTTGAAATTGAGTATCCAAGTCTAATTCAATACAGAATAAGACTTGCTGATGAAAAAGGTAATCCTGTAAGTGCTCAAGAAATGTTTAAAGACAAAGACTGGCCTGAGGAGACATTGGTAACGGTACGTTTCAATGAAAAAAACGATTATACAGAAATAAATATCCATCAAACAGTAATCGAAATACTGGCGCGAAAAACCGGAGCATACAATGGCTGGATCGACATGCTCGATTTACTTGAGGAAAGCATGTCTTTGAATGAATTAAATGTGAACAATTGAAGCGGGAATTATGCAGACTCCAATTTTTTTCTTTCTAACAATAATTATGAATACCATCGCGTATGCCCAAAGTAATTTCAAAAGCGGTTATGTAATGATTAAGGAGCTTCAGATGTATTATGAGATACATGGACAAGGCCAGCCATTGGTTCTTCTGCACGGTGGCGGGTCTACTATTGGAACTACATTTGGACGGGTTATCTCTGAGCTGGCAAAAACGAGACAAGTAATTGCCGTTGAACTTCAGGGCCACGGTCACACGAGAGACATTGATAGAGCTTTATCATTTGAGCAGGATGCCGATGACGTTCATGTACTGCTCAAGGAATTAAATATTGAACCCGCAGATTTCATTGGATTTAGTAACGGAGGGAGCACTGCTATGCAGGTCGCTATCAGGCACCCTGACCAAGTAAGAAAGCTAATAGTTTGTTCTAGTTTCTTCAAAAGAGAAGGCATTTACCCTCAGGTGTGGAACTTTATAAGTAAAGGGACAGTGGATTTAATGCCACGGCCGTTGAGGGAAGCATACCTGGCGATCAATAATGATCAAAATGCTTTGAAGGCAATGCATGATCAAGACCGGGAAAGAATGATGGACTATAAGGATTGGCCCGAGGAGCAAATCCGCTCAATTCATGCAGAGACGCTTTTAGTAATTGGTGACGTTGATGTAGTAAAACCTGAGCATGCGGTAGAAATGTACCGACTGATTCCAAAGGCCAGGCTGGCGATCATTCCCGGAGGTCATGGAGAATATTTAGGAGAAATAACTGTGCACAAACCAAACAGCGAGCAGCCGAAGTTCTTTGTTGAACTGACGAATGAGTTCTTGAATTAGGAACCATCCAACGACCATGCTACGGTATTTCAATATCTTGACAGCAGCTTTACAACTGACTCACCAGTTAACTTATCACTTTGTTGAACGGCGCTGAGGCCGTACAGCTGCTCCCTCAATGCAAAATAGAGACAACACCTTTATACGTTTTCTTCATATAAGGAAGATTTAAATCAATTGTATAATAGTACGAATCTACAGGCAACACTTGTCCGTTGGAGATTCCATCCCATTCTTTTTCAAAACCCGTTGCTTGATAAATCAAAGACCCTCGTTTATCGTACACTCTAATTTCTGCATCATCTACCTTGTCGGAGTTGGTAATATCAACATGCCATGTATCATTCTCGTGGTCTCCATTTGGAGTAAATACATTCGGAATATCAAGCGAGATCTTTACTTCCATGTTGATTTGTCTTTCATAGGCCGGACTTGTAAGCTGTCCATCGGACACAGTTAAATAGAGCGTTCGAGGTCCTGACAAAATTTCAGCTGGATTTCCCATTTCATCCTGAGTAAGACGATAATTATACTGAAGAGAATGCAGTGCTGTCTGGTATTCATCAATGGTAGCATACCCAATCAGGAAGAGCGTTCCATTGGCATCAACGATGGCCCTTATTGTTGAGGTATCATTGTGAAAAATAATCTGATCATTTAGTGCGCTGTAATTTTGGGGCCTGAAACCGACTTCTGTCATAATTAGGTGGTCATTGTCCACATCGGATAACGCCAATGATTCAAATATTGATATGGGCTCGCTGCCAGGTTCGTATGCCAACGCCGTTGTTTCCGGCACTGTAATCTCAGGGGGATCATTAACCGGATTTATCAGAATAGACAATTTAAATTCCTCACTCTTATTTACACCATCGCTGACCACAACACCTACCTCGATAAAACCATTTAAGTTTTTAGCAGGAGTAATCGAATTTCCTTCGCGCGCATAAACATCTGTACCACCTGATAAAACGATGAGTGAAAATCCGGCTGGATAATCAGGATCATCCGCATCGGTGACCATTAGGTCCGACAAGCCAATGACAAGGGTACTGTCTTCCATCATGACCAACATTCTATGGCCATTAATTTGAGGTCTTGACGTTAAAGGCGTTATCCGAATTTTTAGTTCAAATGGTGCGCTGTCAGCCTGGCCATCATTTACTTTAACTATGACCGTTATTACTGTATTTGTGAGATTAGAATTTGGAGTGATGGTTGTTCCTTCAACTTTGTAATCGTTACCAGCTAAAACTTTTAACGTGAAATCATCGGGGTATTTGCTATCCGGATCACTCACGTTTAAATGAGACAATTGCAGGGGAAGTGAAGTATTCTCGGTAAGGTTGATTTCTTTTTGTCCGGTTATGACGGGCGCGACATTCGGGGTGGGCGAAAGAACACTAATTATAAGTTTATATTCAGCACTGCGTGCTTTGCCGTCATTAACGGCAATCATAACATTTAACGTTCCTGTAAATCCAGGCGTGGGACTTATTAAATTCCTTGCGAACGAATAATTAGCTCCATTTGAAATATTCAACGTAAAACCGTCTGGATATCTATTGTCAGGGTCCCTCACCTGCAGATGAGAAAATTCTATCGGAATGAAAGTGTTTCTATTTGTACTTAACGGTACTTGCCCCGTAATAACGGGGGGATCATTGACAGGCGTTACGTCGATATTAAGATTAAAAAAAGCGCTTTCATTTTTGCCGTCATTAACGCTTACTAATATGGGAAGGGGCCCAGAAAAATCTTTAGAGGGTGTAATTATAAGACCCGATACACTATAGTTTTTTCCGGCACCTACTTTTAACGAGAAGCCGGTGGGGTATGGATTATCGGGATCAGTTACCCTTAAATGGGATAATTGCAACGTGATAGGTTCGTCTTCGTTTGTTGTTAGACTTTCCTGTCCCGTAATTTGAGGCGCGGCATTTTGAATTTCTAAAACATCAATTTTTAAATCAAAATGGTTGCTTTCATTTTGCCCATCATTAACCGAGACAGCTACTTTTAAACTGCCTGAAAAATTAGGAGAGGGCGTTACCGTATTTCCATTGAGAGCATAGTTGTTCCCTTCGTAAACCTTTAAGGAAAATCCGTTTGGATAAGTATTATCAGGATCGGTAACTGTCAAATGAGTGAGCGTAATAGTAGTGCTTTGACCTTGATTGACGCTCAAGGACGACTGACCAGTAATTTGTGGTGCAGCATTTTGATTCTTTACCACATCTATTTTCAGATCAAAACGATTGCTTTCATTTTGTCCGTCGTTTACTGTAACAGGAACTTTCAGCGTCCCTGAGAAATTGGCAGAAGGTGTGATCGCATTTCCATCGAAGGTATATCCGTTCCCTCCAAATACTTTTAATGTGAAGCCTGCTGGATAATTATCATCAGGATCGGTAACAGTTAAATGCCCGAACTCGATAGGAAGGCTTTTCCCTTGACTCACACTTAAGGGTTGCTGACCTATGATTTGAGGTGCAACATTCTGTGCTTTTGCAACATCAATTTTCAGATCAAAACGATCGCTTTCGTTTTGTCCGTCATTTACTGAAACAGGAACTGTCAACTTCCCGGAGAAGTTGGCTGAAGGTGTGATTGTATTGCCGTTGAAGGTGTAGTTGTTTCCTCCAAACACTTTCAATGTAAAGCCTGTAGGATAAGCGTTATCAGGATCGGTAACTGTTAAATGGCCG
Organism: uncultured Chryseolinea sp.; assembly: GCA_964484845.1. Taxonomy (GTDB): domain Bacteria; phylum Bacteroidota; class Bacteroidia; order Cytophagales; family Cyclobacteriaceae; genus Chryseolinea. Next base: position 16,049 of record CAZAHL010000063.1, on the reverse strand, counting down.
AACTCAACAGTAAGACTTTGACCTTGATTCACAGTCAACGGTGACTGTCCCGTAATCTTAGGCGCAGTATTCTGAGCTTTCGCAACATCAATTTTCAGATCAAACCGATTGCTCTCATTTTGTCCGTCATTTACGGAAACAGGAACGGTCAGTTTCCCGGAGAAGTTGGCTGAAGGTGTGATTGTATTGCCGTTGAAGGTATAGTTGTTTCCTCCAAACACTTTTAAGGTAAAGCCTGTAGGATAAGCGTTATCAGGATCGGTAACTGTTAAATGGCCAAACTCAATAGTAAGATTTCCCCCTTGGTTAACGCTTAAGGGTGATTGTCCTGTAATTTGAGGTGCAACATTTTGTGACCCAATGACATTAATTTGGAAATCAAACTTGTCACTCTTGTTTTTTCCATCTTTTACCTGTACTGGCACGATGAGTTGTCCCGTAAAATTATTATCGGGAGTAACTGTCGTTCCTTTAACTTTGTAATTCTTCCCTGAACTTACCTCGAGCGTAAAACCATTTGGATAAACAGGAGATGGATCCTGATCAGTAACTATTAGATTGGATAATGCAATTGTTACGGGTGTGTCTTTGTTTGTGGTTAAAGGATTTGGGGTTTGACTAACTATTACGGGCTTGGAATTATTTTGCTGGCCAAAAGATGCCATGGGTGACACGGAAAAAACTATGAAGGCAAAAATTGCATAGAAAAACCGGTTCATTTTTTTAGGACTATGAGAATCCTTTCTCTAATGGCATGCCATGATTACAGAATTGTAATCTCCGGAAGTTAGAACGAGTTTATTCTATAGGGAATTGTTACGTTCAAATCGGTAGATAACTCTAGGACATGCAGTTTGGCAATAACTAGAGTTGATGACAAAGTTCAACTATTTTTATCCCATTAATGGGTAACATTTTCCCCAGTTTCAGCTATTGAAAATAGATCCTTCTTAGCAAAAGTTGCTCACGAGTGATCTGTAGGAATAAGGAAGAATAAATCTCAATATACCAGGAGCATTACGTTCACCTATTGCTCTCCGAAGGTATTTAAGAAGCGAGTGATTTTAGATTTTTTTCTTCATCGGGAACATGGATATAATAGGGCCCAAAACGGGTTTAATCAAAAGTACCTTTCTTGTAATTGCTTTCGTGTATTTTTTTCTGCCGGTTGTAGGCCAAAATTGTGACGTGGATTTTCCGGGTACGGCACTTCGTAACTTCAGCGGCGCCTGTGGTGGCACCTCAACATCAAACCTTACGTTAGGCAAGAACACTTACATGGGGAATGGAGATATCTTTACTTTCAACCTCCCTGTCGTTAACATAACTGGAAATTTTTCTGTCAACGCTCAGGGTAGCGGAAAGATCATAATACCCGCCGGTGTAACAGTGAATGTGGACGGTAATTTTCAAATAGATTCCAAAAATTCAGGTTGTACCCCTGCCAACCCCTGCACGTTTGAGATCGTGGTAAACGGCTCAGCAAATTTTTTGCATAATTTTCAAAATAATGTTGTCAACATAGTATGGTCCGGAACCGGAACCGTTACTGTCGAGGATAATTTCAAGAATTCCAGTAATGGGTGCATGGCTTGTGAAGCAGGTGGATGTCCGAATTTCCAAGTCAATTCCTCCGAGTGTTCGGATAATGGATCAGGTTGTTCTGGTGGTGACTTTTGTACAAAGATAAGTGCATGTTCATCGGATACAGCGAAACCAATAATTACAGGCTGCCCATCAGATCGGGTTATTAATATGACAGGCCCTGGATGTACCCAGCTTGTTAGTTGGACACGTCCGACGGCCACTGATAATTGTACTTTATTACCCCTTGCCGAAAGTCATACTCCCGATACTCCTTTTCCCAAAGGCACCACCATCGTCACTTATACGGCGACTGATGTAGCTGGTAATATCGAAACGTGCACTTTCACTGTGACTGTCGTCGACATTGTACCTCCTGTAATTACTGGGTCTCTACCTGATATTTCCAAAGCCGCAGATGCATCTTGTAAAGCAACGGTAACCTGGGCAACCCCAAACGCAACCGATAACTGCGGTACAACAATACTAAGCTGCACGCCCACTTCCGGCAGTCTTTTTTCTGTCGGTACCACACCGGTGACCTACACTGCTACCGATGATTCCGGAAGAACAGCGACCCGTACTTTCAATGTTACTGTAACCGATAATTCAGGACCGATTATAACTGGATGTAAAGACATCGTTGTTAACGCGACATCATCTTGCGACGCGAAGGTAAGCTGGGTTGAACCTTCGGTGGCCGACTGTGGGAACGTTACAATGGTAAGCTCGCACGATCCGGGCCAGACTTTTACGCTGGGAAAAACTGTAGTCACATATACAGCAACCGATGAAAATGGTAATACCTCATCCTGTAAATTCAATGTGATTGTTGAAGATAAGACGGCTCCTGTGTTCGAGCATTGTCTCACCGAAATTATAGCCACAGCCGATGGGACGTGCGCAGCCGTAGCGATCTGGCAGCCACCAACAGCTTCCGACAATTGCGGATTTGCAGCAATTTATAGTTCGCATAGCCCTGGAGATACTTTTTCCATAGGCAAAACTGTGGTGAAATACACAGCCACAGATAGTAGCGGCAATGTCACAGTTTGTCAGTTTGACGTTGTGGTAAATAATGAAACATTGCCGGTTTTTTCGGCCTGCCCTAATGATATACCGATGGAGGCCAATGAGAACGGCATTGCAAGTATTGATTGGATTTTACCAACGGCAACGGCGGAATGCGGTGAAGTATCATTGAGTGCTTCACATCATCCCGGAATTTTTAACATTGGAACAACCAAGGTTGAATATAAGGCCACCGACAACGGAGGGAACACATCTTATTGCACGTTCAATGTGATTGTTTCACAGGCAGAGATAGAGGTTGATGTTAGTAAAATAGTTACACCGGATGGTAACGGAATAAACGATCATTTGATCTTAACCAACATTGAAAGGTTTCAGGATAATAAAGTAGTAATTGTCGACCGATGGGGAGGACTGATTTTCACAGGAACGGGATACAATAATGAAAATATAATTTGGCGCGGCACCAATCGAAGTGGGGGGTTCGTGCCTACAGGGACTTATTTTTATACAATCTTAGTACGTTTTGGATCTGCTAAAATTGAGAAAAGCGGTTTTATTGAATTGATACGTTAAGTATGGCTTGATTAATTGTACACCGTGCGTTTTCAAGGTTAAAAAATTATTTTTATCAGGTTCGCTGATAATGCATGTTCATTATTTTTTATTCGCATAATTTCCTTAATTCCTGAAGGAGGTTCATCCTCCCCAAGGTAGTGTAGAAATCAGAAGATGAATTGCTATCTGACCAAGAGCAACAACCCAAAAAGCGCTGATGGTGCCGGGTGGATCCTATCGATGATTTGCTCCCCCTCGACTTGTCGCATTGCAGTCTTGAGAGTTAAGATCTCAAACGAAGACATTCATCCACGCCCAGTGAAGCGTTTATTTTTGAACGACGGCCATCAATAACCTGGGTAACAGTTTGGGTTGGAGCCACAGGATTTTCCTCAATACAGAAGAGGCTCACTTCATATATTTCTTCCTGTAATTACTTGCGCGCGACTTAAGCATTTAAGTTTGAGGTAAACGCTAAACTAAAAAGTGAAAATAGTGCACCGTAAAAAACGCCCGCTGATATTGAACGGATTTTCACAGCTAAAACACAATAAGAACTTTAAACGATTTATGCTGAAAGGTCTGAAGAGGGTAGAAATTGAGACCGGTTACTTGCGATCGCACATAACTTTTCCAAACTGACAGCATAATCGGTTGGATCCTAATTTCCCTATGCAACTTGATCATTAATTTTTTTTGAGACCCCATCAAAACAAAAAAGCCGTCTCTGACTTTGAGACGGCTTTTTTGTTTTTACGTTGCGCTCTATTGCGTTAACGCCATGCGTTTCGTGCCCTGTATACCTCCATCAACCCTCAACGAATAGAAGTACATTCCAGGATTCAAATCTCCTCGCTGTATTTGCACCCGCGTCTTTCCGCGTTCCTTCACTTCGATTTCCCTAAGCGATCTGCCACTGACGTCATACACGCTTATCCATGCTGCTTTCACATCGTGGCGAATGTACATATTGATGGTTGTCTCCCCGTTGAACGGATTAGGAAAATTCTGGAAGAGTTGAGTTGGCTCATCAGATGCGTCTTCAATTGAAATTTCCCGAGCGACAGACATATCTTTTTGTTTTGCACTGCTCGCAGGAGTTCCATGCTGCGCAATACGGATCTCGGATTCAGTAAGCACTTTTCCATAGACCTGAATGTTGTCGATAAGTCCCTTGAACATGCGATCATAGGTCCAAGCGTTCCGTGTCGCGTCATTGAATGCTCCGACGGCAAATTTACCTGTGTTGGATCCGGTCAGTCCACGCCCCGGATAAGTGCGCGTTACATCGAGGGTTGCTTCTGTCGTATTGGTGCCGAAGTAGAATTGGACTTGGCCAGTGGACTTGTATGTCGCGGCGAAGAAAACCCAGTTGCTGCTAGCTGCGGAAGCGTCAGTTGTTACTTTGTTGGCTGAGCTTATCGCCGGCGAATGATCTGGCCACTGGTCGACACCAAGCTGTAAACTTCCGTTGCTCTTGTAGACAAGGTCAACACCATCGCCTCCATTGTTGATCCAGGATATGATACGGTTTCCGCCAGACCCTGCAACGTTTGACTTGCTGTTCACCCAGCCCGTCAAAGTGAACTCACTCATATTTTTCAGGTCGTTAATGGGTGCCGTGCTTTCGACGTACTTGTTCGCTGCTACCGATCCAAAGTCATACGAGGCGTTACCTCCCATCGCTGTGGGAGCATTAGTTGAAAAGGCAGTACCGTTGCGTACAAAAGCTGCAGATGCGGAACCCTCCTGCACTGGAGTTGGGTTCGGTGTAATATCATTCTGTTCGTTGAATCTCAGCAGTACGAGCGGAGGCTGCGACGATGGCGGGTCCGTTGTAACTGTAACGATGTTGCTAAACGCAGAAATGTTTCCACGTGCATCCTTTGCCTTGACCTTAAATTGATAGGTAGTCGATGGGGTCAGTCCAATGACTGTGTATGAAGTAACCACACCAACTTCTTCTACCAGACTTGCACCATTGAAAATCTGATATCCCGTAACGCCGACATTATCTGTCGCCTCGGTCCACGAGATTGCGGCTGTGGTTTGTGTTTTGGCCGAATTGTATGCGTTAGTGGGTGCATTCGGAGGTGTAACATCTACTGTCAGAGTACCTCGCTGAACGGTGACAATGTTAGCCGGTGACAATACCGAATTGTAGATGCGAACATCATCGATAAGTCCTTTGAACATACGGTCGTAGGTGGAAGGATTTCGTGTTGATTCGTTGAAAACACCCACAGCCAGATTGCCGATATTGGATCCAGTCGCACCTCGACCTGAATACGTTCGTGCGACATCAAGCGATGCGTCAACTGAATTGCTTCCGAAATAAAACTGAACCTGGCCATTGGACTGGTAGGAGACGGCAAAGAAAATCCAATTGCTGTTGGGAGCGCTACCATTCGCAGGTATCTTATTTGCAGAACTGAATGCAGGTGAGATATCCGGCCACTGGTCGACACCCAGCTGCAGGCTTCCATTGTTTCGGTATACAAGATCCACGCCGTCACCTCCATTGTTTATCCACGAAATGATTCGGTTTCCGCCACTACCCGTAACGTTGGACCTGGCGTTTACCCACCCCGTGATGGTGAACGCACTAAGATTCTTCAGCGCATCAACAGGTGTTGAGCTTGTAACATAATAATTTGCCGGCGACACGCCATAATCAATTGCGTTGGCCCCGCCAACCAACACAGGTGTATTGGTGGTTGTCAAAGGCATTGTCGTAGTGCGCGTGAATGTTGCGGAAGCCGATCCCCGGTTCTGATAGATCAAACCCATATCGTTAAAATCCAAATGGACCAATGATCCATCCGTTGACGGCAGGTTTTCAAGAGTAACATCGATGCTATCTTTGGGAGACGCGTTTTGTGACTGATCCCATGCCTCCAGGTAAATTCTTTGTGTTGATCCCGTTCTTAGATCAGAAAAGTTAATTGTGTTGACCTGACCGATATTGGCGCCGACTCTCGTTTGATCCCCGAGATCCTTTGCAATAATGACATAACGGCTTATTCCTACGTTGTCGGACGGTGTTGCCCACTGCAGCGTGACTGATGTGGCGGTCTTGGTCGAGACAATCAATGAAGGTTTTGATGGTGCTATGCGGTCCCTGTTTTCAAATTGAACAGCCCAAATGTTTTCGTAGTTCAGTGCCGTTCCAAAGATGCGGATGTCATCAATGGCACCTCTGAACATCCTGTCATATGTTCCCGCATTCCGGGTCGCATCATTGAAGGCACCTATTGCGAGTTTTCCGATGTTGTTGCCTACAGCACCAGCTGAAAGCGTTGAGGATATGTCGCGACTCAGATATTGAGAGTTAGAACCGAAGTAGTATTGAACGTTGCCACTACCTGACGAATAGGTTACTGCGAAAAATACCCAGTTGTCTGAGGCACCGGAGGAGTTGATGGTGATTTTTCCACTTGAACTGAATGCGGGCGAATGGTCTGGCCACCCATCGACGCTAAGTCGCAGTTGTCCATTACTTTCAAACACAAGGTCTACACCGTCGCCACCATTGTTAATCCAGGAAACGATTCTGTTTCCGCCGCTTCCTGTAGTCGCCGATTTGGCGTTTACCCAACCCGTGATGGTGAAGTCCGAAAGGTTACGCAATTGCTGAATTGGTGTCGTGCTCTGAACGAAGTAATTTCCAGGTGATGTCCCAAAATCAAAAGACTTTGCAGTAGCATCCTGTGAGGGACCGTTCGTACTTGAGGTTGGAATATTTGCTGACCTGGTAAACGTAGCTGTTGCGCTGCCTGAATTTACTGGTGCGATGCCCGCAGTCTCATCAAGACTCAGACGCACAAGCGGCGTTGTATAAGGGGGTTGCACCTGTCCGCATGCTTTGAGTTGTTCAATTGTAAACCCATTGTTGCCTGTTATAAATGCAATTGGGGAATCAAATGTACCTGGATGGTTGTTATTCAATGCATTTATAAAGGGGAAGATACCGCAAGGTCTTGTTAGTGCTGGGTTGTCCGATATTGAAATGCGGGCGAAATCACTATCGGTAGTTGCTACTTCGTCGAGATTGGAAAATCCGTCAAGATTCTCCAGAGAAGGATTATTGTCAATTCTAAAATTTAGGCGGCCCGGAAGTCGTTGAAGCCCACGGAAGCTGTTCACGTTTTTCAAGGCTGCGTTATTCTCAATTACAAGATTATCTAAAGTCTGAATGTTGGAGAAAGCGTCCATGCTAGTAAGCATGGGATTCCCATACACATAAATAAATCGCGATGATCCTGCGCCGGGAGGAGTGATCATGTCATTGAGCATTGAGAATCCACCCACACTCTGCAATTTTGGGTTGTCGTTTATAGAAAAGGTGCCTACGCGTTGAACCGTTGCAAAACCTGTAAGGGATACAAGATTCGGATTGCTCACCACAATAAACTGAGGGATTGCAGTCAACGATGAAAATCCGTCGATCGTCGTGATGGCCATATCCTGGATAAGCAGAGATTGCAGGTTTTTCAGAGAATTGAAACCAGCCAGGTTTAATAGTTTGGGATTCCCTATTAAACTCAGCCTAAGGGAGATATTCTCGACAGATCCCAGTTCAACAGCGCTCAATTCCGGGTTGTCTTTAATATATAAATTCCCATTGATGGTCGTCAGATTATTGAACGTTGGAAGATGTGTCAATTTGGCGTTGCCATAGATGTTGATACCTCGCGCGTTGGAAACGCCCGCAAGTGCATCGATCGATACGAGCACACTGTTATTGGCGATGACGAGTTCACCAATGGTCAAAAGATTAGAAAGACCAGCAATGGAGGTCAGGTTTGGGTTATTGGTGATGTACAACTGGGTAAGTTTGGTGGTATTTGCCAGACGGTCAAGGTTGGTAATATCTGCACCGGAGATAACGAGTGCACGGCTAGAGAGTCCAGAGGGATCAAAAGCATCAACCTTTGCTTGGGTGTCAAGAATAAGGTCAGATCCTTGAGCAGCGGTAATCAAAGGCGATATGACGGCGTACAGAAAAATCAGGAAAAGCTGTCGGGTATAATTAATCATATAAGTAGTTTTTAACATTATATCCTTGCGATGGTAAAAACTCATGCTCCATTAATAAATTTATTTTGAGTATCAGTTATGGATAGGAGATTAACCCTGAAGAAGCCAAACGTTATGACCTAATCGAATTTCTCAGGGGGTTCAACGTCTTTGCAATAAGCTAGTGGATGACGAGGCGGACTCCGAATCTCTGAGAGGTACGTAGTTAGCCTAGTCAGATAGTTAGAATTTAACGCAAAGAATACGAAGAGAATTACGCAGAGACCTCCATTTCAATAATGGTATATAATTACGTTCAACTCCGATTACTCATTCTTGAGCACCTCCACCGGATTGGTATTAGCCGCGGAAAATGACTGGAATCCAACCGTGAAGGCCGAGATCGATAAGGCAGTCAGTCCTGCAACAATGAATACCCAAATATCAATGGGTGTTCTGTAAGCGAAGTTGCTGAGCCAGTAGTCCGTCATCAGGTAGGCTATTGGTGTGGCCATCACGATGCTCAGTGCGACCAGCTTGGTGAATTCCGAAGAGAACAGGAAAACTAGCTGATGAATGCTGGCTCCATGCAGCTTCCTGATGCCCAGCTCTTTCTTTCGCTGGTCGGCGGAGAATGCGGCCAGTCCGAACAATCCGAGGCAGGCAATGACAATCGCCAGAATGGTAAACAGATTCAGGATGACACTCATTCTCCTTTCTTCATGGAAAGTGTTGTCGAACTCTTCATCCAGGAAACTGTACTGGAACGTGACAGAGGGATCGATCTTGACAATCTCTGCTTTGACACCATCTATGATACCCTGGAGTGCGTCTCCGTTTTTTACCGAGCCTGGGTTGAGTCGCATCGACAGGTAGGATGGGAAGCCCTCCGTATAACTCCAGTGCTTGTCATTGTCATTATGCATAATAAGCAAGGGTCCGATCCTTTGCTTGACACTGTTGAAGTTAAAGTCTTTGACTACACCAATGATCTGGAATTTCTCTTCGGATCCAAATGACTGGACAACAAACTTTCCTAAAGGCGAGCTATCTCCCCACGTTTCTTTCGATCCGTAGCCCAGGGTCCTCGCGGCTTCTTCGTTGATGATGATATGGTATTTGTCTGCGGCGTTCGCGGGATCAAAGTTCCGACCGATGATGAATTCCGCTTGGAGTAACGGAAGGTAATTTTCATCACAGCGCATGTAGTTGATGTCGACAACAGGTTGATCCGGTCCTTCTGCGCGGTAACGATCGCTTCCCCAGACGTTGGGTGGAATGAAGCCCGATTTGGCGACGACAGTGAAGACGGGATTGGTTTGGAGCTTTGCCTTTAACACGTCAACGCCTTCACCCAGTTGATGCATGTTGTAAACCTGGAGCACATGGTCTTTGCTGATACCGACGTCTATCGTGCGCGTGTAGGCCAATTGTTTCTGAACGAAGAACGTGCAAATGATGAGGGCGATAGAGACGGTGAACTGAAACACCACCAGGCCGTTCCGGATGCCATTGGCTTTGAATCCAGCACTCAATTTTCCTTTCAGGGTTTCTGCAGGCTTGAACGCCGACAGGTACAACGCAGGATAGCTTCCGGCGGCAAGTCCTACAATAAGTATGAAAGCTGCGAGGGTCCCGAAAAAGTACGGATTGGTAAGATGAGGCAGGAGGGTTAATTTTTTTTCGGCCACGGTATTAAAAGCATTCAGCGAAAGCTGCAGGAGAATGAGCGCCGCCACGGTTGCCACCGTCACATACAAAACTGATTCGATAATAAACTGTCTGACAAGTGTATTTTTTTTCGGGCCAAGCACCTTTCTCACTCCAACTTCTTTGGCCCTGTTGCTCGATCGCGCAGTTGAAAGGTTCATGAAATTAATGGACGACAGCACGAGGACGAGTACGCCGACAGCCCCGAAGATCATCACAAACTCTGGATTCCCCGATGGACCAAACCGGTTGAAAGCCGGAGACTTCGCAAGGTAGATTTCTCGCAAGGGCTGGAGATAAAGGGTCCATGGTTGGCCCTTCGTGAATTGTTCGAATGTTTGATTGAAAACTCCCTGAGTAGTTTGTCCCGCCCACTTGGGAGGAAGAGCCTGAAGTTTTTTGGTCAGCGCCGCCACATCCGTTCCTTCATTGACCAGACCGTAGGTGCCGAAAATTGTCCATATCCAAGTCGACCGGCTGTCTTTGAATCCCGTGACGGAAGAGAGTGAAGCAAGCATATCGAACTGCAAGTGTGATTGCGTAGGGATGTCGGCGAGCACCCCGGTGATGGTGAAGGGTGTGTAAGTACCGGCTGTGGACTTGGTTTCAATCAGTTTACCCATAGGATCAGCGTCTCCGAAGTAGCGTTTCGCGGTCGAAGCGGTAATCACTATGCCGTTGGCCTCCTTCAACGCTGTATTAGGATCTCCTTTTAGGAACGGGAATGAAAACACTTTGAAGAAATTTTCTTCTGCCGCATAATATTTCGACTCATTGAAGTGAGTAGCCTTATCGTCAATGGTCACGCGCATCAACTGTTCGCCGACATAAAAAATTCTTGTTACCTGTTCGAAGTCCGGTATGTCAGTCCTGATGGCCTCGGTGATACCAGGCCCCGTCCCCGAGAACTGCTCTTTCCAGTCGCCCCATATCATGGGTTGATTGATGCGATAAATCCGTTCCCCGTTAGCGTGAAAAGTATCGTAGGTACTTTCATCATAAACATACAATCCGATCGTCAGGCAGGTGGCAATGCCCAGCGTGAGGCCGAGCAGATTGAGAATGGTAAATTGCTTTTGCCGCACGGCGCTGCGCCAGGCGATCTTGATCATGTTCCCGATAAACATAGAGTGACTTTGTTTTTTTACTGTTGACGAAAAGCCGAAGATGAGGTGGATCGCATCGACCCAATACATTGCTTCGGCGACAAATTTTCCTCTTGCTGCCAGGCGATCTTCATACATTTCATCGAGGTCCCCCAGGAACTCCTCAATATATGCGAGTCCAACCCAGCGTTGAATAAGTGCGCCGGCCAACCTGCGTGTGAACGTTTTTTGGTATTTGCTCATGACCCAGGGTTGAGTTGCGGGATCAGGCCCCACATTTTTTGCCGCACGTCCTGCGAAGCCCGCAGCTGTTCCATTCCTTTTTTGGTGATCCGGAAGAGCCGCTTCCGTCGGTCGCCTCTCTTTTCAGAGCTGCCGCCAAGCTGTGATTCGAGGAAGCCCTTGTCCTGGAGGCGGTAGGGCACCTAATAATATAGAACGGCCGGTGTGCCGCTCCACTTCCTTTTTTACTGAAATTCCGTATCCGTCGCCGTCCAAAATGCAGACCGCGAGCAGGATGAGTTCCTCCAATAACCCTGCTCATCTTTATATCATTCTTGTTAATATACAAAATTATAACTAATGGATTAACGAGCGAAAGCAAACTCAGGTTTCGGAGAATTGACAAACTTTTGGGCCCGACTGGGAGATTTGTCGTCTGAAATTTTTTAGAGTTGACAACGGTAAAGCCAAATGAATCGGTTTTGAAACAGAACATCATTATAACCCATCAGGGAAGCACGAATGGCTCGATGTCGACCCCGGCCGGGTACAACGGTGTCGTCTCCAATCGGGCTATTGATATCCTTGAATGGGTACGGTAAAATTCAGTAATGTTCTCATCCTATTACTAACTGAAAGGTCAGGTTATTCATTTCCAGATTATTCATTTTTTTATAAGAGAGCCTGGACAGGAATTTGAGAATTCGGCATTGACGGACCACGAACCATGATACGAATTCTAGGTCTTGATTCTTGATTAATACTTGGACGCTTCGCTAAAAGCTATGGCGGACGATGCAAAGGAGCGGGGAGTTTGTAGCAGTATCCTACGCGTTGTATGTCCAATTTTATAAGGAATGAAAATTCTTTTTCTCTAATCTAAGGAAATGCAAAAAATTGGAAAGCATCTTAAAGGATCAAATACATTTCATTTCAGCATGAATTCCCTCTATGCGCCTGATTTAATATGGTGTTCTATAAAGGCAGTGAAAAGAGAAATGTAAGAGGGCTTCCGACGACCATCTGAAGCCACCATATTAAGTAGTTTCGCTTTGGTTAAAGGCAATAACTTTTTTGCGAACTCAATTTCTTCTCTTGGAATTTAGTTTCGCCCCTTTGATCATTCTGTTTGTAAATTGTTCACAGGATTAATTCTTGCTGCTCTTATCGTTTGTATTCCAATGGTTAACCATGAGATTAATAGTGCCACAAGTCCCGCACTAATAAAAAACCACGGTTCCAAATCTATTCTGAAAGCAAAGCCATTGAGCCAATGTCTTGTTAGCCAATAGCTTGTTGGCAAGGCAATTAAAACCGATGCGAAAACAAGTTTATTAAATTCCGCCGATAAAAGGTATACAATACCAAATTCAGTTGACCCTAATATTTTTCGTATGCTAATTTCCTTAAGTCTCCTTTGGGATGTGAAAGTAGCAAGGCCAAATAAGCCCAAACATGAAATAACAACAGCCATTCCGGCAAAGTACCGCGATAAAACACCAACTCTTTGTTCTGCCGCATAACGCATCTGATAATCTTCATCAATAAATCTGTATTCGAAAGGCAGTCCGTCGTTATACCGATTGTATAATTTTTGTATTCCCGAGAGCGTCTCTGGCTCCATGCCCGCTTTGATCTTGACAAGGATATTAGCCCTGGGGCCTTGGGACAGCTGAATAAAACAAGGTTTCACAAGCTCATACAAAGACTCAAAATGAAAATTTTTGACAACACCTATAATTTGTTTCTTCTCGCCCCATAGCCCGACGGTTTTTCCAACAGGATCTTTTATGCCCATCGCAGCAATTGCCGCTTCATTGAAGATAATCTTTGAGCTTTCCATATTGAATTCCCGAGAGAATGAACGGCCTTCCAGCATTTCAATACCAAACACTTCGATCAGGTCATAGTCGCTCTCCAGGTTTCCGAACCTGATATCATCTTCTGGAGTTTTTCCATCCCAATCTACACCTGCTGTGCTGCTTTCGTTAGCGGTTATATCATTTCCAAAACTCGAGGCATTAATAACTCCGGGAATTTTTTTCACTTCTGTCAAAAAGACTTCCAGGCGCTCAAGCAGTTTTCCTTCGTTTATAAAACGAATGATATTGTCTTTGTTATATCCAAGATTCTTGCAGTTTATGAATTCAATCTGCTTGTAAACCACCAGAACAGATACTATCAAGATAACAGATACTGCGAATTGAAATACGACCAGCCCTTTCCTCACCCATCGTTCACGGGTAGAAGTATTAATTCTCCCTTTCAGGACCATTGCTGGTTTGAAACCAGAGAGATACAGTGCGGGATAACTACCGGAAACAAATCCTGTTATCAAAGCAATACCTAAAAGAGAGATCAGGAAATTTGAATTGAAATTAAGGATCAAGTACTTTCCCGTAATTTTATTGAACTCAGGCAGCACTAACGCAACAATCAGGATGGCTATTGCCAATGACAAAAATGTAATCAACAGCGATTCACCAAGGTGTTGTGATATCAGTGCCTTCCGGTCAGCACCTATTGCTTTTTTTACGCCGATTTCCTTAAGCCGATATGTTGCTTTGGCCGTGGATAAATTCATGAAGTTGATACAGGCAATGATCAGGATGAAAGCCGCAATGATGGAGAAAAGCCTAACATATTCAATTCCACCACCAGCCTGTTTCCCCATTCTCAAAATTATTGTAGAGATATTTATCGGAATAGAGTTGAAGAAATAAAGTCCCGATCCAGTCTCCGTCCCGTGTTGTTTATCTTTTTATATTTTAACTTACTGAAATCTCTGATCTTATCATTGAACTGTTCAACATCAGTGCCTTCTTTTAGGATCAGGTAAGTCATCGGATTACTGTTTCCCCAATCTTCTAAAACCTGCACGTTTTTTTCAAATAGTAATTCATAAGTGAACAAAAGATCGAATTGAGCCGTGGAGTTTACCGGTGGCTTTTCGAAAACGCCCGTCACGGTATAAAGTCCGCTGAGGATCCCTCGCCTCCATTCTACCGTTTTCCCTAAGATGCCTTCTGTCGTATGAAATAGTTTTAATGCTAATTCATCCGAAAGCACCACCGAATATTTATCATCCAAGACCTGATCTCTATCGCCTTGAATAACATGATATGAGAAAATATTGAAATAGTTTTTGCTCACATATTGCTCTCTTACCTTCAGATGCGTATCCTCAAAAACAATAATGCCTTTCGTAACCCTTCCGGACATACCCCCACCCCGGGCGTATGCTGCAACCGCCGCCGCTTCCACTTCCGGCATTTCCTGGGCCAACGCCTCGTTTAATAGTCCTGGCGTGCCTTCAGTCGTAAAAACCTTGTCCGGCTGTGGTATGTTTTGCATAACCTGGTAGAGCTGCCGGTCTTTTTCGTGGAACTTATCAAAATTGATTTCATCGTTGACCCATAAATAGATCAGTAGGTACAGGCTAGTCCTGTGGACAGGCCCGCTAAATTGATGAAAAACGTTGTTTTATAGCGTTTGAAGTTTCTATAGATGAGGAGAAGACAATGCTTGAACATAGGGCAGGTCTTTATTCTTGCTACCGTTGAATAGAAGGATGGTTACAATTTGCCTGCAAAAAAATATCGCTTTCCAGTTCACTGGTTCCCCAACTGTACGCATAACCTGAACGTTGTAATGTGGAGAAGACTCTTATGTGGAAGAGCTAACGAAGCGGAGAACAGTAAAGAGAAAAGCAAGAAAGTTATAGAATGTTGGAACCTAGTTCATAGCTTTTATCAATACTACTTTTCTTTTTTGAAACATATTAGTCAAACATCAGATTTATTACCCACCTTCTGCTTTAACATCAACATATCCTCACTGATCTTTCGATCCAATATCTTTGTATAGTGCTGCGTCGTTTTTAATTTTTATGCCCAGGCATTTTACTCACGGTTTCACTAGGCACGCCGTTAGTGTGGGTAACGGTGGTAGCAGACGCAATGAAAAGTAGTTGGTCTTGTATACCGCAGAGGTCAGCAATTTCTTTTAAGATGCGTTTACTTGCGTTAACGCGAGGGTTTGACCTGTAAAATTTTTTCACAAGCGGGGATGGAAAATGGTTTCAAATTTTTAAACAATAGAAACGTATTCATGACTACTCGCCCAGCTATCATTCATTTAATCACGTTTTGTATGTATAATATAACCATTTTACATACATTTACGTAATTAACATCGGAGATGAAGGGTACAAACCTCGGAGAATTCGAAGAACTGGTGCTGTTCACCGTCGCTGGGTTGATGGAAGAAGCATACAGCGTAGCGATATGCGACGAACTCTCGAATCACGCGGGCCGCTCAGTGAAACTTCGCGTGGTGCATGCGGTGCTCAACCGCCTCGAAGAGAAGGGACTTGTGAAAAATCAGCTGGGTGAAGCAACGAAGCCCCGTGGTGGTAAACGTAAAAGATTCTGTCAACTCACGATACCGGGAAAGGCAGCATTGGTCCGCACCAAGTCGATGCGCGATCAGCTGTGGGACAGAATACCATCGCTTGCCTGGAAAAAAGCGTTAGCATGAAAGAGCAACGGCAACACCATCCGCCCTCCTGGGCACAGCGATTTATAGAGTGGTATTGTAAGCCCGGGCTCGCGGAGGATCTTACCGGGGACCTCAATGAATACTTCGAGCGGAATGTACGATCCATCGGGCCGCGTCGGGCGAAGCTGATCTACATTATCGATGCCTTCAAGTTCTTCAGAAGTTATACGATACGAAGACCAAAATTTGTCCACCTTTTTATCAACTGGATCATGATCGGAAGCTACATCAAAACATCGGGACGCAACTTAATTCGCA
>CAZAHL010000062.1:0-25579 GCA_964484845.1 uncultured Chryseolinea sp. | reverse complement strand
CTGATGTAACTAATTTATTTTTAGATATTTAGACTTTAAAGACAGACTCTAACTAAGCCTTAAGCTGCACAATTTTATCCTTTAATGTAATTTCCAACGGTTCACCTGATTCAAGAACTGTTTCGCAACCTTCTTTACTCACTTTTATTTTGATAACCCGATTTCTGAATTCAATTCTGAAAGAATACGATTTCCATTTTTCAGGAATGAATGGATCAAAATAAAGTTTACCTTCCCGAACACGCATGCCACCAAATCCTTTTACGAGGCTCATCCAGGTACCCGCCATCGAAGTTATATGGCAACCTTCTTCGGTGTCATTGTTATAGTCATCCAGATCAAGACGAGCCGTGCGAAGGTAGAATTCATATGCCCGTTCCTTGTATCCCAACTTTGAAGCAAGTATTGCATGCACACAAGGTGATAGAGAGGATTCATGAACCGTCATGGGTTCATAAAAATCAAAATTCTTTCGTATCGCCTCCTTCTCAAAATCGTCCTCAAACAAATAAATACCTTGCAAAACATCAGCCTGTTTAATAAAGCATGAACGTAAGATCCTATCCCATGACCATTTTTGATTGATCGGCCGATCTTCTTTTTTAAGATCGTTCACCAACACCAACTCCTTATCAAGAAATCCATCTTGTTGCAAAAATATACCGCGTCGTGCATCTTCAGGGAAATACATCTTAGTGGTAATTTCTTTCCACTTCGCTCCTTCCTCTTTTTCATTAAAATTTGTCTTTGATGCAATTTCTACGAATCGTTGCGCATCATTTTTCTTGACATAATCGATAGCCTGCTGAGCAAATTTTAAAGTCCATACACATAAATAGTTTGTATACCAGTTATTGTTTACATTATTCTCATATTCATTTGGGCCGGTAACACCCAGTATCACATATTTATTTTTATCCGACGACCAGTTTACCCGTTGTTGCCAAAATCGCGCGATACCAATCAAAACTTCAAGGCCATATTCTGAAAAATACGATTGATCCCCAGTGTATTCAATGTAATCACGCATCGCGTATGCCATCGCGCTTGTCCGGTGGATTTCTTCGAACGTGATCTCCCATTCGTTGTGACACTCTTCACCGTTCATGGTTACGAACGGATAAAATGCTGCGCCGTCTTTAAAGCCAAGCTTTTGTGCGTTTTCTATTGCTTTTGGAAGGTGTTTGTAGCGGTAAATCAAAAGATTTCGGGCTACTTTTTCTTCTGCGGTAGAAAGGTAAAAGGGAATGCAATAGGCTTCGGTATCCCAATACGTGCTGCCCCCATATTTCTCTCCGGTAAATCCCTTGGGGCCAATATTCAATCGTTGGTCTTCTCCTGTATACGTTTGAGTTAACTGAAATATGTTAAAACGAATTCCTTGTTGTGCTGCTACATCTCCTTCGATGGTGATGTCGCATTCTTCCCATTTGTGTTCCCACACTTTTACATGCTCATCAAACAATTTATCGAAGCCGGCATCAAAAGCATCATCCAAAACTTTTTTGCAATTGGCGATGAGCTGGTCTTTAGGATGGTTTTCGGATGAGAGAACGGCGGCATATTTATAGATCACCAATTCCTTGCCTTCATGTAGATTGAGCTGGACAACATTGCCAACAAACTTTTCACGCTGCTCAATATTTACCCGGTCAAAATTCACTTTTTTTCCTTCCGACTCGATGGTGTAACGCATACCGGTAGTAACATGAAAAAAAGTTTTCTTCGTTTGTGCCGTTACAATCCCTTTGCCTTCCGAGGTTTCTTTGTATACTTCTTCCCAGAATTTTTCATCGTAATTGGAATCTTTGTTCATGACATCCGCGTCAACATAAATTGACAGCGTAGCCTTAGACGAAAAATTCAAGGGAGTAATCGAATAGCGGATGGCTCCCACTTCCCCCCGGGCCATGCTACAAAACCGTCTTGATTCGACGCGTATTTTTTTCCCGTCTGATAATGTGGCTGCAAAGCTTCTCGAAAGAAGTCCTACCTTCATGTCGAGCACGCGTTTAAAATCCTCCACCTTACACTTCGCCAGATCAAGTTTTTGGTTGTCGATCATCACTTGAATGCCAATCCAGTTGGGTGCATTGAGTACTTTTGCAAAATACTCCGGATAACCATTTTTCCACCATCCAACCCTTGTTTTATCAGGATAGTAAACTCCGGCAACATAACTTCCTTGTAACGTTTCGCCTGTATACGATTCCTCAAAATTAGCCCGCTGGCCCATGCGGCCATTTCCGATACTAAATACGCTTTCTGAAATCTTATTGGTATGAGGATCAAGTCCTTCTTCGATGATTTGCCATTCGTGATGCTTGAGGTACTGCTTCATTTGGTATCCGTTGTCAGTTTATAGTTAAACGTTAAAAGTTTGTAGACTTGATAAGTTTCGTTGCCTTCTAATTTAACAGTTATGGCTATTACAGGTCTGTTATCTCCCGAACTTTAAATTCTCCTGTTTTAGCGATTACTTTATGAGCTGCTTTCAATTGCTGAGGAGATCCGACACCAACACATTTCATACCCGCTGCAAGGGCTGCTTCGACCCCTGCTTCAGCGTCTTCAAACACAATACATTCTTCAGGTTTTACATCGAGCTTCAACGCAGTCAGTAAGAAAATTTCCGGATGTGGTTTTGAATTTGCCACCATTGTTCCATCCACGATGGCATCAAATTCATCCTGAATATGAAGAAGCTGAATAACGGTTTTAGCATTCTTACTGCTGGAAGCCAGAGCTACTTTTATTCCTGCCGAACGTAACTCTAAGATTAAATTCTTTACCCCTGGAAAAATCTCTTCTGGTGCCATACGCTCGACATAGTCGACAAACCAGGTATTTTTCTTATTCGCCAGAAGCAACTTATTATGTTCACTTACAGTAATTCCTCCGAGTTCGAGAACAATGTCAAGCGATTGCATTCGGCTTACTCCTTTCAAGCGCTCATTGTCAGCTTCTGTAAGTTCAAATCCAAGTTCATCCGCCAGTCGCTTCCATGCTAAGAAGTGATAATGGGCTGTGTCTACTATAACACCATCGAGGTCAAAAATACAGGCTTTGATCAAAGTACTTTTTTTATCCGGTAGAACGATACGACTCACATTGCTGTGAGTTCAAAAATAAGTTTCCTGAATGATTTTATCGGTTTCTTCCAGAGATTTAAATACTGCAAACGTTTTTCCCTGAGTTCGAAGTGCACCCAACGTATTTCCATACCTGGCTGCACCAATGTAATCCTTGGAATTTTGCAACAACCCGAAACCCAAACCACCGGCAAAGGAATCTCCACAACCGGTAGTATCGATAACGTTGGCAACTTTCACGGCGGGTACCATCTCTTCCATCAGTTTTCCTTTTTCCTTATAATAAACCAAACATCCCCGTGAATCTATGGTTATATAAACGCACTTCACACCCAAACTAAGGCAATGCTCACCAAAGGCACGAAGCTCGTTTCGGTCTACTTCCGGTGATTCAGAAAAATCACGGCTTTCGTATTCTTTTTTGAACCAAGAGGCATTTGCTTCTTCCTGGTTCATCTTAAGCACATCGATGTACGGCAGCCATTGATCGCGATCAATCCAAAATTTACGTTGCCGCTCACCTGTGTATAGGCAAGCAGTTGTAGGTCCGTGGGCATCGAACACAACAAGTCCTTTGCTGTTGGTTTTGATAAATTTGAGGGTATCAAGAGCGATTTCGTAGTCGCTTATCGGTACAAAAACAAACACCTTACAATCCAGGAGCGCCTTCACGTCATTAGGAAGTATCGGATCCATAAACCCGGTTTGGCGCTCCAGTCGATTATTCATATCCACAAACTTGAGACTGATAATGTCACCTTGATCATTTTTGGCGGTAAGGTGCTTTAAGTTAATCCCCTGGTACCCCCGAAAAACTTCCCTCACATTATCAACATCCACTTGTCTCAAGTGCGACACTGGTATGATTTCAATTTTATTTCCCACCATCGTCGACAGAGCAATAACGGGATGTGCAACACATCCCCATTTCTGAATCAGGTCACCTTGATGGGTAACAATGTGGTCTCGGGGAATAGGCCCAAGAATGGCAATTCGTTTCATACGTATAGTTTAAACGCGCAAGGCTATTTGGTGTGTGGTGTGTACCCGTGTGGCTATCCGCTGAAAGGTTGACCTTCCTGTTGCCGATAGAATATTTTCTGATGTTAAATTAAGCATGAGAAGACGGTTCCGTTCAACAGAAATCCCTGACTGCGGAGGGAATTTCCACTATTAAACTTTAACATTTCACGATTAACTTAACACTATGTTCTCTACTCCTATCGTTTCATTTCACCGACTCATTAGAAATGCTGCACCAATAACCCCAGCACTATCGCCCAAAGACGGTTTAACAATAGGAGTGTCCAGTCTGTTATTGAAAACATATTTACGTAACGAATCCAATCCACGATCGTAGAGTAGATCGATGTTTCCAACACCTCCTCCTATGACAATGACATCGGGGTCGACAATATTAATAATGACGCTTAGGCCCTTCCCAAAAAATTCAATCAAGCGCAACATTGTTTTTTGGGCGGTGGGATCAACTTTGGATTCTGCCAGCGCTACAATATCCTTTAAAGGTTTCCTATTTCCTGTCTCGTTAAAGTAATATTTTTCTAAGGCCGGGCCGGAAATGACATTTTCAACACATCCGGATTTTCCGCAATAGCACGGCCCGCCCGAATCGTCAAGAAAATTGTGTCCCCACTCCCCAGCGATACCCTGAAGACCGAAAATTGCACGGCCATCGACTACAATTCCCCCACCTACACCCGTGCCCATGATCACACCAAAGACAACGCGTGCATCTGGAAATTGATCTTTGACAACTCCAAACCGAGCCTCCGCCAGGGCAAAGCAGCCGGCATCATTAGCCATTTCAACCTTAACTCCCAGAACGCGTTCTAAGTCATCCTTCATGCGCCTTCCGTTCATGGCTACGGTGTTGCAATTCTTCATTATGCCAAGCTTAGGATCCAAGACGCCTGGCGTGCTAAAGCCGATCCGGTCAGGTATATACCCGACCTTTTCTTTCATCATGTCGACCACTTTTTTAACCTGATCAAGAATGTGATCATATCCCTGGTTCGCTTCGGTCGGAAGACGGTCACGAAAAAGAATCTTCGGGTCGTCTACAGAATCAAGTATTACCCCTTCGATTTTAGTCCCTCCCAGATCAATCCCCCACAAGCTTCCCCTCTCCTTTACTTTCGTCGTAATTTTTGCCATAGTTATTTTAATGCAATCGTTTTTCAACTGTAATTTAACAGACTCTCGCCGAAATCAATTAATTGACCAATTTTATTTATGCAAGTAATTTCATAGGTACAAAATTGCGAGTTAGCTTCGAAAATCAATCGAGGCTGGAATATTCGCTTTCTTCATAATCGCGTTAAAATTTGAAGTCCTTACTTGAAGCTTACCAATGAACTCAGCAGCGAATTCAACGAAGCCAGCTCCTCCTGCATTTTTTCTTCATCCCAGTTAAGGTGGACTTTGCATTCCCTGGCAATTTCCAATTTCCATTTTATTACTCGCTGAATATCAAAGTTGACCAGCCCGGTGCGACGAACAAAAAAATCCTGAAGTTTACAAACCATCTCATGATTAATGCAAAACGTTAGCTCAGCTTTCAATAGCGACAGCTCGGGATCTTCCAGGGTATTGCGTCGATTCAGGTTTTCTATGATCCCCTGGGATCTCTGGCCATAGTTCTCCACCAGGTATCGTGGAATGTGCTGATGGAAATCATAAGGTTTAAGTTTCTCTACCACCCAAGTCGTAAATTTTTTTACTGCCTTGGTATCCTTGAATGCCTCATCCGTCAATTTTAATAAATGGGTTTTACAGACTTTGAGGGATTTCTCGCCAAAGTGTTTTTTGATCACCAGATTCACCACCCGCTCAGCCATTTTTCGGTAGCCAGTCAGTTTTCCACCTGCAATAGAGATCAGTCCCGAAGATGATTCAAATATTTCATCCTTCCGGGAAAGCTCGGAAGCGGACTTTCCATCTTCGTGGATAAGAGGTCTTAATCCGGCCCAGCTCGATTCAATATCGGAAAAAGTTAATGAAACCGTGGGAAAGTTGGTGTTCACGGCAGCGAGCAGATAAGCCGCATCTTCGCGGCTGGCAAAGACATTATCCTTATCGCCGGTATAAGAAGTGTCGGTTGTTCCAATATAGGTGGTTCTTCCCCGTGGAATGGCAAAGATCATTCGCCCGTCATCAACATTAAAATAAATTGCTTGCTTCACAGGAAGCCTGTGGTTGGGCACCACAATGTGTACCCCCTTCGTTAGGTGTAACCGTTTACCTTTTTTCGACCTGTTAATATCGCGCAGTTCATCCACCCATGGGCCTGACGCATTCACGACCACTTTTGAACTTATTTCAAAAACGTGATTTGACAACCGGTCGCTCACCATCACGCCAGAAATATAATCTTTACTGTAAATAAATTCTTGGGCCTCGGCATAACTCAGTACGTCAGCGCCGTGTGCCGCTGCCATCTTAATGATCTCGATCGTTAGTCGCGCATCATCGGTTCGATATTCCGCATAGATTGCTCCGCCTTTCACATCTTCCTTTCGGAGAAGCGGCTCATATTTTAGCGTTTGTTGTTGCGATAGCATCCTCCGTTGATCTTCGGGTATAACTCCGGCGAGCCAATCGTAAATTTTAAGTCCGATCGAGGTTAGCCAATAGCCCATTCCCTTTTTCTCAGACAAAGGCAACAGCATTTTTTCAGGAATGACGAGATGTGGTGCCAATTTATGAACAATGGCCCGCTCACTTCCGACTTCTTTTACCAATCCAAATTCAAGTTGTTTTAGATAGCGGAGTCCACCATGAATAAGTTTGGTGGAACGGCTACTGGTACCAAATGCAAAATCATTTTTTTCAACCAAAGCGGTCTTAAGTCCCCGTGATGCTGAATCCAATGCAATGCCTGCGCCTGTAATTCCGCCACCAATAACCAATAGATCATACTGGTCAGCTTTGAGTTTATTTACGACTGTCGGACGACCGGAAATTGAAAACTTAATCATTAACGTTAAGGTTCTGAGTGGACTAAATAGTGTCTGCTTTAATGCTTGAAAAAAGGTGAAGTTGGGCCATTGCGAATAAACGCCTAAATATACTTTTTCTTCATGTATAGTCTAACGGATTTTAATCAACGGCATGAAAAACAAACGGGTGAAGTGGTATTCCGGTATTTTGGCAAATCAGTAATAGATGGATCGCCAAGTGTTGCAAACTCTAATACTGATTACAAGAGATATACACATTGGTTACCACTGTTGTTCTAATTAATTGGCCACGTACATTAAGTACTAGTAGAGACATAGGTGCTCGCAAAAGGGGCAGTCGTAATATGCATATGATTTCAAATACGGGTGCCTTTTATGCTCGAATTAATAAATAAGGAGGACGCGCTGTCCGTACCTTTCCAAAAAAAGAGTTACCAATCACTTTGAACATTTTAATGAACTTATTAAGTTCCCTTCCAATCTTCTAAGGGATTCCCCTTAGGGGTTTTCCTGATAGGAGCTTTCAAGCGCATAGTTCAAGGTGATCCACTGACAATAATCGATGAAGAATTTTTTGGGTTTTCCTTTCATTCGTTTTCATGCTCGCCGCATCTTTTTTTCAGCAGGAGAGAATTTAAAATTCAGCTACATTACAACTGTCGATCGTGGCCTTAATAAAGCTAGCGGCCACCAGCAAAACTTTACATATCACCGGCGCAATAAAATGAATGCCATCCTTTCTTCTGAAGAAATACATTCCTATGCCAGCGCGATGGGGAAGATTATTTTCATATTCGGTATGCTGTTTTTTTCCGAGACCTATAGCCAAAATCAAAATTTAATTTTCAGGAATATTACAAGTGCCGATGGATTATCACAGGGTCACGGACTCGCCATCTGCAAAGATCACAAAGGATTTATGTGGTTTGGGACACAAGACGGATTGAATAAGTATGACGGCTATAAAATTATTGTTTATGAAAAAGATCCCGGCGACTCTAATTCTCTTAGCAACAATTTTATCAATACGATATACGAAGACGTAGATGATAATTTGTGGATCGGCACAGCTGACGGATTAAACCGGTATGACGAAGCAACCGACACATTCATCCGGTATATGCATGACTCAGCAAATAATGAATCTATAAGCAATAACCATATAAATGTCATTGTTGAAGATAAAAATGCGTTATGGATTGGTACAAAAAATGGATTAAACCGGTTGGATAAAAAGACAAAAGTCTTCACCTGTTATAAGTACGATAAAGATGATCCACAAAGTCTTAGCGATGACTTCATTGTATCTCTGGCTGAAGACAGCAAGGGAAATTTTTGGGTAGGTACTGAAACGCAGGGGCTCAATCTGTTCGACAGGAAAACTACTACTTCCGTTCATTTCAAACATCATTCCGATGTTCCGGAAAGCATCAGCAATAACCGTGTAACTTCTATTGTAGAAGACAGCAAAGGGAAATTTTGGGTAGCAACAGATGGAGGAATAAACCTATTTAACAGAGATAACGGAACATTCAAACATTATATACACGACAACCGTGATCGTAAAAGTATTGGTAGCAATATTATTTACACGATGCTGGAAGACAGCAAAGGGAATCTATGGGTAGGAACGATGAATAGCGGCCTTAATTTATACAACCGCGAAACTGACGACTTTACACATTATACGCATGATCAGATCAATAAGAACAGCATCAGCAACAACACGCCATCTGTAATTTATGAGGATGACAACGGTACCCTATGGGTAGGTGTCCATCGAGGTGGAATTAATTATTTCCATCCGTATAAAGAAAAATTCAAATCCTATCAGCAAGAGCTAAACGAAAACAGTCTGAGTAGTAATAACATCAAATCGATGTACGAAGATCGCCAGGGCACGCTGTGGATCGGAACCGATGGTGGCGGTCTCAACTCTTTTGATCAAAAGACAAATATCTTCACAAGGCACAGGCACCATGCAAATGATCCCCACAGCATAGCAAGCGATGTTGTGTTATCGATTTATGAAGACAGCTATGGCAATCTTTGGATTGGCACCCTATTGACAGGGCTCGATTTGTTTGATCGAAAGAATAACAGGTTTATACATTATAAGACTTATCGGGAAGGTAAAAGGTACTTACCCAATTTTGATATCTGGTCAATATTTGAAGATGATAGAAAAAACCTATGGGTCGGAACCAGTCGGGGCATTGGATTATTGGATCGCGTAAACCATACTATAACAAGTTTTGACTTTGATAGCAAAAGCCCATATTATGACAGGGTGCAGTGTATTTACCAGGACACAAACAAAAATCTGTGGGTAGGCACTTATCGAAACGGACTTCTTCGTTTCAACGCCGAGACAAAACATTTTACTCCAGAGACGTTCGGGAAGGATTCTCCTTCAAATGTCAACGACGCAATGATCAATGTCATTCATGAAGACGAATTTGGCAACCTCTGGATCGGCACCTATGGTGGACTATTAGTATGGAATATTCATACCAAAGCCTTTAGAATATATAAAAAGAACGATGGGTTGCTGAATGAAGTTATCAAAAGTATTTTAGAAGATAGTCAGGGTAACATCTGGATGAGCACATTGACCGGACTTTCTAAATTTAATCCTAAAACCAAAATCTTTAAAAATTATCCGGCGACCGATGGATTATTGGATAATGAGTTCACGCAAAATGCTTCTCTCAAAACAAAGGCTGGTGAATTATTTTTCGGCGGAATAAATGGATTTAATAGTTTCTATCCGGACAGCCTGAAAGACAATAAGCTTATACCTCCAGTGTTCCTTACCAGCTTTGAAATATTTAATAAGCCGGTCGCAATAGGAAAAGGATCTCCGTTAACCCAGCACATTAACAAATTAAAAACCATTACTCTTTCTTACAAACAATCGGTATTTACGTTTGAATTTGCCGCGTTGAACTACCAACTTCCTAAAAAAAACCAGTATGCTTATAAGTTGGAAGGATTTGATAAAAGCTGGAATTATGTTGGAAATCAACGAAAGGCAACGTACACCAATCTGGATCCCGGTGAATATACCTTTTTGGTAAAAGCCTCGAATAATGACGGTCTTTGGAATGAGCAGGGAACCTCCATTAAAGTAATTGTTACCCCACCCTTCTGGCTTACCTTGTGGTTTAAAATATTAGCCATTTCGTGTATTGCCGGTGGATCATCTGCTTTTTATTTTTTGCGGGTCAATACCATAAAACGGCAAAAACGAAAACTTGAAGACCAGGTTAAAGAGCGTACCGAACAGCTTGTGCTTTTGACAGAAGAAGAGAAAAATGCTCGTCAGGAAGCTGAACAAGCCAACCGTGCCAAAAGTATATTCCTCGCCACCATGAGCCATGAGATCCGCACACCGATGAATGGTGTTTTGGGGATGGCCGCTCTTTTGGCAGAAACTTCGCTAACCAGTGAACAACGGGATTACACCCATACCATTCAGAACTCTGGAGAAGCTCTTCTCGGAGTCATCAATGATATTCTGGATTTTTCTAAAATAGAATCCGGTAAAATGGAACTGGAAAATAATGATTTCAACTTGCGTGATTGCATTGAAGAAGTGCTTGATGTGTTTGCCGTAACGGCTTCGCGATCTCAGTTGGATCTTATCTATGAAATAGATAACAATGTACCCTCACAGATTATTGGCGATAGCTTACGGTTGAGACAGGTGTTGCTGAACCTGGTGAGCAACGCCATTAAATTCACCCATCAAGGTGAAATTTTTCTTAGTGTACAATTAGAAAAAATGCTCGGTGATGATTTGTACTTGAAATTTGAAGTCAGAGATACCGGGATTGGGATACCAAAGGATAAACTTCAACGTCTTTTTAAAGCTTTTTCACAAGTGGATTCTTCCACCACCCGCAAATATGGGGGTACAGGTTTAGGGCTTGTCATTTCTGAAAAACTCATTGCCTTAATGGGAGGAGAAATAAATGTTGAAAGTGAGCCTGGTACAGGAACAAAATTCATGTTTACCGTACAGGTAAAAAGCAGCCATCAAGCCACAAAAACTTATGTACACATGAATGTCATAGGGCTTGAAGGAAAGCGCATTCTGGTAACGGACGACAATGAAACGAACCGCACCATTTTAAAAAATCAATTGGAACAGTGGAAACTTGTTCCAGTCATGGCAAGATCCGGTAAAGAAGCTATCGATATTTTAAAGGACATCAACCAAAATTTTGATCTTGTACTCACCGATATGCAGATGCCAGAGATGGATGGCATGGAGCTGGCGCGACAAATTCGTAAGCAATATAGTGCACTACCGATCATCTTGCTCAGTTCCGTGGGAGAACGCTCTACTGAACATAACGAACTTTTTGCCTCTGTCTTAACCAAACCGGTAAAACAAGCTACACTCCATAAACATATCGTTGCTCAACTTACCAGGAATCAAAGATCCTTAACGGAGGACGCTGAGGTTACGAAAAAATTATCCGTTGATTTCGCTAAACAATATCCGTTGCATATTCTTATTGCTGAAGATAACCTTACTAATCAGAAACTGGCAGAGCGGGTGTTGAGTAAACTAGGTTATGTAACCGAAATGGTCTCTAATGGCAAGGAGGCGGTAGATGCTCAGCACTTACATCATTACGATCTAATACTGATGGATATTCAGATGCCAGAGATGGATGGACTGGAGGCAACACGAACTATCCGTCTGCAGGCTGGCCCCCACCCTGTTATCATTGCCATGACGGCCAATGCTATGCAAGGTGATCGCGAGACGTGCTTACAAGCAGGTATGGATGATTATATTAGTAAACCCATTAAGCTGGAAGTGCTTATTAAACTTCTTGAAAAGTGGGCT
The DNA here is from genome assembly GCA_964484845.1 of uncultured Chryseolinea sp. GTDB lineage: Bacteria > Bacteroidota > Bacteroidia > Cytophagales > Cyclobacteriaceae > Chryseolinea. The sequence continues at coordinate 13,643 of CAZAHL010000062.1, read as the reverse complement.
ACGAAAAAGATCATGCAAAAGAAAATTGCTTGATAGGGCACTTAAGGTATGGGTAGCCCCGGATGGGGCTAAATGTGAATAGCCCCGGATGAAATCCGGGGTTAAAATTTAAATTTTTAAACCGCGCCACGTATCAATTTATTTTTGGGCTTGCATCGTTGCATGGCGCGTACGTCTCTCCACCAAATCAAGGTGAATATTGCGTGCCAGAAAACAATCTGTCTCTATGAAGTTTTGTCTATGGCACGCGTTGATAAATAATTCATGACCCCGGATTTCATCCGGGGCTATTCATATTCAACCCCTTCAGGGTAACAGACATAAGAAAAAAAAACATAGATATGTTCATTGACGGGAAAAGAAATCCGGGCAAAAAATTTAAATATTTAAACCACGCTACGTGCTAATTTATTTTCGAGCTTGTAGCTTGCCTAGTGTGTACACCGCTTCTACAAATCGGGGTGGAATATTGCGTGACAGAAAACAGAATGCAGTAATTAATTAATTAATGTTCCCCTGTGGCACGCATGGATAATTTAATCCTCAACCCGTCAGGGGCTAAGTTTACTCATCATTTCGAAAACGCAGGCTACACAGCGCGTATGTGCCAATGCCCTTTCAGACCTAAAGTCTCTAGCTCAAAAAGTTAAACCGCTACATATACACCCCGTTGGCGTGGGCGTAATTACCTTACTCGATCCAATTCATAGAACGCTTCACTGCCTTTTTCCATCCATCATATAATTTCACTCGAATTGCCTCTTCCATTTGCGGCGTGAAACATTTTTGAATTTTCCTGTTGCGTATAATATCTTCTTTCTTCCACAGTCCGATTTGAATTCCAGCTAAATAAGCTGCTCCCATAGCGGTCGACTCAATTACCTCCGGACGTTCTACCGGGGTGCCCAATATATCAGCCTGAAACTGCATCAGAATATTATTTGCACAAGCTCCGCCGTCTACTTTTAAACTTGCCAATTTTATTCCGGCATCTTCCTGCATGGCATTCAAAATATCCTTTGTTTGATAGGCTAAGGATTCCAACGTTGCTTTGATGATATGATCTTTACCGGTATCGCGCGTTAAGCCAAAGATTGCGCCACGGGCATACATATCCCAGTAGGGTGCTCCTAGACCAGCGAAAGCAGGAACAACGTATACTTCATTTGACCCCAATGCTTTCATAGCAAAATATTCGGAGTCCTTAGAGTGATCAATTAGGTGCAGGCTATCCCGCAACCATTGCACTGCGGCTCCTGCTATAAATACACTTCCCTCTAGGGCATATTCTACCTTATTGTCTATTCCCCATGCAATGGTCGTAATCAACCCATTCTTTGACTGTTGAATTTTCGATCCGGTATTCATGAGCATAAAACAACCCGTGCCATAGGTGTTTTTTGCCATGCCTGGCTCAAAACACGCCTGCCCGAATAGTGCAGCTTGCTGATCGCCGGCTACTCCTGTAATGGCAATTTCTTTTCCATTCAATATATAATTTCCAAAATGGGATGCTGATGGTTTTACTTCCGGAAGTAATGACTCAGGTATAGCAAGTTCCTTCAACAATTTTTTATCCCATGTTAATTCTCTGATATCAAAGATCATGGTGCGCGAGGCGTTGGTATAATCTGTTACATGGTTTTTCCTTTGCGTCATGTTCCAGATAAGCCAGGTATCTATAGTTCCAAAGGCCAGTTCACCACGGCTTGCTTTTTCTTTCGCTTCCGGAACATTATCCAAAATCCACTTTATTTTTGTAGCGGAAAAATAGGAGTCGATGACCAAGCCCGTATGTTGCTTTACATAATCTTCAAGACCGCGTTTTTTTAAATCCTCACAAATAGAGGCAGTACGTTTATCTTGCCACACAATGGCGTTGTAAACAGGCTGACCTGTGGCCCTGTCCCACACCACGGCAGTCTCGCGTTGATTTGTAATACCAATCGCTGCTATGGATGAGGCATCCACTTTGTTGTCACGAATCACCTTATCAAGTACGGTGAGTTGCGTAGAAAGAATTTCATTGGCATCGTGCTCGACCCATCCTGATTGCGGAAAAATCTGACGGAATTCCTGCTGGGCAATTCCAGCGATTTGTCCGTCTTCTTTAAAAAGCACCGCGCGGGAGCTTGTTGTTCCTTGGTCGAGAGCGATAATGTATTTCATTTTTAGAGTGTTGAAGTGTTGAGGTTCTAGGTGTTGAAGTGGGTGCAAGTGTTTAGGTGTGTAGGTGTTTAAGTGTTTAAGTGCATGTCCGATCGGTCGTGCCTCGTATTTCGTAACTCGTACCTACGTTCGCGTTAAACAAATAAAATTTTATATAGCCCTGCGCCGAGCAGACCGCCGATCAACGGGCCGACTACGGGAATCCAGCTATAGGACCAATCGGAATTTCCTTTGCCTGGAATCGGGAGTATAAAATGGGCGATACGTGGGGCGAGATCCCTCGCCGGATTAATAGCAAAACCAGTTGTGCCTCCTAAACTTAAACCGATGGAAGTAATAAGACCGCCAATGATAAGTGGATTCAATCCTTCTGCAAATTTGTTTGCACCAATAAATAAAATCGCGGTAACAAGTACCATCGTTCCTAAAATCTCACTTATCAAGTTAGGGATAGTAGAACGGATCGCTGGAGCACAACAAAACACAGCTAGTTTCGCGGACGGGTTATCAGATCCTTTCCAATGAGGCAGGTAGTGAATCCAAACTAAAACAGCCCCGACAAAGGCTCCGGCAAATTGCGCGACAATGTATCCAAGAACTAAATCAGACGAGAAATCGCCCGAAGCCCAAAGCGCAATAGTAATAGCGGGATTGAGATGCGCATTGCTGATTCTTCCTACTGCATAAATCGCAAGTGTAACAGCCAGTCCCCATCCAATCACAATCGTGAGCCATCCAGCATTTTCGGACTTTGTTCCTTTGAGTACTACTCCGGCAACCACTCCGCTACCTAGGAGTATAAGGATCATTGTTCCGAAGAATTCTGCAACATAAGGTGTCATGTTTTTTGATTTTTAGATATGAGAAGAAACAGTGATTTAAAATAGCCAATCCTTTTATAAAAATAATTTTCACGCAAAGGCCGCGAAAGGAAAAACACGCAAAGGCCGCAGAAAAGTATTTAATTTTTGCGGCCTTTGCGAATTTACTTTGCGCACTTTGCGTGAAATATTCTATTCTACTGCTTTGACTAGACCCAATTTTACCTCTGCCACAACTTCTTCCTTCCGGGTTTTTATTTTGGAATTAATATAATTTCCAAGAGCCTTTCCTTCAATCAAACCATTCTCAAACGCAGGGCGGTAATGAATTCCTCCATACATCCTGCTAACAGCTGCCTCATTGCAAGCAGCTTCGAACGATTTAAAAGTTCGCGATGTAAGTCCAAATTCAACTTCGGTAGAATCTGTAAACGAAAAATTTTGGCCGAAAAGTTTTGTGAGTGTAACGGCGGCAGCCCCTGAAATTACGCTGTGGCCACTGGTATATTCGGGGAAAGGAGGAGTTTGCAAAAGAGGAACCCAATCTTCATCTATGTATTGGTTAATGTAGGTCTCTGGCCGAATCAATTTGCTTCTGTATTTTTCATCCCAGCAAGAAACAAAACCATCAAACAAAGAAACCGCCACGAGAACATAGGCCTCAGCAGATTGAACAAAGTCAGCATTCGTTTTGGCACACGCCACGTGCGTGATATTCATCCAGTGACCACCGGGAGAAATTTTTTTCGTGGCAAACATCACATGTCCCTTTACATTCATAACAAATGGATTGCAATCCCAGAAGGAGGCAATTTCTCGTTGTTCTGTAGTTAAATTTTTTCCAATGTCGTGCACCTCAAGAGCCTCCTTATAAAAAAGACTTTCCTTCTCAATTGAAAAAGGTGTAGGTGGTTTAGGGGCAAATTGCGAGGCGGAATCAATAGCAAAAGTTCGAAGCTTATTTAAATGAGGTTCAATCGCATCCATATAGGCTGGAGGAGTTGGTTTCCAGGTAGCGGGATCATCCAGAATGGAATATTTAGGGAACGACCGGCTCTGCTTATAATTATCTTTTCCTGACCACGCCATAACGTGATCAGCCACCTGAGTACCATAAGCAACGGAGCGTTCAAAAACATCGTCTGGTACACCTATGTCTTTGAACTCCTGGATGATCTTGTTATAAAATTCATCCATTTTATCTTCCGAAAAGACCAAGGTTCTACCTACTTTTAGCATCGCCTGCACAGATGCCAGCTGATAGCAATACTCTTGTCCCTCCTGAGGTTGAGGCAACGAATCAAGACCAGAGAGTTGACCGGCAAGCGTAGCGTACTTTGGGTCATGATGTATAGCGGCCTCATATCCAGCGACGCTCATATACGTATAGATACGGGAGGCTACCGGGGGTGAGAAAATGTCATGTACGATAACATCTGTTATCTGCTTCACTGAACGATGCAAAAAATCAGCCCGGTGCACTTTGGTCCTCCACTCATTATCATCCTCCGAACAAGAAAACAAAACAGCACTAACTATCAACAAACCGAATAAAGCCTTCACCATACGAATTCAAAAATTTAGTCTTAAAATTACCCAATCTTCAGTAATAAAAAAGGTTATTAGGCCCGCGGTCTAAGCATGTTTTCCTTTTGCTTTGCTTGAATCGGAATTCCGAGACAAGCCCTACTTTACAACATAGTTTTTTTCGTCAATACCTGCGCCCTTTATTTGAAGGGACTTCCAGCCGGAGGGCAACTTGGATTTGATTTGCAAAATACCCTCATTTGTTATTTTCAGGCCTCCAAAACCGAAGAGGATGGCTTGCAACATTCCGCCAGCACCGGTTGCGAAGTAGGGATTAGTTCCTCCGGCTGTTTCCGCGAGTACTCCAAACGGAGGTACTTCGTTGGGTTTATAGCTTCTTTTGAAAATCTCATACGCTTTTTCTGCGTTGCCAAGCCGGGCGTATAAGGTAGCTAGGACAGAAAACCCCATAGCCGGACCTTGAGGTGACATGCGCGGTTCGTAATAAGTCAGATCTTTTTCGACTTGCGTGCGATCACTTATTATTTCCAACGGATACGATAGTAAGTTTACATCCGCTTGCTTAATTTCTTCGCCGTTGTAGGTTTTATTTTCTTTTGTGATGCCATCGGGAAACTTAAGAATAGGAATATTTGAAGCTACGTGTTCCCAATCCGGATCTGGACTTAAACTCAATTCTTTCGCCGCCTGAGTGGCAAATCGAAGAACAGAGATGGCCATCCCGTTGGTAAAAGCATTATTATCAATATTCTCCTGCCATTCATTGGCTCCAATAACATTATTAATTTCATAATTGCCGGGACCCTTTCGCTCAACCCTGCTTGCCCAAAAGTCGGCAACCTCTTTTAGCACAGGATAACCACGATCTCTAAGCCATATCTTATCCTTGGTCACCTGATAATATTTCCAAAACGCCCAGCCAACGCATCCTGTAATGTGATGTTGGAAAGGTCCGGTTAACGCCCATACCGGCGTATCCTCTGTTCCTTCATCGGATGATTCCCAAGGAAACATGGCACCCTTGTAGCCATGGGAAAATGCATTTTGCTTTGCTGCCTCCAATCGTTGAAAACGGTATTCTAACAAAGACTTGGCGATTTCAGGGTGGAGCACCAGAATGGGCGGATACATCCAAAGCTCCGTATCCCAGAATACATGGCCGTTATATCCTAAACCAGATAAGCCCATGGGCGACAAACTGTAGGCTGTTCCCTCGCGGGCAAAGGAATAAAGATGGTATAGTGCAAAACGAATGTCCTTTTGCAGTTGAACGTCGCCTTCCACTACGATATCACTCTTCCAAAGTTTTTCCCATTCGGCTTCATGCCTTTGAAGCAAGCGATTAGTTCCTTCCAGCTTTGCAAAGACGGTGAGACGTTCCGCTTCGTTTAAGGGATCATCAAAGTGGGCTGTGGATGTTGCCGACGAGACAATGCTGAAAGTATACGTCTCCCCTGCTTTTAACTCTTTGTTAAATTTTAATAGATGCATGTTGTAATCCCAGTCTTCATGAATAAGATCGGGTTCCTTGCCATGCGGTTCAGAAAAAATAAAACTATTGCTGACAGCTAACGTATGCTTGCCGGAAGGACTTTTTCCTACGGATGATAACAACGGGATGGTAACATGAGGCCGGTCGATTTCACTGTACAAGTTGCGAACATCCATCAAGTGATTGGGAGCTTCAATCACGCTCATGGGAATAACCGACACGTTTTTCTTTGCTGTTATTTCTATGATAGTTAAGGCCGTATACGGCAGATGTCTTAACGCCATCATGGTGTGTTTCACAGTTAATTTGTCAGCTACCTCAAAAGAAGTATTGAGCTGCGCTTTTTTCATGTGAAGCACTTGTTTATAGTTGACGACATCGGCTATGGTTATTCTTTTTCCATCTACATCCAGGTTCATGTTTACATGATTGAATGTTTTTAGAATGTTTGAAACTCTGCCGCGCTGATAATAATCGTAAACACCATTGAGCACGACATCCTTTACTTTCAAAGGCTCGGCAGATGACACGATTCCAATCATGCCATTGGCTACAGTGACGCCATAATAGTTGCTGGGATCGATACGCTGTGACAAAATGCTCCAGTCCTCCTGGGCAAGCAATCTCAGTGGGATCAACAAAAGTATGATGAGTCGTAAAAACATTTTTATTGTTTTATGGAAAATGATACAGGAGAATCGTTGTTTCGAAAATCAATATAATACATTCGTTGGTCCACTTTAACTTTTCCCAGTTTACGAATTTCACCCTGCAATTGAATGCATGAATCCTTGTTAGGTGCAATTTTAAACTTACCCTTTCCATCTCCCTGTAGCAAGCTGCCAAAGCTTGCATCATACCTTCCCATTTGGATATTGATCGGGTAAAAATTACCTACTACAAACACATCCAGATTTCCGTCGCCATTAAAATCATCTGCAATGGAGGTATTGATTCTGGAAAACTGAACACTTGCAGGTAACGGGGTTACAATGAATTTTCCATTTCCCTTATTTTCAATATAGGCACTTTCGAATGTATATGCTTCGAACAATTTTGCTTTTTAAGAGCGGCTTCATCAAAAATATCACGTATGGTTGCCGAAGCACAGTTGGTAAAAGTACCCGAATCTTTAGAAATAAAAAAGATTTTATTCCGCAGGCAAATTATCCTAAGAAATCATTTCATATATGTCTGCACGCATCGAAAAAAACCTGGCTGATCGATTTGGGTGTTGATGCCAATGAATACCTGGCTGATGAAGCTCCATACGGTGTTGTTTCAACTTAAAAAATTAACGAGTTCCAATTTCAGGAGTTTGACATCTACTTATTTAACGTGAAGCTTTCGATGGTCTTATTATTTCGAACAGCAAGATAAAAACCTGAGGTCCCCCACGTTTATACTTTTAAGCTTCCCCAGATTCAGAAGAAAGTATGAGACGGAGCTTTTTATCTCCGACCTGGCTGCATCCTGACAGACAAAGAAGTGCTACCATCCAACTTGGGCACAGATAGCATCACTCATTGATTTTGTAAAATTTAACGGAGTCGTTATTGCGAACAAGAGTCAACAGTTCACCTTTTTTTGTTTTCAGTGAACTTACGTGCCTGACTTCACCATCTAGCTTGATACCGGATTGATTGGAACTAAGTGGTACAAAATTTCCGGTCCCATCGCCCCTCAAAACCAATGCGTGCATTGCATCATACTTGCCTACCTCAGGCTTGACGGAGAACAAATTTCCTCCGAGGATAATATCGGGCTTGTTATCCTTATTGAAATCCTGAATATGGATGCCATATACCGGAGAAAATTGAGCTTGAACGGGTAGCGCTCTTCGCTCAAAGCCTTCGTTGCCCTTGTTGAGTAAAAGGATGGTATTTGGTTCATAAAAGTTTTGCTTTGTTGCCCTTTCTAAGAGTTTGGAGTCATAAATATCTTTTACAGTCTTGTCAGCATAATCCTTGTAATAGACGAACTGTTTTTTTAAACTACTCATTTGCTTTACAATGTCCTGACGGAGTGCTAGTGGATATTCCTCGCCATTTTTATTAAAGGTGAATATGGGTTCCATCGAACTGTTCTGGTCAAAATCATTAACGTATAATGAAATGGGATTATTGGCTGAGGGTGTAAATTTGGAATTTCGGCCGAGGTTTCCGATCACAAAGTCTGTATCCCCATCGTTATCGACATCGGTCGCGGCGATGCTGTTCCACCATCCTTCGGATTTTTCCAAGCCAGGAATATTTTCAACCTTAATAAGTTTCTTTCCATCATTCTTGAATATCGTAATCGGAAGCCAATCCCCTATAATAATCAAATCTGAAAATCCATTGTGGTCGTAATCAAACCACGCAGCATCTGTCACTAGACCTAGTTTTTTCAATTGGGGAGAAACTAATGTTGTCGCGTCCGAAAAATTTCCTTTTCCGTCATTTATGAATAAATATTGATCGCAAGACAATCCATAATACGACGGCCGCATTCTGGTTCCGATAAATAAATCCAAATCACCGTCCTTGTCAAAATCTGCCGGGCGAACACAACTTCCGGCTTGGTAGATGGATGGTAATTTTCCTTTTGTCTTTATGAACTCAGGCTCTCCATTTTTAACTCCTCTATTTTCATACAGTCTATCGAGGAGAGGAGTACCTAACGCTGCATGTTCCGATCCTCCGCTCACAACATACAGGTCAAGGTCTTCGTCGCCATCAAAGTCAAAGAAGGCGGCGTCTACGTCGTCTGCTAATGTATCCCTTTCAAAGAGATCCGTTGGAAGCTTTGCAAATTGCTCGTCGGCTCGCTGAATGTAAATACCTCCTGCATTTCCCACCGAGCCGCCCAGGTAAAAATCATCTAAACCATCCATATTTAAATCTGCGGTAGCAAAGGCTGGCCCTTCTGTTGAAACCATGTGATAAAGCAGCCGATCGCGATCGAACTCATTGAACAAATTTTCTTTATGCAGAACAGTCTCGTTCGAAACTTCTTTGAAGACAGGTTTAATGGGTTTTACTTTCTTCTCCTTAACAACTTTTGCATTCGCGTAATCAAAAATGATCTGCTGATCCGTTTTTATATTTTGAAGAATTTCTTTCTTATCGTCCGGCCAAGTCACAGAAATGCTATCAATCGACGCATGTTGTCCGGTTCCCAAAATCATTTTATAGTCCATGCTTGATTGAAAACCACGCATCGGCATATGCTCAGCATACAGTATTTGACCACCTACAAATGCGCGTACCGTAGCGCCTACTCCGAATGTGTTCTTCGCGGCACCCTTAAACGTAGCGGCTAAATAATGATTCTTTTTGAATTCCTGCGATTGGTTCTGATAGACAAAAGCTTGCTGGTTTACATTGTTTACAATTAAGTCGAGATCACCATCATTGTCCAAATCGCCATACGCAGCGCCATTTGAAAAACTAGGCTCGTCAAGACCCCATTCCTTCGACTGGTTTTTGAATTTCAGATCGCCGTCATTAACAAACATATAATTGCTCATTTTTTGTGAAGGCATTTTATCGACAAATTCCTTGAAGTCAACTTTTTTCCTTTCGATGGCTGCGCGCATATTTTCGCTGCTGCCGAGAAACTCAACGAAGTCCTGATTGATCAGGTCTTTATAAATTCCATTGCATACAAATATTTCTTTGTTGGCATCGTTATCAAAATCAGCAATTAGGCCACCCCAGCTCCAATCCGTCGCGGACACCCCGGCTAATTGTCCGACTTCACTGAAAGAGCCATCTTTGTTATTGATGTGCAACATATTGCGCATAAACTGATGGTAATACCCATTGGTTAACCGGAGCTGATAAATATCGTACGTTTCAAATGCGACCAACGTTTTTACACGAAAATCTTCTTCGGGTAGCATATCCGTTGAGAAAATGTCAGGATACCCGTCGTTGTTGATATCAGCGATATCGGCACCCATGGAAAACATGCTAAGGTGACCTATATAGTCCGTTAACTTTTCAGTAAACGTTCCATTTTGATTGTTGATGTACAAATAATCGCGTTCATAAAAATCGTTAGATATGTAAAGGTCGGGCCAGGAGTCCTGATTTACGTCACCCACCGTGACACTCAAGCCGAAGCCAATAATACTACCATATATCCCAGCGGACTCACTGATGTCTACAAAATGATCATTATCGTTTCGGTAAAGTTTATGTCCTCCAAACTCATCCCTCACGTTGCGCAGATTCCGATAGCCTAGGGAAGAAACTGGTTTGTATGAATTATTTAAAATATAGCAATCAAGATCGCCGTCTTTATCAAAATCAAAAAAGGCTGCATGCGTGCTAAATCCGCGGTCGGCTAGTCCATATTGCGCCGCACTTTCTTTGAACGTTAAATCTCCGTTGTTGATAAAGAGCTCATTCTCACGGTTCCCATGCTGTACATCCCCAGCGTTACTTACGTAAATATCCAGCCAACCGTCACCGTTGACATCTGCGATACTCACTCCTGTTGACCACGCTTTCGTGCCTTTGATACCTGAGGATTCCGTAATGTCTTCAAATTTCCAATCGCCTTTGTTCAAAAATAATCTGTTGGAATTCATGTTAGATATCAGAAATACATCGGTAAGACCATCATTGTTAAAATCCCCGAGGCCAACGCCTCCGCCGTTGTAAAAATTCCGATACCGAAAAACATCGAGGTCATCGGTTGTTGATACCTGATTAGTGAAATCAATTCCTGTTTCCTTTGCGTCCAGGCTTTTAAAAAGCGCGTTCGGATTTTTCGTATACCTGCTTTCGTCCGCAGATTGAGTACACGCTGAAAAAAGAACGAAAGAAAAAATCACTAGTCTCTGCATCACGTTTTATACGAATCTGAAAAATAAAAAAAAGAAGGCAGGTAATAACAAAACTACTTGCCTTCTTCTTTAAAAGGTAATTACAAACCTCATAGCCAGGGTTCTGAGACAGTTTAGGATTTGACCTAATGCAGTCGCCGGCATAGGGAAAATAGCTCGAAATTCTTCCGTTTGTGAAAGGTATTCAAACGAATTTAATCATTTCTACGTCATGGCCCTCTATGTAAAGTTTCCTGCCGTGGTCATCCAATACATCTATTAATTTCATTGCCGGCCGCAGGAGAATCGTTTTCGAACGGTACGCAGTTCGAACCAAATTTGTCGATTTTCCTTTCCTAAGAATGGTCTCAACTGCAAAGATGAGCCTCCCCCAATGATTTGCCAAGAATCCGCCGCTGCTTAGAATGATATTTTACATAGCGGAGCCATTGTCATCTCAAATTCCGCAGGTAATTTAATGCATTCTTTTCAGTCGAATATGTTTTATATACAGAGTGTCATTAATTTGTTTTTTGCTCACTAGATGGATACAATGAAGGACTTATGAAATTAGATCTACGACGAAACCCTTGGATGCCATAAAAGTGTATAAGTCACGACTGTTTTCAGAAACTTCTTAAATTGTGCAAGTTTATATATCACCATTTTTGATTAGATATCTGTATTAACTCGCTACTAAATGTATAAACAGCTGTTGGCAAGCTATTAAGACGACAAACAAACCGACTAATGAAACAAGCAAGGCTTCTAGTTATCCTCATTTTAATTACACAAACAACTTTTGCTCAAAAAAACACTATCAAGGAGTATTTGGCGACTGATAAAAAAGCTTTACAACTCCCTGATTCGTTATCCAGAACCACGGACAACATTGCAAAATACATCACAACAAACTTTCAAACCGAGAAGGATAAAACGCGAGCAATATTTATTTGGGTCGCAACAAATATTCAATATGATGTGGATAATATGTATGCAATGAACTTCTATGAAAAAAAAGAAGAAAAAATTGCAAAGCCTTTAAAAACAAGAAAAGGTATTTGTGAAAATTACGCGGCGCTGTTTAATGACATTTGCTCAAAATCGGGAATTAAAGCATTTGTGGTCGAAGGCTACACACAACAGAATGGATTTGCAGATTACATCCCTCATGCATGGTGTGCCGCCCAAGTAGACAGCGTATGGTATCTTTTCGATCCTACGTGGGGCTCCGGCTACTTTGACGAAGCAAAATTTATCAGGAAGATTAATAACGACTATTACAAGACAAATCCCTCAACGCTCATCAAATCCCATATGCCTTTTGATTACCTCTGGCAATTTCTGAACTACCCAATAACTAATCAAGAATTTTACGAAGGCAAAACACAGGAAAATAAGTCGAAGGCTTATTTTAATTTCATTGACTCCATTCACGTTTATGAGGGGTTAAATCATACAGAACAATTGGTTTCCTCAGCGCGTAGAATTGAAAAAAATGGAATAAAAAATTCATTGATTTTTGATAGACTGCAGCATATTAAGCTAGAAATTGAGCATGGCAAACAGAGCAAAGCCGTTAATCTATACAACGCTGCGGTTGTCGATTATAATAACGGTGTTAAGCGTTTAAATGAGTTTATCGATTATAGGAATAGACAATTTACACCTCAGAAAGCTGATATTGATATTCAAAACATGATAGATACCTCCTCTATAAAACTTAACGAAGTCGAACTAAAATTAGAACAGATCAACACCACCGACGTGAACCTTAAAAATATGATAATTCAGCTCACTGATGCGGTTGATGATGCATCAGCTCAAGTGACACTTCAGCAAAACTGGCTAAAAGTTTATTTTAGTAAAGGAAGGTCCGGGCGAAGATCTTTGCTTTATGACCGCAAAGTGACTTGGTTTGGAATACCGTTGAACTAATTCTCGAATAAAACAGAATCATATCGAGTATACATCAACGTTAAATTTAAAATTCGCAATTACTCAATAAACACTCAAGCTCCTTCCTTCGCAGAGCCTTTCATGTTCAAACCAAATAACGGTCTGATAATGTTTACTCTTCTTATCAGTTCATACGCCGTAAAACATCCGACTCCTGTAAACAACAGGAGTAAAATAAATTGAACGGGTGCCCCAATTTCTAACCTGAATATGAGCACGCATCCCAGATATAAAAAAATCATATGAAGAATGTATACTGGATAAGCGGCCTGACTTAAATAGGTTAACGCCTTACTTGGATGGTTCAGGTATTTGTAGCCAAATGCAAAAACCGAAAAAATCCAGCATTGAGATTCGGCAACCCACAAATAAATGTAACGGGGTGCATACTGCGGGATTTGCGTTATCCGAAGTATAAAAAGTAGAATAGCTAGGGACAAGAATAGCCAGCGCCATTTTAGCATCATCTCCCAAAAAGAACTTCCACTCAACACAAAACAAAAGCCGAAGAAAAATGCCAGCAATCCGAGGAAGAACCCATGCCAGGTCATAGCATACAATTCGTATGGGTTAGGTTCAACGAGCAATCCTTCTGCGATGAAAGCGAACATTACTGCCAGCAATCCCAAGGGATGGCTCAAGATCTTTTTTATTGCGACACCGATCTTCCTATCTGAATTTCTTTTTAAATAAAAGAAAAGTGGTGATAGAACCACTACATAGACAAAGAGATTACCAAGAAACCATAAATGACCGGGATGATTCGGATAGGTAAAATCAAGATGATAACCTGAGTTCGGGTTAAGCCGAAAGGCGGAGTTGGTTTTTGAAGGCCTGT
>CAZAHL010000061.1:0-25704 GCA_964484845.1 uncultured Chryseolinea sp. | reverse complement strand
TGATAGTCGTGTGCGACATTGTTGTATGCGCGGGCGATCATTGACGTATCGCTCGCTATAAGGCTGGATTCTAGGGCCATATTATCCAGTTTCAACGCTGAACTATAATCACCGCTTACCCTATACATAGACCCCATGCTCTTGTAAGCGATGGCTTTCAGATAGGGAAGGTTGGTATTTTCTGCGAGCGTGATAGCTTCTTCGCTGAGAGATCTGCTCTTGGCGACATCCACATATTGGTATTCTTCTGAGAGCGCTACCAATACTTTAGTACGGCTTGAATCTGGAAGATCATTTTGTAGTGCCGCCTGAAGACTATCTAATTTACGCTGGGCATTAGTTTGAAATGCACAGAGTACAAAAAAGATCAGGAGATACTTGAAATACGATGCCGTTTTCAAATAAAAATTATTTTCCAAAATCCGCATAAGATTACGAGCACTAAGGCCAATGGTGTTAAATATTTCCAGGATAAGTCCATCAATTGATCTACTCTAAGGCGAGGATAAGTCCAGCGAACCCACATTTGCATAGACACAAAAAACCAAGACTTGCTCACCAACCAAAAAATCCCCCAAAGGGTAGAAGCTACCGTACCAGGTGATCCGCTTGTCCAATCCGCCAATTTCAGTGAGGCAATGTTTGGAAAGGGCGTACTCCAGCTACCAAAAAATAATACAGCCCCTAATATACTTACTAAAAGCATCATTCCATATTCGGCGAGCATGATGATGGCCCAACGAAAACCGGAATATTCAGTTTGAAACCCGGCTACTATTTCAGATTCCGCTTCTGGTAAATCAAAAGGAGCGCGGTTACACTCTGCGAGTGATGCAATGAAAAAGATGATCCACGCTCCAAATAGCAGTGGCATGCGAAAGACATTCCAAGTAAAAATCCCGCCGATCGAACTCGTTTCAAGCCCTAATGATTTAATGCCAAATAAATATTGTGAATGCTTATGAAAGATGCTTTGTTGGAATGAAATTTCTTGAAGGTCTAGGGTTTGGCAGACCATGCATACACACAGAACGCTAAGGCCAAGGGGAACTTCGTATGAAATAATCTGTGCTGCCGAACGCATAGTGCCCAGCATGCTGTATTTATTATTAGAGCTCCACCCCGCGATTACAATACCAATAACATCTAGTGAAATAATGGCAAGGAGAAAAAACAAACCTGAGGCTATACCCGAACCAGCCCACGATGGTGAAAGAGGCAGTACTGCAAATCCGGCGAAAACAGATGTGAAAATGATAAGCGGTGCAATTTTGAAGAGCGGTGAATCAGCTTTTGATGGGATGATATCTTCCTTTTGAATAAGCTTTAGCAAGTCGGCGATCGTTTGAGCGATGCCATAATACCCTACCTCCATAGGCCCCATCCGATCTTGAATGAAGGCAGAGATCTTGCGTTCAGCATAGATCGCTAACACTGTGTAGAACAATAAGAATGGTAGTATAAATAGTAATGTGGTCAACGGAGCTGGGTTCTTGGCTACTAAATGCCCCCAAATTGAGAAAATTATTTGTGTTGATTACTGCTCTTTTATCAAAAACGTTACATCCTCAACATATTAGTTCCATAAAGGATGACGTTCCAACACGACCGTATCATGAAAAAACATGCGTGCAGCAGCCTCGAAGGACTCCGTATAGTCCGAAACTAAAAATTGATGTTTCGGTATACCTTGTTCATTTAATAACCACTTATCGTTAAGGTATTCTTTGAGGGCCTTTGCAATAACTTCAGACGAGTCGAGGATTGCCATGTTGCCTTGATACAAATTTTTGATTTCGTTTTTTATGAGTGGGTAGTGAGTACAGGCAAGAATGAGTGCCTCAATATTTTTTAATGATTCGTCCGATAAATATTGAGCAATTATCTCATGGCTTATCTGGTTGTTAAAGAACCCTTCTTCGATCATCGGCGCCAGCAACGGCGTAGCCAAAGAGTGCAGATGAATGCCCTTGTTGCTTTCTTCTATTTTACGTACATAAACATTTGACTGCACTGTTCTTTTCGTACCGATCAACCCTACATTTTTTCCTCCGAATTCTTGCAAGACTAATTCAACCATCGGGTCAATCACATTAATGATATGAATGTCTTTGCGAACGTATTCCTTTAAAAGTTCATAAGCAGCAGAGGATGCTGAGTTGCAGGCGATGACAATTACTTTGCAGCCTTTCCGCACTAAAATATCGGCTATTTTTATAGAGTACGCCTGTATTGCCGCCTCCGATTTGTCGCCGTACGGTAAATGGGCCGTGTCGCCGAAGTAAATCATACTTTCGTGAGGTAACAATTGACGAATGGCGCGGGCTACAGTAAGCCCTCCGATACCGCTATCAAAAACGCCGATGGGTTGTGAAGGTAATAAAGCCATAAAAGCACGCCAATATAATTGATATGGCTGTGCTGTGAATAACTCTTGCCTGGATAATTTTTAAATTATCCAGGCAGTATGCACAATCTGGAAGTTTATTGTGCTTTAATTTTAGCTAACGTAGTGATTAGGCAATGTTGGCAGAAAGGTTTGTTACGACTACTTCCTGCTGTTCACGATGACCACAATAACTGCATTTATAATGTTTTAATAAAAGCCCTTGTTCCGTTGGAGTGGGTGCTTCTTCAATTTCCTCGGCCTCAATTTTCATGGTAAAATATCCGCACTCAGAACATTCTTCAGCATGTTGATAAGCATGGTATTTTTCGATTTTTTTAAATCCAGTCTTTTCATCCAGCCAAATATCATAGTCAATGGAGTGAATATTTTCAGCCGATTTTTGGAATTCTTCTAGATGATGTTCCTCTTCAGACTCGCTGAGTTTGCGCATGGTATTTCCAGCAGGAGAAAGTCGCGGCGTGTTGCGTAGTTTAGTTAACCTTTTTTCGAGTTGTCGAGGATAATAAATTCTTACCAAACTGAAAAAAGCATTGTAAGCAATCACGGCGAAGCTGGCGGTAATAAACATACGAACGTAGAACCAACGAATACCTTCGCTGAGAATTTTATCCGTGGCAATTGAGTTGGAGTAAATTGCCGCCGCTCCTATAAATGCAATAATGGAGTACCAGAAATAGCGGATCTCGTGTAAATTCACGTAGTCGTATTTCTCTTTGTAATCTTTTAACTTAAGAACTCTGAATTCATGATAGAGAAGGAGCAATACACCCGTTATCAGACAAACGGCGGTTCCGATGTACATGTATTGGTCCCACGAGCTAAAAAAGCTAGACGTGGTTTCCATAAGAATAGTGATTTGGTATAAGGAAATATAACAAATTTTCCCGGAATTCAAGCTACAAAGAGGTCATTCTTTTAGCCCTATTAGGCTTGCTAAATGGCTATTCAGAGCTCTTTGAAAAAGTATTTGGGAAGAAGCTTTTACTGTGCTATTCCAATCAAGATTCGTATTATTGTGCCCTTTACTTAATTATAAGAATAATTATGGGCAACAACTTATTGAAAGGTAAGCGTGGTATCATTTTCGGTGCGCTTGATGAAAATTCCATCGCCTGGAAAACAGCGCTGAAAGTAAAAGAAGAGGGAGGCATATTCACCCTTACCAACGCGCCAATCGCTTTGCGTTTAGGCAAGATCAATGAACTTGCAAGTGTGTGCCATGCAGAAGTAATTCCTGCGGATGCTACCTCAGAGCAGGAGCTGAACACACTCGTGACTAAATCAATAGAGGTACTCGGAGGTAAACTTGATTTTGTTCTTCATTCTATTGGAATGAGCCCTAACATTCGAAAAGGAAAAGAATACGGAGATATGAATTACGACTGGTATCTGAAAACCATCGATATATCAGCGCTCTCATTTCACAAAGTATTGCAAACGGTCGAAAAGTTAGACGCTATGAATGAATGGGGATCTATTTTGGCTCTCAGTTACATTGCATCCCAACGCTCTTATCCTGATTATACAGACATGGCCCAGGCAAAGGCGATGCTTGAATCCATTGCGCGAAGCTATGGGGCAAGATTTGCCAAACTAAAAAAGGTCAGGGTTAATACGATTTCTCAATCACCGACACGAACAACGGCCGGGGCGGGTATTTCAGGCTTTGATATATTCTTCGACTATGCGCAAATGATGTCACCCCTTGGCAACGCCACAGGGGAAGATTGCGCTAACTACATCACCATGTTCTTCTCTGACTACACGCGCATGGTGACGATGCAAAATCTAATGCACGACGGAGGATTTTCTACATCGGGCATTACGCAAGAACTAATGGATCGGCTTACAAAATAGTTTCGAGTTTCGAGTTTATGGTTTCGAGTGCGCCTGTTCGAAAACAAGTACGAACTCTCAAGCTTGCGCCTCACTCGAAACTCTAAACTCGAAACTCTAAACTCGAATGGTAGCCTTCCCTCCCTGCAAAATAAACCTTGGGTTATCGGTGCTTTCGAAAAGGCCTGATGGTTATCATAATTTGGAAACATGTTTCTATCCTGTTCCGTGGATGGATGTGCTGGAGGTTATTCACGCTGATGAATTTGAGTTTACTTCTTCGGGTAATTTTATTCCCGGTGTTTCTTCAGAAAATCTTTGCGTCAAAGCATATACCTTGTTGAAGAAGGATCTTGATTTGAGTTCCGTGAAAATTCATTTGCACAAAGTTATTCCTTCGGGTGCTGGATTAGGAGGAGGATCCTCCGATGCTGCCTATACACTTAGGTTATTAAATGAGCTTTTTGATTTGAAACTCTCATCGTCCTTGTTGATAGAATATGCTGCCAGGCTTGGAAGCGATTGCGCGTTCTTTATTCAGGACAAGGCCATGCTCGGTGAAGGAAGAGGAGAAATTTTGAAGGAAATACCGCTGTCTTTAAAAGGAAAATTCTTAATCGTAGTAAAACCCGATGTTCATGTCTCTACCGCAGATGCCTTTAAAGGAATTACACCTCGCGAACCGCATGATTCAATTGAAAAGAATATTACGCAATATCCGGTCAGGCAGTGGAAAAATTTCCTGCACAATGATTTCGAGGATTCTGTATTTGTAAAATATCCATCTATCAAATCTCTAAAGGAAAAATTGTACTCGTCAGGAGCTTCCTACGCAAGTATGAGCGGATCGGGATCTGCAGTTTATGGAATTTTTGAGGAAGCAATCGATATTCGGTTCGAATTTGCGGGCAACCAATATTGGAGTGGATATCTTTGACTTGTCATGTTTCAACTCATGGAACGGCTGTAAGCCGACGATCATACCGTTTGCGCAAAAACGGATAGGACAACACCGCGCATAAGATAATAAGAGTACCCAGATAAAAATTCAAACCCATCTTTTCTTCGGCTCCAAAAATAATCACAGCCATAATAATACCATAGACCGGTTCGAGATTTAAGGTAAGCTGAATCAGAAATACACTTATCTTTTTCATAAGCTCAATGGCCGTGGAGTAGGCGTATATGGAGCAGGCGGTTGTTAGTATAATCATATAGATCCAATCCATAGCCGATGGGATCAACTGCAAGGTTTCGTTCGTAGCCCAGGTAAGTTTATAGACTGGTAAAAATAGAGCGAGAAAAATGAACGCTCCGATCATTTCATAAAAGCTTATCGTAAATGCAGCGTTGCGTTGTACCATCCTTGCATTAAAAATGGAAAATAACGCCGACGTGAATCCTGCCAGCACACTCAACAAAAGTCCTAGCTGATATTCGAAGTTGAAGGAAAAAATGATATAGAGACCAACCATCACAATCAAACCTAAACCTACTTCGAACTTCTTGATAGCATTTCGATTAAATAAGGGATCAAGCAATGCCGTCCACAATGAACTGGTCGCGAATCCCACAAGACTTACTGAAACGTTGGCCACGCGCGCAGAAGCAAAAAACGCCAACCAATGTACGGCCACAATAAAGCCAATGAAAATTAGATGAATAAAGGCTTTTGGTGTTACCTTAAAGTTCTCTTTTATAAACAACATTACTATGCCTAAGCCCACCGCTGAAAGTAATGTGCGATAAAAAACCATTTCGTAGGCTGGAATAATGACGAGTTTTCCGAGGATACCTGAAAAGCCCCAGAGAAAAACGATGAAATGAAGTTTAAAGTAATCAGCGCGCGTAGCCATTAACGCGGAACGTATTTATACATGACAATTGTAATAATACCAAAAACAATATTGGGTATCCAAACGGAAATGGCAGGAGGTAAGGAACCATTTTCGGCAAACGTTCTGAAGAGTGTAAAAAATAAAATAAAAATAAAAGATAGGAGGAACCCAAGCGCTATCTGCGGACCGGTTCCTCCACGACTTTTGCGTGATGATACAATGACCCCCATAAACACCAGTATATAAATAGTTAACGGAGATGTATAACGGGTAAATTTCTCAACTTCATAAAGTTCTATTCCTGTGGAGCCTCGCGCCCGAAGCGTCCGGATGTAGTCATTCAATTCATTTAAAGTCAGGCCGTCATACTTCCGGTAATCGCTCTCAAATTCTTTGGGATGAATCACCAACGCTGTGTCCATTGTAGTGCCAGATCGTATGAAACTGGTTTGGGTTGTAACCTTTGAAACCTCAAATCCAGGGACTGTTTCGGGCCGGGTAGGAGTTTCAAAGATCCCTTCGATTTTTTTCACAGCCCAATCGTGCATGGTCCATTTTTGTTTAATGGAGTCCCATTGAATTCGATCAGCTGTCAGCTTTTCTATCAGCCTGTTGTTATCAAACTTTTCCAACGTAAAACGATAACCGGTTTCATTGTTGTTATTATAACTTTTCAAGTACAGATAGGTGTCGGATGCCACCTGGATGTGAATATTTTGTTTTTCAAAATAGTATTTGCTTTTGAGGTATTGCATTTCAAATTCGAGACGTGATTTATTAGAATTTGGGATGATCCATCCATTCAATACAAAGCTAATTCCACCTACTAGCGTGGCGCCGACAAAATAGGGAACAAACATTCGTCTGAAACTGATGCCGGCACTTAGCATAGCAACAATTTCAGTATGGCCAGCCATTCGAGAAGTGACATAAACAGCTGCAATAAAAATTGTGATGGGCGTCAATAAACTACCGATCCATGGAATATAGTCGAGGTAGTATCCTAGAATTAGACCTGCATTTAACTCTGCTTTTGAAAACTTATCCATCTTATCCGTAAGATCGATCACCGTAATTACCGAAAGCAGAATCAGCACCACAAAGAAAAAAGTGATGAGGAAAGTCTTGAGGATATATTTATCGAGGAGTTTCAAATAAGTTTCGAGTTTCTAGTTTCGGGTTTCAGTGTTTACGTAAGGATTGCGGCCATAGAGGATGTCAACTTTAAACTCTCCCGGTTTCGGGTTTCGAGTTTAGAGTTTCGAGTGTCGGTCTTTAGCTAAGGATTGCGCCCGTCAAGGACTTCAACTCGAAACTCTAAACTCGAAACTTGAAACTAAATCCTGCGACTAACTTTCTTTACGGTACGTTCTTTCCACCCCACAAAGCTACCTTCTATTATCTGTCTTCGCGCTTCTTTTACTAACCATAAATAGAAGGTCAGGTTGTGGATAGAAGCAATTTGCGCTCCTAAAATCTCTTTATTAATGATCAGATGACGTAAATACGCTTTGGAATGAAAGGTGCTAACATATCCTCCCAGTTCCAAATCAATCGGGGAGAGGTCATCTTTCCATCTCTCATTTCGAATGTTTATAATACCTTCAGTCGTAAATAACATGCCGTTTCGGGCATTTCTCGTAGGCATCACACAATCAAACATATCTATTCCTAAGGCGATACATTCCAGTATATTCTCAGGTGTACCTACTCCCATTAAATATCGTGGCTTGTCTGTCGGTAAGATACTACACACAAGACTTGTCATGGCGTACATATCTTCATGGGGCTCTCCAACTGATAACCCTCCGATGGCATTTCCAGACTGGTTTTTTCCAGCAACAAATTCTGCCGATTTTTCCCGGAGGTCTTTATAGGTACTTCCCTGTACAATCGGAAACAAGCTTTGCTCATAACCATATTTCGGTTCCGTTGAATTGATGCGATCGATACAACGTCCAAGCCATCGATGGGTAAGACCCATTGAATTTTTGGCATAGTCATATTCACACGGATAGGGAGTACATTCATCGAAAGCCATGATGATATCGGCTCCAATGGATCGCTGTATATCCATGACATTTTCAGGTGAAAAAATATGTTTTGATCCGTCAATGTGTGATTTGAAAAGAACAGAGTCTTCGGTGATTTTACGATTAGCTCCTAGAGAATAAACCTGATATCCACCGCTGTCCGTCAAAATGGGCTTACTCCAGCCGTTGAACTTGTGTAATCCCCCCGCTTTCTCCAGCAAGTCAACGCCGGGCCGGAGATATAGGTGATAGGTGTTTCCGAGAATAATTTCTGCGTGAATATCATTCTCCAGCTCGCGTTGATGAACGGCTTTTACAGAACCAGCAGTACCCACCGGCATAAATATCGGGGTTTCTATTTCTCCATGACTAGTTTGGAGAACGCCTACCCTTGCATTTGATTTTGTGTCAGTACATATCAGCTGGAATTTCATAAACGCGCAAAAATACCGCTCTGTCAGCAGAATCCATAGGAATCTCAGATCGACATGTTTATAGATTGATATTGTTAGACTGAATAGCAGTTAATTTTTGCTACGATCCTTCCCTTGGTTTACATTTTTTTTCCAAACTCAGTTGCCTGTCAATGCAAGCCAGAGTTCAGATACGAACTCAGATTTTGTTCTGTGATAACCTCTAAAGGAAAAAGCTCTTGCTGAGGTATGGACTTTTTGAACATCAAATGGTTGACCAGGTGGCTTATTCCTAAAAATGCCTGGCGTTTAGGATTTTGATGAATTAAAAAATCAATGGTTCCTGTTTTCAAATATTTTAAATTTTCTTCCAACAGATCGTACCCAATCAAGCGAATGTGACTCTTTCCCTGACTCTCTAAAAACGCTGCCGTCACCGCCGAACCTTTGGAGGTAGACACAAAAATCCCCTTTAAGCTCTCATTATTAAGAAGTTGAATCAATTGATTTTCCCACGAAGGGTCATTGGGATTCAGATTAAAAGCAACAATTTCAAATTTGGATTTGCCATTCGTATTAAAATATTCGCGGAACCCCTTTTCCTTTTCCAGTAAATGAAGCGCGTCATGAATATCTTCATCGAGATGAAGAACAGCGAAGGTCCCTGGGTCTGGTTGGCCGAAATGTAATAATTGGGCAGCAACTCGTCCGCTTTCATTTAAGTTTTGTCCAATAAAGCTCAGTGGGTTTGCCTCGGGGATATTGGTATTGAAAAGAACATAGGGTATCCCTTCCTTTTTTAATAATTCAAAAACGGGCAAAGCTTCATGATAAAAAATAGGAGCAACGACAATCCCGTCGGGTTTGGTCTCGATAGCTTCTTGTGCCGTTGCAAGGAAGGAATCTTTGTTAAAAAGATCAAACACATGCAAGTCGATGTTAATACCATATTGGGCCCATTCAGACTGAGCCTGTAAAATACCTAAATTGGATTTTGACCAGTATGGATCTTGCTGAGGATTTGGGATAAGTGCAGCTATTCGATAATTTTTGTTTGATCCAAGCGTACGGGCGATCAGATTAGGTTTGTAGTCAATCTGCTCCATCACGGCAGTCACCTTCATGAGAGCTTCCTGTGATACCCGGCCGCGGTTGTGAATCACGCGATCAACAGTGCCCACCGAAACTCCCGCCAGTTTGGCGATATCTTTGATTCTGATGTTCTTTCCTATATCCATAACTCAAATGAATCAAAATTTTCCGATGAAATAAACAAAATCATCCGATTAATTTAGTGATGTTTTCGGGCACACTACGTATGTGTACGGAAACATTATTATATTTGGATGTTGGTCCTTCAATTTTTCGGGTACTTTATTTTTTCTTGATTTCGTTGGAAAGCGGTTAATTTAATCAATCATCTTTTGTGATGCCCCGAATTTATAACGTGTTCCAACTAAAAGTTCTTTCTTCGTTCAGGCCGAACTCTATATTTGTTGGAAAATAACTAGTCCTTGGAAGTCTTAGAATATATCTTTTATATCGTTGGCGGAGTACAGATCATTTACTTCATCCTTTATTTAATAGCGCTGTCGAAAGATATTGCTAAGAAACCCGGGCAAGCCCTCCCTGTATCTGTCATTGTGTGTGCTCATGATGAAGAACAAAATTTAAAGGAGTTAATTCCAATCCTACTATCGCAAAACCATTCTGAATTTGAAATTATCATTGTAGACGACCGCTCTAACGATGGGACATTTGATCTTTTGCTTAAGGAAACAGCCATCGATCACCGTCTTCGAATGGTCCATGTTAATCGAACGCCGCCTTTATTTAATACAAAAAAATACGCGCTTACCCTCGGCATTAAGGCTGCAAAATATGAATGGGTTTTATTAACCGATGCCGATTGCCGACCCAATAGTAAAGATTGGATCAGTTCGGTAGCGAAACATTTCAGCACTGATACGCAGTTTGTTCTGGGATTTTCACCCTATCAATCAATACCCGGGTTCCTGAATTCATTTATCAGATTTGAGACCCTTCTTTCCGGGATTCAATACGTATCGTTTGCCTTGTTGGGCATTCCATACATGGGTGTAGGACGAAACCTGGCTTACAGACGGTCAAAATTTTTAGAAGTAAAAGGATTTAATAATCTTATAAAAGTTACTGGAGGCGATGACGACTTATTTGTAAATCAGCACGCTCGGAAGAAAAATACGGCCTTATGTATTGATCCCGATTCCATTGTCACTTCGTTTCCGAAAACGACCTTCAGCTCTTTTTTCAATCAAAAGATTCGACATCTCTCGGTCGGAAAATATTATCGGTTTGGTCACCGGCTTATGCTCGGGGTGTTTGCAATTTCGGCGCTGCTTACCTGGTTTATGGGAATCCCGCTGGCTTTTTTTTCTGATCGTTATTATTTGATTTTAGGATTATTAGTTCTGCGTCTGATTATTTTGACGATCACCGCAAACATTGCTTCCAAGAAACTTGGCCAAAAGGTTGAGCTTTGGACCGTGCCTTTTTTAGATTTTATTTATGCCTTTTATTATCTTGTCACCGGCATGATAGCGCTAGCTACAAAAAAAGTACGATGGAAGAATTAGAAAACAGGTTTTCATCTAAAGCACTGGAAGATTTTAAGTTGATAGATTTGGCTGTTGGTGGTGATGATAAAGCCTATGCTAAACTTCTTCAGCGTTATAAAAGGCCTGTTTACCACATGATCCTCAAAATGGTGAGAAATGTGGATGATGCCGAAGACCTTACCATAGAATCTTTCGCAAAATCGTTCCGAAGCCTCCATCGTTTTAAAAAAGATTTTACTTTCAGCACGTGGTTGTTTCGGATTGCTACCAATAACACCATTGATTTTATACGCAAGAAAAAACTCAATACATTAAGCATAGAAAACACATTCACGGACGATGACGGCCAGTCTGTTTCTATTGATGTAGAGGATGAAAATTTAGATCCTCAGGAAGAGACCATCAAATTGCAAAAAGCAGAGCTTATTCAAATATTTGTTGACAAGCTTCCTCCAAAATATCAGAAGTTGGTTCGCTTGCGATATTTTCGTGAGCTGTCGTATGAGGAAATTGCGGTAGAGTTAGATGCTCCATTAGGAACAGTAAAGGCCCAGCTTCATCGTGCACGCGAACTGATGTTTGAGATGGTTAAGAATAAGCGTGATCATATTTAGATTGAAAGATTGAAAGATTGAATAGCAGCGATATAATATTTCATTACTTCCCGGACCTTCCTGATTCGCAAAAAATCCAGTTTACAAAGCTTTTCAATTTATACAAGGATTGGAATGAAAAAATCAACGTCATATCCAGAAAGGATATTGATAATCTCTACATTAATCATGTTTTGCATTCCTTAGCGATTGCTAAAATTGTTTCATTCAAAGCCGGATCCAAAATTTTAGATGTAGGAACGGGAGGAGGTTTCCCGGGGATTCCATTGGCCATTCTTTTTCCGGAAACGCAATTTCATTTGGTGGATTCTATTGGCAAAAAAATTACGGTAGTAAAAAATGTTGCAGAAGCTTTAGACTTAAAAAATGTAAAAGCAGAGCAAGTTCGGGCGGAGCAAATAAAAGGTGAATATGATTTCATTGTTAGCCGTGCTGTGACAAGGTTAAAAGAATTTTATAGTTGGGTCAACAGGAAAATTAAAAAGGATTCAATGCACGAATTATACAATGGCATCCTTTACCTAAAAGGTGGCGACCTGGATGAAGAACTTGCTGAACTCAAAAAGCCCCATCAAATTTTTGATATTTCAGACTATTTTCAGGAAGAATTTTTTGAAACAAAAAAAATCGTTTACCTGCCACTTTAGATAAGTTTATCTGCTTAAAGGAGGAAGTAAAGGGTGGGGTAACATTTTCGGTGATTGATTGTTTACCTTTTTTTTCTTACCTATGCTCGGATTTCGAGCCCGTGAAAAAGATCATTTCAATATTATTAATCGCTCTTCTCCTGTTTAATGCATTGGGGTTCTATGGATTATTTATTGGGTTACGCTATAAATCCAAACAAGACCTCGTTCAGCGGCTTGACAACGAGCAATATTCTACAGAGGAAACCATAACCCTTAAAATACCCATTTCAATTCCTTATCAGGCGGATACCGAATATGAAAGGATTGATGGAGAGGTAGAGCACCGTGGAGAATTCTATCGCCTGATAAAACAAAAGTTACAAAGCGATACGTTGTACCTAGTTTGTATTAAAGACTATGCCAGCACGCAAATGAAGCAAGCCCTTACGGATTATGTGAAGACTTTCACTGACAAACCCGTTGATGGGAAACATAGCAGCAACACACAAAATAATTTTATTAAAGACTTTCTGCCTTCAAAAATTTCAATTTCGACTTTTACTGAGGGTTGGAACTATTCGATAGATTTTGCGACTAAAAACTATGATCTGTTAAATGCTGATCGTTCCATTAACTCGCCTCCTCCTAAAAAATTCATCGCCTGATATAAGACGTTACCCATTGAGGTGACCCATGTTCTATTGTCAACGTGCAATCTTGGCGGATGCACGCTTGCAGTCTGCAATTTTAAACTAGTATTAACTCCAACGTATTTCTATGAAAAAAACTTTACTATTCCTTTTGGGAATTGGCATGTTTGCTTCGGTCTCCGCGCAAACACTCACCGACGGCTTGATGATGCCAAAGAAAGATTTCTGTACCGGCTTTATGTACTCTCACGATCAATGGACCGACTATTGGGAGGGGGAACTAAAGCGTGATAATGGAAACATTGGCAAAGTGACCACGCAAAGCCTGATGTGGTTTGGTAATTACGGGATCACTAATAAGATCAATGTGATTGCCATGTTGCCCTATGTTAAAACAAAGGCCAGCCAGGGCACTTTGCATGGAATGGAAGGTCTTCAGGATTTATCCATCGGGATCAAGTATAATTTCTTTAGCAAAAACTTTGAAAAAAGCGAATTTAGAGCATTGGGTGCCCTGAATTTTTCAACTCCGATAAGCGATTACACACCTGATTTTTTTCCGCTTGCATTGGGTACCCAAACTACGAACCTGACGTACAGGCTTACCACTTATTTTAAACTTTCGCAGGGTTGGTTTGTAAATGCGTCCGGTGGATATACCTGGCGCAGCAACACAACGCTCGATCGGCCTGCGTATTTTGACGGTAATGATTTTTACAACGGCGATGAGGTAAAAATGCCAAACGTATTTGATGTATTTGTGAGTATGGGTTATCTGAAAGGTGCGTTTCAAGCCGAGCTGAATTACATGCAGCAAAATACGTTGGGAGGCGGTGATATCCGCAGACAAGATATGCCCTTCGTTTCTAACAGAATGAATTTCCAAAAAGCAGGTGTGCTTGTAATGTATTACTTGTCCAAACCCAAAAATATGGCTGTCCGGGGCTCCGCCATGTATACCCTTGCGGGCCGGAATGCTGGCCAGTCCACGACCTTCATGGCAGGACTACTTTACACTTTCCATTTTGCCAAACCACAATAACGCTACACTATGAAATCCAAGTTTTACATTTTTATACTTTCGACATTGCTGTTCTCCGCAGTAGCGGTAACAAGTTGTGACAAGACCATCGAAGATTCTGAACAACTTGTTCCCTTAACGCCATCAAATCTTGACACAGATGCAGCATCCTGGACGATGACCTTTATGACAGGTCCCACGCAAGTTGCAGTACCCGCGCCCAGTGACATAAACTCCGATGCTTACAAAGCAGAATTAGCCTCCATTAAAGACGCGCAAAGCAAACTTACTAAAACACAACGCGAGTCAATTGAGTATTGGAGTGGAGGAGGCATATTGCGCTGGAATCAGATATTTCGTGAATTGGTGGCAGAGTATAACCTTCCACCCGCCCCCAGAGCAGATGGTACGTACCCCGCTCCCGATGCAGAAAACCCGTTTGGTGATCCAGGATTTCCTTTTTCGAATCCCCCCTATGCAGCACGGGCATACAGTTATGTAAGCGCGGCTATTTATGACGCGATGAAAACGACATGGCACTATAAATATCAATACAACAGAGATGCGCCTTATACCGTAGATTCAGATGTTGAAGCATTGGTACCTAAAACTGATTTACCTGCGTATCCGTCAGAAGAAGCGGTTATGTCTGGTACAGCTGCTGAACTTCTCAAATTTCTTTTCCCTGCGGCATTGGAAAAGATAACAGTAAAAGCTGCTGAGCAACGTAACGCTGCGCTGTGGTCTGGAAAGGCTTCAACTTCCGATATTTCCGCAGGCCTTGCACTCGGAAAATCCATCGCGGCGTTGTTCGTTACGCGCGGCAGAGGAGACGGAATGGGAGGCGCAATTGGTACAAAGGCACAATGGGAAGCCCTGAAGGATAACGCAACAATTCGTGGTGATGAAGCGTGGGTGAGTCTTGAGACACCTGCCCGCCCTCCGATGCTTCCATTTTTTTACAAAGTGACGCCATGGCAGATGACATACGATCAAATTGTGGCTATCCGGCCTCCAGCCCCACCGATGCGAGGCTCGAGTGAAATGGATTCGGAAGTTGAAGAGGTAAAACGCTATACTAAAAACCTTACCCGCGAACGTTTGGCAATTGTACATAAATGGGCTGACGGTGTTGGCACGTACACCCCTCCAGGACACTGGAATGATATTGCAGCAGAACACATCCGCGATGCTAATTTTAGCGAAGTGCGTGCAGCTCGAGCATTTGCCTTACTGAATATGGCTGAGCACAATGCAGCAATCGCATGCTGGGATACCAAGTATTTTTATTTTAACGCACGCCCCTCCCAATTGAATCCGTCTATAAAAACGGGAACAGGAGTTCCTAATTTTCCGGCTTATGTTTCCGGGCATTCAACTTTTTCTGCGGCAGCTGCAGGAGTATTGTCCTACCTTTTTCCAGCCTATACTGGTGATTTTGAAGCGATGGCAGAAGAGGCAGCGATGTCCAGATTGTATGCTGGGATTCATTACCGGAAGGACTGCATGGTTGGGCTCGATCTTGGTTACGATGTTGCGGAGCATGTCGTGGAAAATTTCGCAAAACAAGATGGAGCAGATTGATTTGTCAAAATGTGTTTTTTATGCTGTCTTAATGATTTTGCCAGGCTGTATTGTAGCTCAAGATCAAGCGGACAGCATAAAGACCAGGAGGCTGGAAGAAATTACTATACAAAGTGATCGGCAAGTTGATATGGAAAGACTTCCATCACTTGATGGTACACGCATTTGGTCAGGCAAAAAAAATGAGGTCATCCATCTCCAGGCACTCAATGCCAATGTCGCGGAGAAAACTCCGCGACAAATTTTTGCAAAAATTCCGGGTGTCTTCGTGTACGATATGGATGGTACCGGCAATCAGGTGAACATCGCTACCCGTGGCTTGGATCCACACCGGGGATGGGAATTCAATATTCGCATGAATGATGCCATTACGAATTCGGATATGTACGGGTATCCTGCCAGCCATTACAGTATGCCCATGGAAGCTGTTGAACGCATTCAATTGGTGAGGGGCACAGGTTCGTTGCAATACGGTGCGCAATTTGGCGGGATGTTGAACTACATCACCAAGCGTGCAGACACTACGAAAGCAATAAGTTTTGAAACTATTAACTCAATCGGATCCTACGGCTTGCTGAGCACATACAACGCTGTCGGTGGACGCAAGGGAAAAATTGATTACTATGCCTACGTAAGCAAACGAATTTCTAAAGGGTATCGGGAAAACAGCCGATCCGATGCGGGGGCAGAATCTGTGCAGATTGCGTATCGACCTACAGATAAACTCACACTAAGGGCAGAATTTTCACATTCAAAATATCTACACCAACTTCCGGGTGCTTTGAACGACGGACAGTTTAATGAGGATCCTCGCCAATCCACCCGTTCGCGCAATTATTACAGTCCTGATATTTATATACCAGTTATCAGCCTTGATTGGAGGCTAAGCGAGAGTACAAAATTGACGTGGCTTACGTCGGCTGTGTTGGGATCCCGAAAAAGTGTGCTCTTTGATAGACCTGCCGATGTTGAAGATGTTATTGATCAGGCAACATTAACCTACGCACAGCGTATGGTTGATATTGATCACTATAACAGTTATACCTCCGAACTTCGCCTATTGCATACATACGATTTTTTAAAGGAGTCCAGCAGTTTGGTGATGGGTGTTCAGTTCATGAAAAATGACCTTCACCGTCAACAACAGGGCAAAGGTACAACCGGTACGGACTACGATCTTTCCTTAACGCAACCAGGGTTTGGCCGAGACTTGCATTTTAAAACAAATAACATTGCCGCGTTCGTGGAGAATAACTTTAAGCTAACTGACAATTTCTCGGTGAGCCCGGGGTTGAGAGTCGAAATTGGAAAGTCTGATTTAGGTGGGTCCATCACTTACTATCCTGAGGATCAACTTCCCAACACCATTGAACATCAATTCGTGCTTGCAGGGGTAAATGCACAGTACAAACTTTCGGAGCATCAGAATTTATATGCCGGCTGGTCGCAGGCGTATCGCCCCGTTATTCTGAAAGATATTGTTCCATCATCCACATTCGAACGGGTTGACAACAACCTGGAAGATGCGGATGGTTATAATTTGGAAGTTGGATACCGCGGTTCTTCTGAATTCTTTCGCTGGGATGTAGGCGTATTTCAGCTGCGATACAACAACTGGTTGGGGATGTTACACCAAACTGATCAGAACGGTGATTTTTATTTCTTGAAAACAAACATTGGAAATGCTTTAACAACCGGCGTCGAATTTTTTGCTGAATATTTTTTGCCTTTCCAAACAATAAACGTTTCTATTTTTACTTCTACTTCGTGGATGGATGCGCGCTACCGCGATGCATTCGTCAGGGTGGGAGATGGCAATGTAAGTGTAGATGGCAACAAAGTGGAAAGTGCTCCTGAAATTATTTCGCGCAACGGTTTAAATTTCAAATTACCTCGCGCCAGTATTTCGCTGCTCTATAGTTATACTGCAGAGAGCTATGCCGATGCCTTAAACACGAGGACTCCTTCATCCAATGGATCTGTCGGGCTCGTGCCCGCTTATGGATTGTTAGACATCAACACTTCCTGGAAAATATCAAAACAAATTCTGTTGCGCGTGAATGTAAATAATGTTACCGATAAACAATACTTTACGAAGCGACCTCAATTTTATCCGGGACCTGGCATATGGTCATCGGATGGAAGATCGTTTGTTGTTACGGTCGGGTTTACTATTTGAATAGGTGGAAAGCTTAAGGCAAAAAGCTTAAGGCTTGTTTGAGTTTTAATGGAAGATTTGTTCCTTCCTTCCAATTTTGCACGGAGCAAGTATTGTGTTCCCACAGTTGGAAGAGAGAACGGGGCCAGTGAACTATCTTGTTTCCTTTCGAAACTGATTTTTTACAATTAGCTCCTTCATCACCCCAAATGTCTTTTCTTTTAAAGCCGGCAGATCAAGCGTCGTTAATCCAGCCGTGGGTATTTCAGGAGCAACAATAACTTTAACCCTTCCAGGTTTGAGTCTGATTGTTCCTGGAGGCATTAGAGGTCCCGCACCAACGACCACCATAGGCAAAATGGGTTGCTGGGTATCCACAGCAATCCTGAACCCTCCTTCTTTAAACGGTTGTAAAATTTCTTTCGAACGGTTTTGTGTGCCTTCAGCAAAAATCAAGATCGATGTTCCCTCCGACAAAACTCTTTTAAGCTTATCCAGACTCTTCTTCCGGCTTTCGCCGCTAGAGCGGTCAACAATAATGGACGCTGATTGAGCTATCCATCCGAACACAGGGATTTTTAACAATTCTTTTTTAGCCAGCGGCTTTACCTCGCCGGGGATCATGATCCACAATCCGGGAATGTCTAAAAAGGAAGTATGATTACTGATGTAAATATAAGATTGACCTTTGCGAAAATTTTCCCGGCCTTGCAGCTCGTAACGAATAAAGGTCAGGATGCTGAAAATCCAGGACCACAACCACAAGAACCGGCTACCGATCCAGCTGAATTTATTACCCATAAAAAAAGGCAGGATGATTCCAGGAAGTAAAAGGATCATAAATACAGAAAAGACCAGAAACACCCAGAAGGCGTAGAGCTTAAGCAGGATCCAATTAATGAGCTTCAAGACTATCAAGAGTTTGCCGAAAGTTCTGAAAGTTTGTTGAACATCCAAGAAAAAAAAGAGGCCTCAGATAATTCATCTAAGGCCTCCTTCGCTTTTTTAAAAAATCTTACGAAAAATATTTTGTCAATCCCGGGGTGGCTATAGGATAGAATCCATTAGCATCCGGCAATGTGGGAGGATTGGCATCCCACGCAAATTTTGTAGGCATGATACTGAGCCCAGAATTTATTACTTTATCCCACTCCATCACTTCTCCTGAGTAAGTAGCCATTCTTCCCATGATGGCAGTCATAGTTGCCTTAGCGCCGTTTTCAGCGTCAGAAAATTTGTATTCTCCTTTTGCAATTGCGGCGAAGAGTTCATCGTGCTCGGTTTGATAAGGATTATTTTCCTCCTCCTTATTGTATTGATAAAGTGTTTTTCCTTTGCTTGTTATTTGCATTGCCCCGCATTTCACCACACCTTTCGTGCCCACCAAAAGTTCATCGACAATTGCGTACGTTCCTTTTATGTGGCGGCACTGGCTGTTCATAATCGAACCATCTGCATACTGGAATTCTACATAATGATGATCGTATATTTCACCGAACTCTTTGCCGGTGCGCACCTGCCTGCCACCCATGCCCTGCGCTTTTACAGGATAACCGCCTTTAAACCAATTCATCACATCGATGTTGTGAATATGCTGCTCGTTGATGTGATCTCCACATAACCAATTAAAGTAATACCAGTTTCGCATCTGATATTCCATTTCGGTTTGCGCCGGCTCGCGCCTTTTTACCCAGACACCGTCGTTGTTCCACCACACCTGACCAGAGGTAATTTCTCCAATCATACCATCCTGAACGCGCTTATATAATTCGCGATAGGAGTTTTGATAGTGGCGCTGAAGTCCAACCACTACGTTGAGTTTTTTCTGCTTCGCAAGTTCCGCAGTTTCTAATACTTTTTTTATGCCCGCAGGGTCGGTTGCTACGGGTTTTTCCATAAACACATGCTTTCCTTGTTTAATAGCTTCCGCAAAATGAATTGGTCTGAATCCGGGAGGCGTTGTCAGGATCACAACATCAGCGAGGGCGATGGCCTTTGTATAAGCATCAAACCCCACAAACTTAGTGGCATCAGTTACAGCAACTTTTGCCTTGACATTTCCATCTTCGTTATCTTCCGACGTTAATGCGTTGAAACATTCGTCAAGCCTGTCGCGAAATGCATCGGCCATGGCAACGAGTTTTACATTTTGCTTCGTTAACAATGCTTGCATAGCAGCGCCGGTACCACGACCACCGCAACCAATTACAGCTACTTTTATAGTATCATCTACGGAATTAAAATAGCCTGCATTTGAGATGAGAGGTGCAGCCACCAGACCACCCGCCAGAAGAGAAGATTGCTTTACAAATTCTCGACGCGAAGTTTTGTTTGATTCGTTTGTTGATTTCATAGGGCATTCAGTTAATATGTAATTTATGTTCAGTCATTTTTTAAGGTCCTTAATTGATCAACATCGATTAAATCTTTAGGACGCTTGGAACGGGTTTTTTCTTCTTTGCCTTAGGGTTTCAAGATTAGAAGGTAATGGATCAATCCATAAATCTAAATCAGCGGTGTATCGATTAAATCCATAAAAATTTACAGCGAATCCACCAAATACAAGGAAACGAACCTGATTGCGATTAAATGCGTCAATCAACTCCTTATAAAAACTCATTTTCGTTTTACTCTTTTGATAGTTGGCACATCATTCTCCTCGGCCTCGACAATATGTTTAGGCAATTTTTTTTGGAGTTCGATTAAATGCGCTAGAATTTCCATTCGCTTTGAAGGCGTTGTTTTTCTGGCTTCCCTTAAATCAAACTCGTTGGCCTCTTCATGGGAAGCAAAGGATTTTAATGTTCGCTTCCCCATCTAATTCATTTTAAGTACTGAGCAAAAAATTTTTCAATCTCTTCCTTCGGCGGTTGTTGCAACGGTCTTACTAATCGAAAGCCAACTCCCATTCCATCCGTTAACCACCATCGGCTTTTTGGAATCTGTGGGTCTCGTTTATTCCAATCCGCCGACGAGGCAATTCGATTGCCGCACCGGCATTCTTTGGCTTCTGAAAGATACGAACCTCCGCGCACAACACGAGGATTTCTTGGACCAACGGCAGAAAGTGGATTTTTCGCTTTTTCGGCAACCTTTTGATAGGCTGCGGGATCATATTGATCTAAGGTCCATTCGCTTAAATTGCCCAGCATGTCATACAGACCCCAGGCGTTTGGTTTTAGCTGACCTACTTTTTGGAATTTTCCATCGCTGTTATCTTTGAAAAAACCATATTCTTTTAAACGCTGCATGTCATTGCCAAACGAGTAGGCCGTTGTAGTTCCTGCGCGGCAAGCATATTCCCATTCGGCTTCCGTCGGCAAACGATAAAAAATTCCTGTTTTGGCATAAAGCCATTTGCAATACATGATGGTTGCTGCCTGGCTCATGCTATTGGTGGGGTGTTTAGCGTCACGCCCCATACCCCAAGTAAGATCTATATACTGTGCGGTTGGACGCGATACCGCGTCTATTGCGATAGCTTTCGTCTGAGGCACCTCTAAGTTTTTAAAAAACGCATCCCACGCTGCAAAAGTCACTTCATGTTCACTCATCCAAAAGGCAGACAATTCTATTTTTTTCTGAGGGCTTTCATCCTCCTCATGGCCAGCCTCAGTAGTCGGACTTCCTATTGTAAAAGTACCAGGCGGAATGGGTATCAGCTTGAATTTTATAGAGGAACCTGGCAGCGTTTGCTCATAGGGCTTAAAGTCCTGCATATTAACCTCAAAGCTGAAAACAGAAAGAAAAAGGATGACCAAAAGAGATTTCAAAATACTAGTTATTAGAGTTGAATTTGGAAGATAGAGAAATCAGGGATTGACTGCAACCAGGGCTATCCTTGGATAGTCAACGGGTTCATTTTTTTCGAAGCAGGGCCATATAAAATCCATCAAAACCTTCGGACGGCCAGCTATACTTTTGTTCAAGTAATTCAAATTTATCGGCATTCTTACTTAGAAAATTTTCGACTTGTTTTTCATTTTCAGAAGGAAGGACGCTGCAGGTTGAGTATACCATCATGCCGTCTTTCTTCAACATACTTCCGTAGTCCTGGAGTATGTGTTGCTGAAGTTCTTTTACATTCTCTATAAATTCAGGAGACAGTTTCCATTTAGCATCTGGGTTTCTCTTTAGAACACCAAGCCCTGAGCAAGGTACATCCAGCAACAATCGGTCAGCAGAATTCTCCAATCTCTTGATTGTTTTAGAAGATTCAATAATTCGCGTCTCCAGATTGCTTACACCAGCCCGACGCGCACGCTTTTGCAGCTCTTCTAATTTCCACCCTTCAACATCCATCGCAATAATCCGGCCTTTGTTTCTCATCAAAGCCGCAAGGTGAAGTGTTTTTCCACCGGCCCCGGCACACGCGTCAACGACCCGCATACCCGGATCTACCCGTAAAAAAGGAGCAATAATTTGTGATGCGGCATCCTGTACTTCGAAAAGGCCTTCCTTGAACGTAGGATGCCTAAAAATATTTTGACGCTCTGCCAGCACCAGCGCATCCGGGAAATTTTCAAGAAAATCCGTTTCAACTTCCGTGTCATGAAGCGCACGGTGTAACTCTTTGGGGGAAATCTTCAACGTATTTACCCGCAGTACCACATGGGCTTCTTCATTCAGTGCATTAAGTTCTTTTTCCCATCGTTTTCCTAATTCTTGTTCGCCTAGTGTATCAAGCCAATCCGGAATAGATTCGCGAAACCTTCGGATAGACTTCATCTTTATGTTTCGCTCAAGAATTCTTTTTTCTGAAAGATCTTTAAATTCCGTCCACGCAGGTAGTGGAATATTTTGAAGTACACACCATCCTCCCAGCAATTTCCAGTAGTTGCGTTCCTCCGCTTCTGTGATGTTTTCTAAAAATCGGTACCACCGCACAATGTCATATGTCGTTTCTGCGATGAACCTTCTGTCACGGGCGCCCCATTTGGGATTTTGCTTTAAAACTTTTTCGATGACTTTATCGGCATACTTCTTTTCTTCAAAGATCATTTCCAATGCTTGAATCACAGCCCGGGCAAGATTGACGTATAGTTTCATGTGGCGCGAAGATAGCTAATCGTTATTGGTTAATAGTTATCCGTGAATAGTGGTCTGGCCGAAGGGATGGATATTAAGGATTTCCTGGAAAATTTTAACTTGTGCACAAAAAAAGCTTACGCCATGGGAAGAACAGTTATCGTTGTTTACCGCCCTAAGCCGGGCAAAAACCAGCAGCTTTTACAATTGGTCAAAGACCACTTGCCTGTTTTACACGCCCAAAAATTGATAACAGATAGGAAACCCATCGTTATGCGCGCAGCGGATGGAGCTATTATTGAAGTCTTTGAATGGAGGTCGGCCGATGCAATTAAATCGGCGCATCACAACCAGGCTGTTCAGGCGTTGTGGCAGAAGTTTAATGAAGTATGTGACTATGAAGCACCTGTTAATGTAAAAGAATTTCAAGGAATGTTTTCCGAATTTGAAACTATTGACTAAAGTTGATGAGCGTCAGCTACAGTAAGTGGTCTGATAAACAACTCCTACCAGAACCTAAAAATAATATGAAAAGAAGAAACTTTCTTCGCCAGGGATTGACCGCAACGGCATCCACAATGGCTATTGGAAATGCATTTGGTTTAAGCAGTGGAACGTCCAAACCATCCCTTCCGCTAACGGCAGAACCTACCTTTAAACTGAATTATGCTCCACACGATGGCATGTTTTCCAATCATGCCGGGAAGGATTTCGTCGAACAAATAAAATTTATGCACGAGCAGGGATTTCGGGGAATAGAAGACAACGGTATGCTCAAACGCCCGAAGGAAGAACAAGACAAGATTGGCACTACCTTAGCAAAGCTGGGCATGACCATGGGTGTATTTGTTATTGATGGTGGGGACAATTGGAAAACGTCACTGACAACCGGAAAGCAAGAATTCAAAGATAATTTTGTAAAAACTTGTAAACAAAGCGTAGAGGTTGCCAAGCGGATTAATGCGAAATGGTTAACTGTAGTTCCCGGTTTTTTCGACCGTAGCTTACCGATGGGTATTCAGCAAGGAAACGTTATTGATGCCCTTCGGCTGGGTGCTGAAATCCTGGAACCCCATGGACTGATCATGGTACTGGAGCCGCTGAGTGATACACCTGATTTATACATGCGTTTTTCCGATCAGACCTATGAACTTTGTCGTGCGGTAAATAGCCCATCCTGTAAAATCTTGTTTGATATTTATCACATGCAGCGCAACGAGGGAAATATTATTCCGAACATTGAAAAGTGCTGGAATGAAATTGCCTATTTCCAAATAGGCGACAACCCAGGCCGTAAAGAACCCACCACGGGGGAGGTTAACTATAAAAACATTTTTAAATATATCTACGACAAAGGCTACCGCGGTATCATGGGCATGGAACATGGAAATGCTAAACCCGGAAAAGAAGGCGAGCTTGCTTTGATTAAGGCCTACCGGGAAAGTGACAGCTTTTAGGACTTTAAACGATAGGACACGGATCTAGAAGCACCTTTCTAGGCCGGCTTACAACTGCCGCTTGGCGAACTATTTCAGGCTATAAAGTCAGGTTCATGCTAAACTCGCCAAGAAAAGGCAGCAAGGACCGCAGAAATTTTTTTTGCGGTCTTTGCGGATTGCCTTCGCGGACTTTGCGTGAAATATTTTTAATCATCGCTACTTATAGACAGACACTATTTAGTTGAGGCCTCCCTGAATATATATTTGAACCTTTGTAAACTTCGGTCAGGTTTTAGCGTAAATTTAATCCCCCTAAATATCAAAAGGCCATGAAGGTTGCTGCTGGATGCCTCTCTTTTTTATTCATTTCCCTTACTTCTTTTTATCTGCAGGCTCAGATCTTTAAAGATATCGGAAACAAAGCAAAAGCACTTACCACCAAAGAAAATCGCGAGAAGGTTGTAAACGCAGTGATGGGCGATATGGAAAAAGCCCGTGCAGAATTTGATTCCACTGATTTTGATTACGCTATTCTGCTCAGCGATAACTCCGGATTGTTTGATGTAAAAGAGAAGGGAGAAGGTGCCGCGAAAGTTACCTCCGTCTTAAGTTTAGGAGCCGGCTTTGTAAAAAGTGCTGAGATCTCTGCAAAGGACCGGGCGAGAATGCATTTGGATGTGGGCGAAATTTTGTACGCGAACTCTAAGTTTGCCCTGGCAGAGAGAAAATTTGCCTTAGCGAAATCAACTTACGAACAAGACTCCTTGCAGGGTGAAATGGGGTATCTCAAAACCATATCTAACCAGGGCTTGCTCTATGCCACCATGGGACGTTACACGCAGGCTGAAGAGTTTACGGCGCAATCTTTAAAACTGAGAAAAGAAAGATTTGGCGAGACCAACACCAGTGTGGCCGCATCGCTAAATAATTATGGGGTTTTAAAATATAATCTTGCGCAGTATAACGAAGCAGAAAAAGATTTCGAATCTACTATTTCTATTATTAAGAAAAACAATTTATTGGCTACCATGCCCTACGCCATTGCCTTGAATAATCAAGCCATGCTCTTTCAAACGATCGGACGATTTGAGGAGGCGGATTTAGTTTTAAAACAAGCCATTGATATAGCCGAGAAGTTGCAAAATAATAAATCGAAGAACCATTTGAAGTTTTTGTCTAACCAAGCCTTGTTGTATCGCCAAATGGGTAAGTATCCTGAAGCAGAAGCCATTTACATAAGCATGGAAAAACGGCTCGGGAAAAACAATCCTGATTTTGCCAGCATGTTAAGTAATCAGGCTGCCTTGTATATGGTGATGGGCAAAGAAGATAAAGTAGAAGAACTTTTAAAAAAATCCGCCGCCATTTATAAGTCCAGTTTTGGTGAGGATAATCCTGCATACGCAAAAGCCATTAGTGACCTCGGAAATTTTTATCGATACAAAACACGATAT
>CAZAHL010000060.1:0-25765 GCA_964484845.1 uncultured Chryseolinea sp. | reverse complement strand
TCGGTTTCATTTTCGAATGTTACAAACAACACGGTAACCCTATCCTTTGTTGGTACCAAAATAGAATGGTATAATGAAAAGCTTCACACCCATGGCATCGCGGCCGTTTCCATCGACAACGGCCCCGAAGTAAACATTGATCTCTATGCTGCGACACCATCACGGCAGGTCCTGGTCTATTCCAGTCCGGCCCTTGTGCAAGGAAACCATACTTTCAAAATAAGAGTAACCGGAACAAAAAATCCAGCCTCTACAGGAGTTTATGTCGTACATGATTTCCTAAAAGTATATTCCGAAAGTGTACCTGTTCAAGGAGTCGCCGTATCACCTAGCACTTCAACATTGACAATGGGAGGAGCTACCACCGTGCAGCTTGCGAAAACAGTTAGTCCCTCAGCAGCCACAAATCAAAATGTATTGTACACAACCAGCAATGCGAGCGTGGCAACCGTAAACGCCACTGGATTAGTCACCGCTGTGGCTACCGGCAATGCAACGATTACAGCAACTACACAAGAAGGATTGTTCAAAGCAACTTGCGCTATTACGGTAAATGCAAATACAACCGTAACGGGAGTCACGGTATCGCCTGCCAATTCAACATTGACAATGGGAGGAACTACCACCGTGCAGCTTACAAAAACAGTAAGTCCTTCAGCAGCCACAAATCAAAATGTATTGTATGCAACCAGCAATGCAAGTGTTGCAACAGTAAACGCCACTGGGTTAGTCACCGCTGTGGCTACCGGCAGTGCTACGGTTACAGCAACTACACAAGAGGGATCATTCAAAGCAACGTGCGCTATTACCGTAAATGCAAATACAACCGTAACGGGAGTCACTGTATCGCCTGCCACTTCAACATTGACAATCGGCGGAACTACCACCGTGCAGCTCACGAAGACAGTAAGCCCTTCAACCGCCACAAATCAAAATGTATTGTACACAACCAGCAATGCAAGTGTTGCAACCGTAAACGCCACTGGATTAGTCACCGCTGTGGCTGCTGGTAGTGCCACCATTACCGCGACCACACAAGAAGGATCATTCATAGCAACGTGTGCTATTACCGTAAATGCAAATGTAAGCGCAACTGGAGTCATAGATGACGCTGTGCTGGGTACGGGAAACAATCAACACAATTATGTGGGAACATGGCCGCATGCGTCTGGCGTACCAGGTCTATTCAATAATACGGTTTCATTTTCGAATGTTACAAACAACACGGTAACCTTATCTTTCGTAGGTAACAAAATAGAATGGTATAATGAAAAGCTCCACACCCATGGCATCGCAGCAGTTTCCATCGATAACGGCCCCGAAGTAAATATTGATCTTTATTCTGCGACACCAGTGCGGCAGGTCCTGGTCTATTCCAGTCCAGCCCTTGTGCAAGGAAACCATACTTTCAAAATAAGAGTAACAGGAACAAAAAATCCAGCCTCTACAGGAGTTTACGTCGTACATGATTTCCTAAAAGTATATTCCGGAAGTGTACCTGTTCAAGGAGTCGCCGTATCACCTAGCACTTCAACATTGACAATGGGAGGAGCTACCACCGTGCAGCTTGCGAAAACAGTTAGTCCCTCAGCAGCCACAAATCAAAATGTATTGTACACAACCAGCAATGCGAGCGTGGCAACCGTAAACGCCACTGGACTAGTCACCGCTGTGGCTACCGGCAATGCAACGATTACAGCAACGACACAAGAAGGATCATTCAAAGCAACTTGCGCTATTACCGTAAATGCAAATACAATCATATCGGGAGTCATCGATGACGCCGTGATTGGTACGGGAACCAATCAACACAATTATGTGGGAACATGGCCTCATGCGCCGGGCGTACCAGGTCTATTCAATAATACGGTTTCATTTTCGAATGTTACAAACAATACGGTAACCTTATCTTTTGTAGGTAACAAAGTAGAATGGTACAATGAAAAGCTCCATACCCATGGCATCGCGGCAGTTTCTATCGACAACGGCCCCGAAGTAAATATTGATCTCTATGCTGCGACACCAGTACGGCAGGTCCTGGTCTATTCCAGTCCAGCCCTTGCGCAAGGAAACCATACTATCAAAATAAGAGTAACCGGAACAAAAAATCCGGCCTCAACAGGAGTCTATGTTGTACATGATTTCCTAAAAGTATATTCATCTGGCGGTAGTGGAAGTGGTGGTGGTGGTAGTGCAATGATAGCTCTGCAAGAAGAGCCCGAGGCAGAACTGGGCGCGTATCCAAACCCTTTAAAGTCCGGCGATATACTATACCTGGAAGTACCTCACGTCCCTGGAGAATTAAAAATCTCGGACTTGATGGGAAAAACCATATACGCTTCACAGGTTACCGATACAAAATTAGAAATCCCTACCGCTGGGTTAGCGAATGGCATGCATCTTTTGTACTACAAAAGTTCAAAAGGACTTCAGTCGGTTAAGATATTGATCAAATAATAGTCTTTAAAATGTGAAATAAAAAAACCTGAGTCGATCTCAGGTTTTTTTTATTTAAGTTATCCGAACCCAAACCGGAATCGAATAAAGAAAATAGTCTGCTCCTTCTACTCCTCCTTCAAGGCATCTATTGGGTTTCTTCGGGCCGCTTTAAAAGATTGAAAACCCACAGTTAAAAGTGAAATGGCTAGAATGAATGTCCCTGCTTTAAGAAACAACAACGGCGTTATGTCGATGTGATATGCAAATTTCTGAAGCCAGGTTTCTGCGGCGTAGAAGCTGAAAGGTGCGGCGATGATAAATGCCAGCGATATCAATATCACATAT
The DNA here is from genome assembly GCA_964484845.1 of uncultured Chryseolinea sp. Classification (GTDB taxonomy): domain Bacteria; phylum Bacteroidota; class Bacteroidia; order Cytophagales; family Cyclobacteriaceae; genus Chryseolinea. Next base: position 22,981 of record CAZAHL010000060.1, on the reverse strand, counting down.
CTTTTTCCTAGCTGCATCGCGAGAGAAGATTCGCTGGCCCCCAGCACCTTGCGTATGCTGATCTCTTTGAATTTCTGGCTTGTGCTGTAGACGACCAAACCGAAAAGTCCCATGCACGCAACGAAGATGGTAAACGCGGTGAAAAACGAAAAGAGGGTGGCGAGCTTCGCCTCCGACTTATAAAGCTTATCAAAGTTTTCGTCCAGAAATTTATATTCAAAGGGCCAATCCGAGTTGAATTTTTTCCAACTGGATTCCAGGTGTGCCAGGGTCGATGGAACATCTTCATTTTTTATACGCAACGTAAGGCTTGAATAAGCAAATGGATAGATATGCAATATTACCGGAGTGATATTATCTTGTAAACTGTTCAAGTGAATATCCTTGACTACACCAATCACCTTTCCTATTTTCAAGCTATCCGGTGCATCCCATCGATCCCAGGCTACTTCATGATCAAGTGCTTGCTTCGGATCGGTATGACCTAACATTTTTGCGGCCGTCTCGCTAACGATAAACGCACTTTTCTCATCTGCAGGAAAATCGTGAGAGAAATCTCGACCTGCAATAATTTCCAGTCCCAGTGTTTTAATATAATCGTGATCGATCGTAAGCATGGAGATATGCATCTTTTTATTGATCGCCTTGTCTAAAATCCCGTCCCCCGCATAAGCTTCCCCTGGTAGGCCGTAGCCCATCGTTGCGTTGATGACGTTCGGATGATTTAGGAAGGTGTTTTTGGTGGTTTCCAGGTTTTTATTCATGTCACCACGCATTCGGAGAACCACCAGGTTATCCTTGTTAAATCCCATATCCTTGGTGCGCATGAACGTATGCTGATCGGAAACCACCAGCGATGCCGTAATCAGCAGAAATGAAAGTACAAACTGAAGAACGACCAATCCCTGCCTGAGCAAAGCGCGTCCTGAATTTCTTCCGGATTCTTTGTTCGATAGTATCTGCGAAGGTTTAAAACTTGAAATATAAAACGCTGGATATGCCCCAGCAGCGATGCCAATCACGATCGCCGATAGCAGCATGACGGGAAGCAAAGCAGAGTTCATAAAGATTGCTGTAGGCATATTCTTTTCGGCAAACTGATTTACTAAGGGCAACATCAATTCTACGAGCACCACTCCTATGACCAGCGACATTAATGCAACCACAATAGATTCGCTGATAAATTGATAAATCAGTTGAATACGAAATGCTCCCATCACCTTTCTGACACCAACCTCTTTAACCCGATTCACGGCTCGGGCTGTTGACAAATTGATGAAGTTCAGAATAGCAATGAAAAGGATGAAGATCGCCGTGGCAGAAAGGATATAAACCGTTTGCACATTTCCCCGGACAGCAATGTCCCAGAGATGATCGTAGGCGTACAAATGAATCTTTTCCATCGGCATCAGGTGAGGGATGTAATAGCTGCCGTGAGACTTAGTAGACGGCCAAGCATTGCGTTTTGCAAAATCCTCCAATTTGGATTCCAAGTGTGCGGGATCAGTCCCGGGCTTAAGCTTAATGTAAGTATGAAACTGGCTCCATCCCCAGCCTTGCATTCGGTCCGGTTCTCCGCGGATGAAGTCTTCCATCGGAAAAAAGTAATTAAGTTGCAGATGTGAATGCACTGGGAAGTCATCAAACACCGCTCCGATAACAAATGTGCTATCAAGAACTCTAATTAATTGACCAAGCGCGGGGTTCTTTCCAAAATATCTATTAGCTACTGTTTTGCTCACGGCAACGGAGTTGTGGTCTGCCAGCGCCGTTCTCGGATCGCCTTCTACGAGCTTTAGACTGAACATATCAAAAATCGTACGGTCCGCGTAGCCTCCTTTATCTACGGTAAGCTTTTTTCCACCGGCTTCAAAAAGTATAGGATTGTTAAAATTCAAAAATCTCATGCTGTATTCAACTTCAGGAAACTCCGCCACCAATGCGGGGCCTATCGGGGGAGGAATCATTGCTCCTTTCTTAGTCGAGCCATCTTCCATAAAGTGTTCATTGAACACACGGTACTTCAAGGAAACTTCTTCAACATGCTTATCAAACTTTAATTCATCAGCTACAAAAAGCGCGATAATTAGAAAAGTAGCGATGCTTATTGCCATTCCAACTATATTAATAGAGGAGAATAACTTATTCTTCAGCAGGTTTCGGATCCCGATCTTTAGATAATTTTTTAGCATATCGGTATTTTTCAGAGCCAGTACTAAATGCGTACCACGTTGGAAAGGCTATAATTTACATCCTGATGATACAACCGTGTATCAAAGTGAACACTTTTGTAGCGGGAACGAACAGGAATTGGAACGGCAATAGGAAATTCAGTAGCCGCAATGAAATCTAGATTAACGCTCAAAATGTAAAATTGAACATAAAACTTCATCAGCAAATACTTCTATCGCGCAACTTCGCTACACGGCCCTTTCGTATAATTGGTTATACCATTGCACTCTGCTTCACACGAGTTTCCATACGTTTTCTGGTTGCATCCACAAACAGGATCGTATTGTTTTGTGCACATACAATTTTCTTTCGCCACTTCCTGGCATGCAACGGATTGAGATGATTTACATCCAACCAGGTTAGGCAGAAGCAACAGACAAATGATATACTTGGATAGTTTCATAGTGTGAAGAGTTTTTTGTTTTAAGTCTATTCAAAGATCAGCATGAACTACAAAAATAGAAACTACTTGCATGGCGTGCTAACGAAGCAATCCCAGACTACGAAGTGACGTGTAAAAGTCACAATTTGAAAGAGACTGGCTTAGTTCGTGTATAGGCTTTTTCTGGTGTAGTCTTACAGTTGGGGATGCCCACGCGGGAAGTACGTCATTGCGAAGAAGCCACGCGCCTCGCGTGCTGATGAAGCAATCCCCAGACTATGAAATGCAATTAGAGAAGCCGGTATTTGAAAGAGACTGGTTCAGCTAGAGCGCAGGTCTTTACTTGTGTAGTCTCAGAGCTGGGGATGTCTTCGCGGGAAGGGCAGTGATATTTAAAAAATCTGCAGGCTCAGCATGACGTGGACGACCTTAAATGGCGTTCATCCGTTGTATTTGATAATCATTACATTACGCGCTGAAGATCACAACTATATTTGCTCTTGGTGCAAAAGCAATCTACGTCATAACCCATTTTTTCCTTGTTCCAAGGTGCCCTACTCGGCATGACGGCGTAAATGGCGCAGCGTGATGGATTCCGGAGAACGTCATTGTAAGCGAGGGTAGGTTGAGCGTAAGCGCGAAGCAATCCCCTGCCCATAACATGCTGTAGAAAAGACATACACAAGAACTGACGCCGTGAGTGTACAATAGAAAAATGTCGCCCGCATGTGCATTTCATTGGAAGGAGATTGCTTCGCCACATGTCTCGCCTGCGGCGTGACGCTTCCTACAATGACGTGCTGATCAAGAACTGCCCCTGCATAGACATAGAAGGTCAATAACACTAATGCAACGTGCTAATAAGGCAGCCCGAAACCTCAAACCTTAAACTTCAAACATCGAACACAACCGTCATAGCCCATTTTTTCGTTGTTCCAGGGTGCCCCACTTACAATGACGGTCAAGAAGGCCTCTGCATCGAACATAGAAGTTCGGTTACATTTAATGCAACGTGCAAATAAGGCAGCCCGAAACCTCAAACCTTAAACTTCAAACATCGAACACAACCGCTACTTTTGTTTGAAGGCTCCCTTCACAACTTCTTCGGTGAAACCCGAAGGGATCAGATTATTGTTAGCGTACACATAAAGTGCTGTATTAAAAATGGTAGTGGCCACGGTAAATATCAGGCCGGTGAGTAATAGCAGTAAAAGACCAACCGAAATACCAATAATAAAGCCGGTAGTGTCATAAGTGGAGGCTAACAGATAGGTGAGCGCTCCCGAAGCTAAGATGATGAGAACAATTATAAACAACTGAACGAGGCCAAGCCCAATCGCTTTGATTAAGCTTTCGCCCCAGGTTCTTTTGATCACTTCCGTTGACTTTTTTAATGCGTCAATGGGACCGAGTCCTTCGTACACTAAGACAGGAACCACAAAAATGGTCATAATACTCCAGGCCATTCCCAGAAGTCCAATCAAAATGTTAGCTACTATTTGTCCGATCTTTCCAAGGCTGGAAGCCAGATTATGAAGGATACGAAGCAATAACCCAACGGTTGCAGACAATAAACTCCATTGCAAAATTAACGCGAGTTTGGAAAATGCAAACTTAAAACTTTCGCCAAAAGTAGCATTTCCGCCTTCGAATCTGATCTTGGTAGTGTATACCACACAGACATTAAAGAATGTGGCAATAAAAGCCAAACCAAAATAAGTAAGAAAGATTATGACATATTCAAATACCTGAAGGGACTCTTGCGAAAATTCATTCTCCATTAATACTGGAACTACAGTAGGAAAAATCATAGCTACAGAAAATAACGTCGAGAATATGAATGCCAGGAGGGCAAACCATAATAACTCGCGGTCTTTATTGATGACACCAAATGTTAATTTAGTGATCATCCAACTTCTTGAAAAGGTATTCATAGTGGTTTGGTTTTAGGATTTGGTACTTCCAAAGTAGCAATTTATTTGTTTCTGAAAGGGCTTTACCCCACGGTAAATTTTCAAATTCGTACGGGTAAGCGTTGAACGCTATATCAGTCTTTCTGCTCTTTACGGTTTTATTCGATATTCCTCCTTCCGAAGAACTCAGACCAATCAAAGGATAAACTCCAGGGCATAGAATGCAGGCTTCGCCCATGGTATGGAACGTGATGACAGCTTTTCCTCCCAGTTGGTGCACAGCCCAGCATAATATTGTCCGCGACAAACCAGGCCTAAAGCCCCAAAGTATAACGCGATACTCTTTTGGTTATTAGAGCTTACAGTCGATTGGCAAGGTCAATTCCCTGTTAATATCATTCGCTTTGTATCGATGATTTTACCGTCTGCGATTAACGCATAGATGTACATTCCAGCGCTCAACTCGTTGCCTTGAATTTTTACTGCTGCTTTGCCTCGCGCACGTATGAGTAAAGATTTCAATTGCTTTCCTTCTAAGTTATAGACGATGATACTAGCCTCTGCAATTGTTTCAGGCAGCGACATGCTGATCTCTGTGTCCAGCGAAAAGGGATTGGGAGTATTTTGAAAAAGAACAGAGCCAGTAGGACCATTTCCATCTGCCTGGGTTTCTTCAACAGTGCCAAGTTGTTTCTTTAAAGATTCTACTTCCTGCGTTAACTCTTGAACAGCTTTAACCAAGGGAACTACAAATGCTGCGTAACGGATGCTATAATGGTCAGCATCGTTTTGCGGTACTTCGACACCGTCAAATACGTACCCTGATTTTTTGATGACGGCCTCCACTTCCTGTGCTATAAATCCAGTCTCGCGAACGGGCAATGTTCTTAAGGCAGCATTTTGTTGCGCTACATTGTCGGGAATGCGCAAAAATTTATCTACTGCTGTTTGATCGACTGTATAACTTACTGGCCTCAATTTGTTAATGAATTCTAAACCCGAGACATCTTCTCTGACTTCTCTTTTAAAGCGTCCGTCCGAAAAGGACGACCACAATACTTTGCCACCAATACTTGTTACATTGGAATTCCCGATACGTACTTGATTTGATGCTGTAGGTGTAGCATTATATCCTAAGGCTGTTATTGGAAAGATTGGTTGCGTTCGGCCCTGAATACGCTCCCAGAGCGCTGTTGGCAACGCCTGTTTCGTTGTCATTCAACGCTTGCATCCCAAAGGCAGAATTGAAATGACCGGAAAAATTTTCGCTCATGGAACCGTGTCCTGCGGAAGTATTGCCCACACCGGTTTCGTTTTTTTTGTTCGCCCACGCTCCTATTGCCGTGTTAAAGGATGCTCGATTAACTCTTAATGCATAGTATCCTATAGCAGTGTTTTCATCCCCTATCATGCTGGAAGCTAACGAGAAGGATCCAAGTGCACTATTTCCATTGCCTGTGTGGTTAGCATTCAAGCTCGCCCTACCCACTGCAGTATTAGCGTGACCGTAGATATTGGCATTTAATGAGAAAGCTCCTACCGCCGTATTATCATTTCCTATGTTGCTGTGGAGAGACTTAAAACCAATAGCCGTATTTTGGTACTGCGTCGTATTGGAAAATAAGGATTGATATCCCATCGCCGTATTAGCAATACCCGACGTTGTTGCTTGTCCGGAGAGTTCACCGAAGAAAGAATTGTAGCTTTCCATTCCCTCGCCACCTGTAGCGGATTTTCCTGCCTGATAACCAAAGTAACAGCTGCCAAGTCCGAGGGTACCTGCGCCTGTGCCATAATATGTTGTTGCAATTTGCGCTTGTGACCAGGTAAGCACGGCGAGCACAAGCATGAGGGATAGTAGATTCTGTTTCATAAGTTTTGAATTTTGTTATTTGTTTTTTTATCGATTTAAAATATTTTTTTCGCGGTTTAATCGTCGAGATAGTAAATCCGAGATGGTGAGAGGACGCTCGCAAACTATTTAAGGGCTGTTCAATCATAAATATCAAAGTGAAATCCGAACACCATTAAGCGCTCGACTTAACTCGGGAAAATCGTAGCACATAAGGCTGCTCGAACTACAAAATAATCCTAAGCGATTCCAGAATGAGTGTGTAACTGGGGAAAGAGTTGTTGAAGGGTTGGGTTTTTTATCGAAATGGACCTGATATTTAAATCAAGTACTTAGTGGTTGGTAAGTAGGCAACACGCCGACCGATCAAGTTTTCCGTGTCGATGAAAGTGTCTTCGTAAAAACAATTTTTGGTTTCTCATTCATTTTCTCTGCAATTTTTCCTGTCGCTTTGGGCAAGTAGTCAAGTATCCATTCATCGCACCGTCTTCTATAGCATGACGGTCTCTGCGAGAGCAAGCAAGTCTCAAAATAATTCTACACTCGTCATCATCACATTACCTTCACCACGAAGTACCGTGAACCCTTTATCAAGCCCTTCATTGAATCCGAACATCATAAGTATTTGGGTGATATCTTTAATAATCTTGAATGCTATCCAGTAATTATAGATGGTTACTCCTATCACATCCATATCCTCTCATTGCTTTCAAAAAAGTGTCCTTGATAACATTGATGGCAGAATTAAAAGCACATCCCTCTAACTGGATCAAAACAAAGATGATACTGTTAAAAAATTCTATTGGCAGGATGGATATGGTGTTTTCACTTGTGAATCCTTATGAGGTAATGTTGTATAATCTTATATTAAAGAATCAGCATGTACATCATCAGAAGAAAATCTTTCAAGATGAATATAGAACTTTTTTGAAAAGGCATGAGTTGGAATTTGATGAACGATAGTTTGGGACTAATTTGATTACACCCTTTCAGGGCTCGAGCAATTTACTTATGACGCCACGCAGGACTACATCCTGCGTTATTGATTTTGTCCTTTCAGGACACACTCGGAAATCTTTGCACAGTATTTTGACAAACAAACCCCATCAGTTATTTCAGCGTTTACGTATAATTTCATTACCTTTTTAGGGCTTCGAGTGATTACTTATTGCACTACGCAGGACTACATCCTACATTATTGATTTTGTCCTTTCAGGACACACTCGGAAATCTTAGCACAGTATTTTGACAAACAAACCCCATCAGTTATTTCAGCGTTTACGTATAATTTCATTACCTTTTTAGAGCTTCGAGTGATTACTTATTGTACCACGCAGTACTATGTCCCATTATTGATTTTGCCCTTCAGGACACACCTGAAAATCTTAGCACAGTATTTTGACAACCAGCCGGTCAGTTAATTTCCCAATTAGTTTTATATTTGCAGTCGAAGCCCTGAAAGGGCGTTATCAACAACGCAGGATGCAGTCCTGCGTATCGGAGCATTTGAAAACTGAAGCCCTGAAAGGGCGTAATAATACCCGAACTGTAAAGCTCAACACGCAAGACTCAACACAAGCTGTGGTCCATAAAATTGTCTCTTACTTATTTCCAAAGATTCAAAACTTGTCCGGGAAAAGCATGACGAATTTGATTGCCATACATTGACACCGATTCTATTTGGTGCTTCAGCACACTGGACCTTTCCTAATGAGTATGCACAGACCTACGCTCGTAAAATTGTCCTTCAAGTACCGGTAAGAGCATTTATGTAGAACGTCAATGCAACAATTCTTACGCGTGGAAGGCAACCTACAAATCGGATTTAGCACTCATCAAAAGAACGGAATACCTATTTTACCATAGCCAAATCATGCCCTCCTGAGCAGACAACTTGCAAGATTGTTTGAATTCATCGCAAGAATATTTACTTTTCGCTAGATTCCATTAAACCTGAAGATTTGTGAATAACGAGTAAACTCTTTGGAATCTTATTTTTTTGTATCACAAATAACTTCGAATAACCTAGCCCAACCAAACCCTATGCGCCAATTCACTCAATTTTTTTGCCTCCTACTGCTTTCAACTAACGTTGCCGTAGCCCAGAGTAATGTGAAGGAAAGCCGAACACCAGAGACCAAGATGGAAGCCTTTGCTTCACGAACCGGTGTCATCACAAAATTCATTGATTATAAATTGCCTGGTCTCAATTTGTTTTTAGGTGAGCCGGCACACGCCAGAATCCGGAAGGTAATGAGCGGAGTTGAAACTCAATATTTTTACGTGGTAGAAAAACAAGGAAAAGCATCGACTAGTACAGGATCCATTGAATACAATGACCTACTGCAAGTGACTAAGATTTTAGCAACATTAAAAGAAGAAGCGTTGAATGATCTGTCGGTCCGACCAGACTATGTCGAGAACAAATATGTGACAGACGATGGATTTCAGTTCGGTTATTATATCACCGAAGGAAAAAGCAAATGGTATATTAAATTAGAGCAACATGGTACTGACAACACGCTTTTCATTAATGATGTGAAGACCATCGAAACTTCTTTCAATGAAGCCCGGTATAAAATCGAAGCGATAAAGAATGATCTCGGAAAAGGACTTGCCTTGCAGCAGAATTAATTTTATCAGATGAAATGGCTGATTACTTCGTGTGCTTTTCTGCTATTTTTTTCGGATGACAGGAAACCCGGAAACCCACTCGATCATCTTCCTTCGAACATCGAAATCCTTACCCATTTTGGTGAGCGGGCTGACATCTCTCCAGACAATCAGCGGATCGCCTTTATGTCCAAAAGTTTCGGGGATGCCATGGTCATCGATTTAAAAACGCGCGCCATCCGTTGCCTCACCTGCAACGTCCCAGCTGCTGCTTTTTTACGAGTTATGCATTTGTATACCGGAGATTATATCCTGATAGGTCCTGATCATTTCGAAGATATCAAAATCAGTCGATCTCGTGATAATGAACTCTGGTTCCTTAGCAAAGAACGTGGTTCTAAACCCCTGAAGCTTGGCCAGAAAATGAGCGAGGGTGCCGCCGTTTCAAAAAAGAGTCTCACGCTCGCGTTCTCACAACTGGGTGCACAGGCTCCGGATCTTCCAAAGGGAGCTTCACGGATTGTCATGGCTGAGGTCGATCTTTCGGGTGCGGTGCCGAAGCTTATCAATAGGAAGACCATTCATGAGTCCCTGGATCTTACCTGTGTACTTGAGGCGCAGGATTTTTATGACAACGACACGAAACTGACTTTCGTTTGTTATGAACCGAACGACCTTGGCTCCGTCATGGGAATCGATTTGAAAACGAGGACAGTAACAAACCATTCAAAGAAACCGGGATCATACAATGAAACCGAGGGCATTTTCCCAGATGAAGCCTATACATGCGTAGAGGCCGACCGGCAGTGCGAAACTTTGGGCGGAAAACGAGGCTCCGGAAACATTGATATTTGGAAACTCAAACTCGATGGAACAGGAAAAGATTTCGTGCGTTTAACAACATTCAATGATTATGAAGGGGGTAAGGCATCCAACCCTGTTGTTTCAACAGACGGCAAATTCATGGCGTTTCAATTTGCTAAAACCACCGACGCTGCCGGTGTTGGATACGGCCTTTTATTGTATCGCTTTGAAAAATAATTTTCAAAACAGAGTGGCTTAAGAACAATTAAATCTTCGAAATCCATGTTGCATCAAGCAATTTTATAGCTCCTTCGCTCTGGTGTACTTTTCTATATTGAGTCTTTCAATACCAATATTTTCAATTTTCTCAACTCCACGTTGCGTTAGAGTATCGCCCTGGATTGTAACGGTGAACTTAAAAGTATTTCCTTCCCAGTCGCGCGCGCTGCAATACTCGAGGTATTCCGCGTATTGGTCTCCCTCCAACGTGTATCGACCTCCGCCGGCAACAAACATGGCAACGGAATCCTTTCCTTTTTTTAAATCGTGATTCAAAAAAGAAAAATGCGTAGCATTTAAAATTTTAATCATATTTTGATTTCGCGTGTAATCTGTAATGGTCGTATCATCTTTCTCTATGGTCGTACCAGAAACCAGTTGCCAGGTACCTTCTATCGCAATTTTATTGTCTGTTACATTTTTAGGTGAGCGATCACAAGAGAACGAAAGAACGGACAGAAGGGCAATGAAGATTATAATTTTCATGGAAGAGTTAATAATTATGAGAATAGGTAAGCGTATCAAGGTTCAAGTTATACGCAAGTTGTAAGACTTGCAACAACTTCAGCACATGTGTTATGTGCCATTTATTTTGTTCCCACCTGGACAAGTAAAAATAAAAAAAAGGAGCACCGCTCCTTCCATTACCTTCTTGCTGTGTCCTGACTGCCTAGTTCATCGGATTAACAATTTGAAAATTAAATAGCCAATGCTTGCCATACTTGTCGATTGCTGATCCATACTTTGCGCCCCATGGCATATCTGCAATTGGTTCTGTTACTTTACCGCCTGCAGAAAGTTTTGAAAAAAAAGTATTCAGTTCTTTTTCGCTATTGCAGTTAATGCAAAGTTGAACTGTATTGCCGTCTATGGGGTTTTCTCTATTGAGATCGGAAGCCATTATCACTACATCACCACTTGTCAGCGAAGAGTGTAAAATACTTTCCTTCATTTGCGGCGGCATCTGAGCGGCCATCTCCGGAGATTCACCGACGGTTTGCAGGAAGAGTGTTCCTCCCAAACAGTCTTTGTAAAAATTCATCGCTTCACGACAATTGTTGTCGAAATTTAAGTAAGGATTTAATTGTGCCATGGTTTTATCTTTTATTTGTTTTAGATGTGCCTTAAAAAAGTTGTTATCGGAATTTGACATCACCCTTCAAATCTACCATAGGCATCATTCGTTTTAAGAGGTCTAATACGCCTAACTACATGGTAAATTGCGCCACGATGTTTATTGACTCCGATGCTGCGGACTCGCCTGATGAAAGTATAAATACGTGCTGTTCGCATAACAGAACGCTTGTTTCTTTACGATTCTAATGATTGCTTAGGGGCTTTTCCAAATCAGCGACGAAAAAACTCATTCATTTCGCAACTTCTCAACGGGATTCAAATTGATGGATTTCATGATTTCGTAACTTATGGCAACCAGCACAGTACTTAGAATAACCAGGCCGCCAACTATAAACGGCACAGGCCCGACGGTTATCTTGTATGCAAATGAATCAAGCCATTGATTTGCCAGAATATAGGTTACCGGAATAGCGAGAAGGAAACCTATCATAACCATTTGTAAAAATTCTTTCGAAAGAAGAAAAAAAACTTCCTTTGAATTTGCACCTAATACTTTCCGGATGCTTACCTCTTTCGAGCGCATATGATTTATATAAGCTGTTAGGCCAAACAAACCGAGGGTCGATATGAAAATCGCCAGGACCGCAAAATATTTCATCATGGAGATCAATCGCTGTTCTCTTCCATAATTCATTTCCAATCTGTCATCAAGAAAATGATACTCGAAGACTCTGTCAGGAAATATTTTATCCCACTGAGCCTTAATCAGGTCAATCGACTCGGCAATACTACGATCAGGCTGGAGCCGGATGGAAAACACGGTAAACTTTCCTGCTGCAACTTCGAGAATTAACGGTCGTAAAGGCTGTTGAAGACCTTGAAAATTAAAATCCTTTACGACACCTACCACGGATCCTTTCTTTCCCATCAATTCGATGGTCTGGTCAATAGCGTGCTCCGGATTTTTCCAACCTAACGTCGTTACGGCTTGTTCATTAATAATAAAAGACTGTAAATGATCTGTCCCGTAAGATGGTGAAAAACTGCGGCCACTCACAAGAACCATTTTATAGGTTTCCAGAAAATCGTAATCAACAGCTGTGACGGCAACAAAAAGATTGTATTCCGCCTTAATTTTTTCCGTTTGCACCAATGCGTTTACAGCTCCAGCCCCGGGTAGTGCCGAGGAGACTGTAACCGATTCGATCAGGGAATTCTGAAGGAGTTTACTTTCAAAAGTATTCATCCTTGTCCGCAACGGTCCATCTACCCCACCCCTTAAAATTGAGTTTGGCGTTTCGCTAAACAACGGAATAGTCAGTAAGTGATTGCGTTGAAAGCCCAACGGCTTGTTTCTGACAAATTCCATTTGCTGATAAAAAACCAACCCCATCACAACCAGGATAACGGAAATGGAAAATTGAAAAACGACCAATATTTTCCGAAGCAAAAAACCCTCGCTGTGTTTATGCCCTTGCATTCCCTTGAGTACCACGGAGGGACTGAACCGTGTGGCATAAAATGAAGGATATGATCCAGCCAGCAGGGCTGTCACGATGAATAGCACGAATAGGCCACTCGCCAGGTTCAACGTAAAAAGATTTGCGATAGAAAAATGCTTGCCGCTAATGTCGTTTATGTACGGCAAAAGTAAACTTAAAATTACGAGTGCTAACACAAAGGACATCATAACCAATGCGCTCGACTCGCTTAAAAATTGCAGCATGAGGCCCCGCTTTTCTGCACCCATGACTTTACGGACACCAATTTCTTTTGCTCGTTTCTAGGAATGCACGTTCGACAGATTTACAAAATTAATGCACGCAATAAACAGGATAAGCATTCCTATGGATCCAAGAATATAAATATACTTTATACTGGCCGACTCCTCGGCAAAGGTAAAACTTGAATATAGGTGGATGTCGCGGAGCGGTTGCAATACATAGGATACTCCTTTTATAGCTCTTTCGTCGGCGTATTTATTTTTCAATTTGTTTAAGGCAGCTTCAACGTGTTCAGTTCTAACCTTTGGCTTAATGAGAACATAAGTCGAAACCGGATTGTACAACCAATCCCTTCGCAAAAATTGTTGGGTTTCCGTATTTTCCTCGTTATAGAAGTGATCAAAATGTGCAAGCAGTTCAATAGAAAGGTGAGATTGATGAGGGTAATTTTCGATTATGCCGGTTACGGTCAGCATACGATGCCCTTCAAATAAAATATCGCGGCCCATCGCAGAATCAATGTCACCGAAATATTTTATTGCCGTTGACCTGTTTATGACAAGTCCTCCGGGATCCTTTAACGCATTTTTATGGCTGCCTTTTAAAAAGTGAAATGTAAATACATCAAACACCGATGGGTCAGCAAAGAAGAAATGCTCTTCACGGAATTTTTGTGCTACTGTTTCCGTGCCCACCAATTGAAGCGATGCCTGTCGTTCAAAGAGTCGAACCACTTGTTCAATATCTTTAATTTCTGTCTTGGCTATCTCCCCCAGCGCCGCACTTGTAGTTGAATAGGAATTCTCGTTGCCGGAGAACTTGGTGATAGAATTAACCCGCAGTATCAAATCACTTCGTAAGTGAAAATCGTCGTAGCTTAACTCATCCGTGATATACAAAAATACAGCGACGACAGCGCAAATCCCGAAGGAAAGCCCCGCTACGTTGATTAGAATGTTGAGTTTAAAACGTCGGAGATTTCTCCACCATATTTGCATCCAGTTCACGATCATGACAGTATATTCTTTGCATATGAAAGGTGCAAAAAATAAAGAGCATATGGTTCACCCTAGAAACGTGATATACTTTCCCTGTAAAAGCAAATCTTCCTCAATCTGTCATTTAAATGCAGTCACGCAAAGGACACGAAGGAAAAAACGCAAAGGTCGCGGAGGTCTTTATTTGCGTTCTTTGCGAAATTAGCTTTGCGCCCTTTGCGTGAAACCACACCCCCGAAGAATCTCACTGAGCTGAACCCCTCCTCCGGAATTCAAAGGTGCCATCGCGGTAATCTTTTTATGTACCCTTACTTACGGGGTCACTTCAAATTCCGTTTCTGAAACAGCTATTCTTCCACCCATAAATAGAACAATTTTACCTGTCGTGGCCCGATCCGGGACAATTACATCTAATTCACTATCACTTATCCATACATAACTGCCATACACAAGGTATTCGCTACTGCTGAATCCGACAGAGTAAAAGGTATCAGGGCTTTCCACAAAATTTTCACCGTAAATACGAAGATGATCTCCCCGCTTTCCTTTCCCCGGAATTATTCCACTAATAATAGGTCTAGGCGTAGCTCCATAAACGAAACGGGATTCACTGAATCCTGCAAAAATACCAAATCCGTTTTCAATATTGTTATGGACGTTAACAGGTTGGGCAAATGGGTCACCGCTGGTTTCGTCTTGCAATAGAAAGGTAGCCTTGTAATTGTAATAGTCTTCGCTGACAGTTCTCAAGAATACGTTGGCACTGCTAAAATCATTCAAGTACATATTAAATGAAAACTCAATCTCCTTACCATTGAATAATACATCCTTTAATAAAATACCTTCGCTCCAATTAAATTGTTCGTCCTGAATGGCAGGATCTTCACTTTCCATATGAATGCGATACCTGTTGGTGTGGATTTTGCCCATTACGAAATCATAATATTCGTGTTCGTCTTCCACCAGGATTTGATAATAATTTATCTCAGCTCCGTTATCCTGAAATGTAATCTTGAGTTTCGCGTTATTACCGTCATCGGGATCAGGGTCTGTCCTTGTTATTTCGGCACGGACAATCGGTGCAGGTGTTGGGATTATGGACCGCCCCATAACCATCTCATGATCCGGGGCGGTTGCTCGTATTTCATAGTTGGTTCCCACCTGCGGTTTTCCAGTGTCTGATGAAAACAAACCGTTTCCCCGATGGATCAAGGTATCGATCTCACGACCTTCATTTAAAATGATGACAAGTCCATTTTCGACTTTTCCAAGAGAGCTGTCGTCTAGAATATGGCGGTTGAGGCTCAAATGCGCGTACCACAAGCTATCGGGATTGAAAAATGAATTGACGGTCAGCTGCGGATGGTCAAAAGGCACATCAACGTCGACAATCAGCTCACAACCGAATAAGGCAATTAGAAATAAAATGACACTGTAATTTTTCATTTCTATTTAAAATTTAAACCGGTAACTAATGGAAGGAATAATGGGAAACAAGCTGTACTGAACAAACTTTTTGTTTCCATTTTTGTCGTGTGTTAAATCCATAAAAAATGGGTTTCTCCTACTGTATAAATTATATACCCCTATGCTCCACGAACGCTCGCCCCACTTAGTCTTTTTTGTTGTGGTGTAACTCAGGTCAAGACGATGATAGGCTCGCATCCGGTAACTATTCCTATCACCATAATATTGGACTTGCCATTCGAAAGATCCATAGGGTGAATTTGGATAATCATTTTGATGTAGGTAGGTGGACTGTGGCAGTGTGACAGCTGCTCCACTTCCATAAACCCACGTCATTGAAAAATCTCTGTTTTTTCTCCATTGATAAACCATGGCTACTTCTACGTCATGCCTTCTGTCATACCGGTAAGGAAATGTCTTTCCATTGTTGATATTCGGAAATGTTCGATTTGTCCAGGATAACGTATAGCCTATCCAGCCGCTTATTTTCCCGGTTTTTTTCTGAAGGAAAAGCTCAGCTCCATAACTTTCTCCTTCCCCCTGCTCAACCTTCGTTTGCCAGTCACTTTCAATGTTCAGATAATTTGCTCCCTCTTTATATTCGACGATGTCTTTCATCTTTTTATAATAACCTTCAATGCTGAATTCATATTCGTTGTTCAGATTGTAGGCCATTCCGGTAGAGGTAAGGTACGAGCGTTCTGGCCCTATCCGGGCTGTGGCTGGAACCCACAAATCGGTCGGCAATCCAATGCCGACATTGCTTAAAAGATGAATAAATTGAGTCATTTGAGCATAAGAACCTTTCCATGAAAGCTTTGGGCTGATCAAATAACGGGCTGAGAATCTGGGCTGCAGCGATTTGTAAAATTTACTTTCAACCAGAAATCCAGATGCATGCAGACCGGCATTGATTTTTAGTTTTGGCGTAATCAGAAAGTCATCTTCTACATAAACAAAAAATTCCTTCGCATATGTCTTGCTTGACCCCAAGGTCGTATCCTGAACTTCTGTAGAACGATAGCTTAAGGCTCCCGGGGTAAAAAGATGCTGGATCATTTGACCTCCGAACCGAACATAATGATTGGGATTGGGAATATAGTCCAGGTCAACCTTCACGGCATAGTCACGGATGCCGGAGTTGTATTCGGAATGGTAAAAAGTGGATTGAACCGAATCGGAAATAGTTTGTTTTTCATGTGAGTCAGCAAATACCGAAAAACGATATCTACTGTAGGTAGCCGTGACGTTGCTAAAGAGTTTGTTGCTAATAATTGAATTCCAGCGAAGAGCAGTTGTTATATTTCCCCATTGTAATCCGAGGTCTTCGCGGTTTTCTGAGGTGAAGTCGGTTGTCGTATAACTGTATCGGGATCTGGCGTATGCCCTATCGTCACCGGAATAAGTGCTCAGGTAAATCCGATTCTTGTCGTTTATTTTGTGGTTTATCTTAGCGTTAAGGTCATAAAAATAATATCCGGCAACCTCCTCACCATCAGTGGCTGCTTTAATGAGGGGTCTCGCAAGAATGTCAATATAGGTTCTACGTCCGGAGACGATGAATGAAGTTTTATCCTTGATGATGGGTCCTTCAATGGTGAGCCTTGACGCCACAAGTCCGATGGCACCTTCCCCCTGAAGCTTTTTTGCATTACCCTCCTTCATGCTGATATCGATCACAGAAGACAATCTACCGCCGTAGCGCGCCGGAAATCCGCCTTTGATCAATTCAACACGATTGATAGCATCTGCGTTGAATACAGAAAAGAATCCAAAAAGGTGAGATGCATTATACACTGGAACACCATCCAGTAAAATCAGGTTTTGATCTGGTCCTCCTCCCCTCACATACAATCCACTCGATCCTTCAGAACCCGACTGAACACCGGGAAGCAGCTGTAAGACTTTAAAGACGTCAACTTCTCCAAGAAGTGCAGGCAACGCCTTGATTTGTTCAATAGGCACATCGATCGTTCCCATCCTCGTACTTTCCTGAATCTGATCTTCAAGGCTACCCTTAATCACTACTTCCTGAAGTTCCGTTCCGCCAGTCAAGCCAATCGTCAGCGTCGTATCTCGGGTAAGAAAAAACTTGATGCGTCTTGGCTGGTACCCCACATAAGAGATATTCAAATCAACGGAATCTCTCGGTAATGTAATGCTGAAATATCCGTAGGTGTTGGCTGTAGTTCCCTGGCTAGTCACGATATTAAAAATGCTGGCACCAATAAGATTTTCACCTGTGTTCTGATCCTTCACAGAACCATTGATAGTGAATTTTTGGGCGTGGCTACAGAACGGAAAGAAAAATACAACGATCAAATAAATGCATCTCATAGAATCGGGAAGGTAATAGGTAACGATACGGAGTTTTACGTAGTATTGGAGTTAAACGTTTTTTTAAAGCAGGTTCGGTTCAAAGTTCAAGGTTCATGGTTCGAGGTTTGAGGTTCACTAAACTGAATCATGAATCTAACCCTTAAGCTTATTAGGTTAATCGTTAACAGTTACACGTTAATTGGGATGTTACCCCATGAAACAGAATTTTTCAATCTTGTAATCTTTCAATTTTTCAATCTTCTTGCTAGCACTATCTATCCTTCTCATTCCAAATTCCAAGATCATTTTTCCTTGCAAATGTTTCGGCAGATTTAATTTGTTTGAGAAATTTATCATAATCCTTCTCGCCGATATAAACTGCCACCGTTGGCTTGTTTCCCTCTTTATAAATCTCTCTTTCTTCCTTTGTCATTTCTTCCCAGGTCTGGGGTCTGCTCATGGCAATACCTGGAAAACATCCGCGTCTAATCAGATAATTATTCAGTGTATCTTCCTTGTCAATAATCCAACAGTAAATCATGTTAGAATTTCGATCAGCAATCTTTGCGGGACCAAAAGATGTTACGGGAATCACGTTTGCTTCGGGATGACCTTTAATCCAGGCCCGAATCAAGCTGTCTGATTCCTCTGACTTGGATGTATGGAAGAAACCACTCCCCAATACGCTAAATACATTTTCACTGTCAGCTGGCTTGAAACCAAGGGTGGATCTAAACTTAAGATCGCTCACTATAAGTGGTTCAGTTGTGCTTTTCGTTTGGCCTACACAAGCTGTGAAGACTAAAAAGGTGAAACATGTTGTCAATAGAGTTTTCATTTTACCGGGTTTTGTTCGACGATATTGAATTAAAACAAATCAGTGAATTAACATGCCAACCACGTTAATAAATTTGAAACTGTGATCAGTGAACTAAAATAATAAAATGAAGTGGTTTATCCGATTAAAGTTATTCGGTTTTACGAATATAGGATGTAATCCTTAATGAAAAAGTTTCATTACCTAAAATAATAGTTGCTCTAATTGTCAGCTTCTTTTATAGCCGGTCTTCCATCATTTAATTGCTTCTTGTATTCCATTTTAAAGCGCGATAAGTCCGGAACATTTTTTCTCTTACGTTGAAGTTCATATTGATAGAAAAATTGGCCCAGCTTGTCGAAAAATGGATACCCAATTGTATCATAGTCATACTTATCATCATTCATGACGCCATCGCTGTTCACGTATATCGTTGCCGTAAGCATGAACTCCACTCGATGTTTGAAATCAACAACATAAGATACGTCGGTCATGCACCCATATGCCCACCCGACTTTGTTGAATACTCTCACATAAGGTGGAATATGCTGGTTAGCATTCCGAAAGAAAAACTTCACGTAAGAATCATAATAGACAGATGTGTCATATTTCGGAAAATCGGTTTCAGAAGGGTATTGTGAAAGAAACCGATATAGGAAACTGTAGTCCTCTTCCGTGAGCTTCCATTTTTCCGATGGTTCCACTGACTCCGGGAAGAGGGCCGATTGCAAAAGTTGCTGAAGATGTAAAATGGTAACGTTATTAGCAGTTGTAAAATCTATTGGCGATTGAATGAGACTGTCGTTTGCATAGTGGGCGTTTCCCATTTTGTTTTTGTGACTGAAATTGAATTTATCCTTGTTGTAGGCCGGGGGTTGTTCGTAAAGCAGATTACCTTCAGCGCTAGTAAATCGCATTCCGTTAGTATGACGGTTTTGATCTTCAGTCATACGGACAAAGCGTCTTGTAATTCGTAAATCACGATACCCCATCTCATGCAATCTCCTGTTGATCGTTTGCTGACCTAAGAATTCATACATCCTGTTATAAGCCTCATTATCGCTGATAAGAAAAACCTTTTTTATAAAGTGAGCCATTGATGGCAGTCCGTTTTCTAAAGTGGAATCCTTGTGCATCATTGCCTGCCCTGAATAACTGCTATCAATCAGGACAGGCGTATCCATGTTTACATCGTACTTTTCAAGTGTATGCAGCTTTTCCAAGGATAGCAGGGCCAGCGGTAACTTCACTGTTGAAGCGGGATTAAAATAACGCAATGAATCGAATTGGTAGTAGTAGTTGATAAAGGAGGGTTTGTTCTTGGTGTCGCGGTTTATCTGCGTATAAATAATTTGATAACGATATGTCTCCGGGTGGTCCAAAACATATTGCAGCAAACTATCTTTTTGATTTTTGAATAATTTCTTTAGAAATGGATCTGTGCGCGGTTGTCCTGCGATAGTTAGGGAAATAAAAAGCCCTGTTACGAATACAAGCCAGCGCACGGACGACAATGGAAATTTGGGTAAAAGTTATAAAGCAAGATAAATAAAAGGTATTCTTTTCCGAATTAAATTATCCAGACGACCACCTCGTAGAGCCCTTTTTTTTCTATTTTCCAGTATGAAATATGTACGCATAGAGGGCAGCAGGAAACTTTCCTCGTTTATTGAACCCATGAAGGCACAGTTAACCGACCTTCCAGCTTTTAATAGTCCTGATTGGGTGTTTGAAATTAAGTGGGATGGCTATAGGGCTATTGCTGAAATTAATAAATCGGGAAACAAACTTTATTCCCGAAACGGCCTCACGTTTGACAAAGCATATCCTAAAGTTTTTGAAGCGCTGAAAAATATTAAATCAGAGGCTGTGATTGATGGCGAGATTGTTGTTTTCGATGAAAACGGTAAGCCGAATTTTCAGAAGCTGCAAAACTATCAAAACAGAGATAAGTTTGTAATTCAATATTATGTGTTTGACTGTCTTGTATTCAAAGGAAAATCGATCACACATTTACCTTTAATGGAAAGAAAAAAAATCGTTCAGGATCTGCTTCCAAAATCAGATGTGATCAAATATTGTGATCATGTTGAAGACGAGGGGAAAATGCTTTTTAAAGAAATGCAAAAAATGAGTCTGGAAGGTATGATTGCAAAAAAGAAAAACAGCACCTACATGATTGGCAAAAGAACTTCCGATTGGCTGAAGATCAAAAACGTAAAAACACAGGAAGCTATAATTGTCGGGTTCACCGATCCGAAAGGCGCGCGAAGCTCTTTTGGTTCCTTACTTTTAGCAGTAAAAAAGAGAGGAAAGCTTTCTTACATCGGAAACGTGGGGACAGGTTTTACTGATAAGAGTTTAATGGATTTGCATTCAAAATTTAAAAAAATCGTTAGAAAATCATCGCCGCTTGAAATTCCTCCCAAAGGCACGGATATAACATGGGTAGACGCTGTGCTTGTGTGCAATATTAAATATACAGAAATAACGGAAGATGGAAGTGTAAGACATCCGGTATTTCAAGGGCTGCGGGTTGATAAAACACCCAATGAGGTTGGGTTGGAGAAAGCGAAATCTATTAAACCAAAATAACTTTAGATTTACGATTGTAGATTTTAGATTGGGTGCGTGAGTGAAGTTAGCAGGCATTTGATAGATACCTTGTCAATCTACAATCGTAAATCTACGATCGTCAATGCCATTGATTTTTGAGTATATAGAAACTCGACTCTTATCGGAATAATTTTTCGAGAATTCCACCCATACTTTGGTTGCTTCTGCTTCTGTTGAGTCCGGATATCAGGGATTCCAAATCTCCCAATCCACCTGGCAGTCCTATTCCCGAATTTGTTGCTCCTCCCAGAAGTCCACCGAGTAAGCCTCCCCCTAATCCTCCCAGGCCTCCCGTACCTCTTCTTCCGCCACCAAGTGCTCTGCTCGCGATACGCCCTATCAATAGTGTAGCTAAAATCCAAAGACACTTTTTCTATTAGGCCCCATGTCGAATCCGGCATTTGAAAACTTCTCTTGCATTCCGGTTGATTGTAAAAAATCTGGCTTCGAATATTCTTCCGGAGTTCGTGGTTCATCAGCCGCTTTATTTACTAACTGGTCCAGCACCGAAAACTGGTTTTTACTAACATCTAAATATTGGGCCACCTTTTCGATGTTACCTTTCTCTTCTTCAGTGAAGCTATCGTCAGCCTTTGCCAAAGTAATTAGATCGGTAATAAGCGAGTACCTGAGATCGCTTCCCTTCATTGTATCCAGGCACTTCTTTAAATTATTTGCCGAAGTGTCTTTAGCAGCTTCTAGAATGTTTTGCTCTTGCTCTGACGATATAGCCGCTTTGCGAGCGATCTCACGCAAATGATTTAACTCTTCTCCATTAGCCTCTCTGCCAGCGGTTGCAAGCGCTGCAAGGACTCCCAGGTAAGCGGCCTTTTCCTGATCTGAATATTCAGGCAGCAGTGTCTCTGATTTTGCTTCCATAATTTCTATTGCTAAGCTCTAGTTTTAAGTGTGATTACACGTCATAACGTCGCATTAGATGCTAGGTTTAGCGTTTGAACAAAATTCCCGCAAGGTTCAACAGCCACATAAATTTTGGAAGTAGTCCGGCCCATAAAAAGTTTGGGAACGACTACTCCCAAAGGAAAAATAGTGCCTCGAATTTAAGTCCTTCTGCCACTAACCAGGTATTGTAAAAATTACAAAATCAAAAAACACATCGGCGCCCGCTTAATGAAATGATTTTTGCCTCCCTATAAATAGGACCTCGGTAACAGGTTACTTCCTTCGAATTCTTCATAAACAGACACGGAATTTAAAAACATGGAAGCAAGGGAAGAATTAAAATTACTTTTAAAGTTATTAATTTACCTATCCTTTTTTGTGATATGCAAGTGTTCATTTGGCGCTCTTCCAAAAAATGGATTTTCTCTACCTGATAATGTCCGAGAGGTAACTTTTAAATTTCACCTCTTCCGAAATCTTATTGTATTACCGGTTACGATTAATGATTCTGTTCGCGTTAATCTTATACTCGACACCGGCTGCAGGAATATCTTGTTATTCGGAAAGCGTTTTGAGAAACTATTACACATTCAACCTGGTCGACGAATTCGCTTTTCAGGACTAGGTGAGGGGAGTTTATTAAGCGGAAAACTTTCGCTGACTAACAAAGTCTCAATCCATGCCGTACTGGGCGAGAATCTTCCGATTGTTATTGTCGCCAACAAAAATCTTTTTTCCGGATATCCAACTGTCCACGGAATTATTGGCTACGACATTTTTTCAAAATTTGAAATTGAATTTAATTATTGCAGTCGGCTGATAACATTTCGTTTAGCCACCATTGCTGAAATGTCGTCAGAGTTTACCCGGATTCCATTGCGTATTGAAGATTGTCGACCGCTAGTTTCTTCTAAGGTATTTTTTTTAGGTCGTGAAGGTCAACCTTCTGATCTTATGCTTGACACAGGCTCAGCGTTGGGATTGC
>CAZAHL010000059.1:0-25822 GCA_964484845.1 uncultured Chryseolinea sp. | reverse complement strand
TGGTTGGAGGCGGTGATATCTTATTATTCACAGATGAGAAGTATAACATATCAAGCATGGTATTAAAAAAGCTAGGAATAGATGTAGTTGAGCAGGCTAAGACATCCGCAAAGAAAGACTAAAATTGAATGTGATGAGCTATCATATACGGACTTCATTTTGGTATCTTTAATTCCGCAAGTAACTTTATTCCGCAACGGTAAGTATTTTTTTTATTTTTATTTTTTCAAATTGTTTAATTAATTCTCAGCACTTGAGCGAATGAGTCAGGGTAGCGATAAATATAAAAAATGGGAACGGGACTTAGACTAATAATTTTTATTGTTCTCACAACATCGAGTTTACAGGCTCAAAAATTTGACGGGTTTGTAATTACCAATCAGGATTCTCTTTTTAAAGGATATATGAAAATTTCCTTAGACGGACTAAAGGGACGAAGAATTTTAATAACCAACAATAAGAAAAAGAAGCCCAGATCATTTTATGTGAAAGACCTTAAATATTATGCGTATAAAAAGGACACTTCTGCGATTTTAAAGAACTTCTACCCATTCGTTGGTGAAGATTATCAAGTGGAATGGATGGAAGCTGAAGTATTAATCAGTAAGGGGAAACTCAAGCTTTATCAAGCTATACTACCGAACTATAAACAGGAGCTTATTATGCGTCCGTCACCGACAGGCATGCCTGCGCATGAGCAAACAGTTTATTGGGCATATATAGTGAAGGACGAAGAAAGTAACCTAATTGGGATTAAAAATGAAAAACACAAATTTATAGAATCAATCCAAAGCGTTGTTGGTAACAATAAAGAGCTAATGAAAAGAATTGAGAACAAGGAACTGTGGAATAAGGACATGGAAGAGATTATTAAGATTTATAATAAAGAATAATTTTCAAAGTCTCTGTACACAAGTTTTGATGAAGTACGTATAGCCATTTTAATATTATTTCTGACTAAGAGACTACGAAAAAGCAAAAATACTTTTAGCTGAACAAAATATTCTTCATAAGACTAAAATGAGCTGAGAGTAACCAATTAACCGGAAACACAATATATAACAATGAAATCATTACTAAGGATTATATTTTACTTTATTGGCGTTTCTGCATTCGGTCAGAACATCGACAAGCAAATGGAAACGGTGACGACTGTTGCGCAAGCAGATGCATTTATTAAATCAAATACAAACCTTGATGCTCAACTATTGACGATTTCTTCCGATAAGGATACATCAGACATTAATAAAAAACTTTTCCTGAAGAATTTGGGCGATATATTCCCGGATGACAATTTTACCTACAAGATAATTGAATCGGTTAACGCGCTTTCGTTCAGAGTAAGTTACATTTACTTAGATGGAAATAAATTGTCCCTGCAATCTATAGACAGTCTAAGAAAGATAATTTTGCACAAATACAAAAACGGGATTTCATTTTTGGACTTAGTGAAAGAATATAACATGGACAGCAATAAAAAAGGTGACTTGGGTTGGTTCACAGAAGGTATGATGATGAAAGAATTTGAAATGGCCGTTAGAAGCCATAAACTAAATGACATTTTCACAATAGATATTCCCTCTAAAAAATGGCATTATGTGACATTAAAAACATTTGACGACAAAAATATCAAAACACTAATAATACTAAAAGTAAAGAACAGCACTTAACGCTGCATGTAAATGAAATTATCAATGACGGGCAAACAATAATGACGAATACGGAAGCTTGGTTCTAGCCCGCCGATATCTCTTAAAAAAAATCCATCGACCACTGAAATTCCTATTTATCACATTCCCTCAAAATTTGACATTCAGCGTTGACTTTCAACTATCGCAGAAGGGAATGACGAACGCTGAAAGATTTCCCCATTCAAACTCCTCCGTTGCCAGGCAGGAGGCCCAATGGCTGAGGTAGCGCTTTTATATCAACGCCTTAAAAAAAGTAAAGTTATTGTAGCAAATGCTTCTCCTGCATTGCCCGCTTGCGCGCTTTTTTTAATTTTATTGCATAACGATCTTTTATGCAGGCCCATTTTATCGAGTATATCTATCTCATCTTAATCATTGTAGCGCTGATTATGCTAGCCAGGAAACTCGGGATAGCTTATCCGATAGTGCTTGTGCTAGGAGGATTGTCACTCAGTTTTATCAAGGTCTTTTCTCACATTACCATTGACCCCGAGTTAATTTTCTTCATTTTTCTACCGCCCTTACTTTACGAGGCGGCATGGCAAACTTCATGGAAGGATTTTTGGAAATGGAGACGCGTGATCATGAGCTTTGCATTTCCCATTGTGATCATAACTTCGTGTGTTGTGGCTTTCGCATCGAATGCACTTATTCCAGGATTTACACTTGCTCTTGGATTTCTATTGGGCGGGATCGTATCGCCTCCTGACGCCATTTCCGCTACTACCATCATGCGCCAGGTGAAAGCTCCAAAGATGTTGCTTACTGTTGCCGAAGGAGAAAGTCTGCTCAATGACGCTTCCGCCCTCATTGTATTTCGCTTTGCTTTAGCCGCTGTTGTTACCGGACAATTTCATTTTTCGCAGGCCATGGGTGCTTTTTTCCTGGTGATTATTTTGGGAACACTGATAGGCTTAGTGATAGGACTGATTTTTTACGCCATACACCGTTGGCTGCCGACAACACCAAGTATTGAAATAGTTTTAAGTTTTCTTGCACCATACTGTATGTATTACTTTGCGGAACGTTTCCATTTCTCGGGTGTGCTGGCGGTAGTGGCCGGAGGACTTTTACTTTCCAGTAAGCGTCACACCATGCTCTCCTATCAGGGTCGGGTACAAGGGGCTAATGTGTGGTCCACTATAGGGTTTATTCTTAACGGTCTTGTATTCATGCTTATAGGCCTCGAGTTGCCATACATTACAAGTGAGGTCGAAGAAGTCAGTCTCGGCCGGGCAATTTGGTATGGTATAGCCATTTCGTTGGTTCTTATAGTTACAAGAATATGCTGCACGCTTGGCGCAGCCGTTTTTACGCGATTTGTCGGACGCTATATTACTGTAGCAGATCGGAATCCCGGGTGGAAAGTTCCCTTCGTATTTGGTTGGTCAGGCATGCGCGGTGTCGTCTCTCTTGCGGCTGCACTTTCAATTCCTGTACTTATTCAGCCTGGACAGTCATTTCCTTATCGCAATTTGATTCTCATTATCACCTTTGTCGTGATCTTAGTAACGTTAGTCTTTCAAGGGTTGACGCTGCCATGGGTTATGAGAAAAGTAAAGCTTAAAGATGAATCCGCAGAAATTCGGGAACAAGAACAAGAATTGACAATTCGAAAAGTAATAGCAGAGAGCTCTCTCAAGTTTCTGGATCAGACTCATAGTGAGGAGCAAGAATTGAATGAGCATTTAAAGACCTTGTCTAAAAAACTGCGAGCTGACCTAAGTGTATTTCAGCAAGATATTCAAGAATTCAACAACAAAGGAAGAGATGGGCTGGTCCGATATCAGGATATTTACCTGGCGGTATTGAATGAGCAAAGAAAAGCACTTCACCAACTCAATCGTCAGCAAGAATACGATGAAGAGTTGATCCGGAAATATCTTTCACTGGTTGATCTTGAAGAGACTAAACTTAGAGAGATTTCAGTGAGTAACTGATTTGTTTTTTTGTGAACAGGGCACATTATTTTCATGTTGGGCAAGTTTGGTTAAGAATAATTTTTGACTACTTTCAGAGGATAACCAATTGTTATGAACAGACGCCAATTCATTCAACACGCTTCGATGCTATCGGCTGCAGCGGGTTTATTTTCAAATAATGCATTTGCTACTTCAGGAACTATCGATAAGATAGGAGTGCAACTGTGGTCTTTGCCGAAAATGCTTGAAAGTGATTTTTCGAAAGCCATAGAAGCATTATCTGTAATGGGTTATAAAGAAGTTGAAATGTATGGTCCATATCCCTTCAGCACCTCCGCAGCTCAGAAGAGATTTCAGGATATAGTTCCCATGCTGGGCTTTAGTGGGAGCGGATATTTTGGTTATAGTGCTGACGAGATAAAACAAATTTTCTCGCGCTATGGAATGACCGTTCCTTCTATTCACACAGATCTTGATACGTTACAATCAAATATGGAAGGACTTGCTAAGGCGTCGTCCGTCCTTGGTTTTGAATACGTGTGCCTTCCTTCGATCCCTGAGGAGAAACGGAAAACCATTGACGACTATAAAACGATGGCTGACGAGTTTAATAAATTAGGCGAGAGTGCAAAGAAACATAATTTGAAATTTACCTATCATAATCATGGTTATGGTATCAAGGAAGTTAACGGCAAGATTCCGCTGCAGATTCTTCTTGACCATACCGATCCCAGTCTTGTGTTTCTGGAAATGGATGTTTACTGGACCACTGCCGGTGGCGCTGATCCAGTGACATATTTGGAAAAATATCCAAATCGTTATCATCTGATGCATGTGAAAGATATGAAAGAAAAGAAGGTCTTTTCAGGGGATGGAGGGAATCCACAACAATGGATTGAACTATTTCCCCATATGACGACAGCGGGAAGTGGTGTCATTGACCTGAAAAATATTATCAAGAAGGCAACACAAACAGGAGTAAAACATTTCTTTGTTGAGCAAGACATGGTAGCAAATCCAGAAATAGCGTTGAAGCAAAGCGCTGATTATTTGAAGTCCATTTAATCATCATTATACGCTGTTTTATTTCTCTGAGATTTTAAAATTATTGCGTCGAGTCGAATAACAAGACGTCTGTTAGAAGGTCTCCAAAGTTTTCATTGACTCCTTTGACTCGCTGAAATGTTATTGTTTGACGCGAGTATAACTTTTACATCAGAAATATGCACAGGCGAAGAAATTTCTTAAAAAAAACCGCAGCGGTTTTTTCAGGTATATTACTTTTTGGTGTAAAGAGCCAGGGAAGACAGAAACTGAGCAGTAAAAATCACTCAGAGCCTACACAATGTGATTTTGCTCCTCCAGGTGAGTATATTAAAGATCATTCCATTGTCTTTCATGACGGTCATTATCACTTATTTTCAATCAGTGGCACTCAGGGATATTACCATGGATACAACGGAAATGAAGAAACAATTTCATGGAGCATA
This sequence comes from uncultured Chryseolinea sp., assembly GCA_964484845.1. Lineage (GTDB taxonomy): Bacteria > Bacteroidota > Bacteroidia > Cytophagales > Cyclobacteriaceae > Chryseolinea. The sequence goes on along the minus strand of CAZAHL010000059.1, from coordinate 20,719 downwards.
AGTACTGACCTGGTGAATTGGGACTTCAGAGGACATGTGCTCCACGCAAGTCAGCGAAGAAATACTTTTGACCAACATGAAATATGGGCACCGTTCTGTGTAAAAGCAAACGGTAAATTTTATATGTTTTATACCGGTGTTGTTCATCCGATAAGGCCTATGGAATATAGAAAACTTGGTCACGATCATCCGGGAGTTTTTAAAGGACATCATGAAAGTCAAGGGTTGGCTATTTCCAACGACCTAACAGATTGGGAAAAAATCTCTGACCCGGAACGAGGTATGAATATTCCAGGACGAGATTCCAATGTAACATATGATGCGCATCAAAAAAGATGGTTGCTGTTTAGTACCATTGGAGTAAAGGAAGTACACGTTTCGGAATCTGCTGATTTAATCAGCTGGAAACCCCTTGGTCTCTGTGCGAAATTTGCTGATGTGGATGCTAAAAAAGATTTTGGCTCGACTGTAAAAGGTTTCAATAGCAATTTTTTAAACCCTTCCGAAAGTCTTACCGTTATGCGTCATCCCATCACGGATCAATGGATTATGCTAGGCAACTGGCAATACATACTATCTGATAACCCCGAGAAGTTTAATGGCGCGAACGCAACGGAATATAACAGGGATTACAAAGGAAAAAATGTCGACCTCGGATTTGCCGGAGAAATGGTACAGCATAATGGAAAATGGTACCGGTCCGGTGTGATCGGGAAACGTGATTATTGGCGGCTCGGTTTTACAGAAGTAGAGTGGACAAAAGGCGGAGCTTTTAATGTAGTTAAACCTAGCCTCATTTATAAATGAAACCTTGCGTTGGCTGTTATTAGCTTTGAAATTCAATGTCGAATTTCGAATGATGAATGCCGAATCTCGAAGGAATTGGTGATGGTAGAACGAGCATCGTATCGAATGACGAAAGAGCCTCCGATTTCATTTATCCTTCCTTTAGAAATTCGTCATTCGTTACTCGACTTCAAGTGCTTGTTTTGAGCTATAGATGTGGGAACAGAGCGTATAGTATATGGGTTTCTTCCGATCTAGGTGAAGAATTCGTTTTCAAGTTGATCGATCTATGAAGGAGCCGCTTTAGAACGACTTGGCAAAGTATCTCCCCGCTCACACTATTGCTAATTGCCCATTGCCTATTGCCTATTCCCTATTGCTCATTGCTCACTACTCATTGCTCATTGCTCCTGGTACCCCTACTTTATTAAACCTGGCCTACCAAGATAGTCCAACTTTAATTTAGGTTTACTGGAAATGACCGATATTTAATCGAAGTGGATCAATAGAATGAAAAAGGTAAACATGGAAAAACAAAAAGATTTGTTTCAGTTGTACTTGAGGCTGGCAATAGGCATCGGTTACCTGGTGCCTTCCCTGGACCGCCTGGGAGTTTGGGGGCCTAATGGAGGTAAGAATATATCCTGGGGGGACTGGCAGCATTTCATGGAATATGCAGGTCAGGTTATGGGTTTCCTTCCTGTACCGCTCATTAGTTTGTTGGCAGTGGTAGCAACGATAGCAGAGATTATTTTTGGGTTGCTTCTGTTAGTAGGTAAATGGACGAAAATTTCTGCACGGGCAAGCGGACTATTGACATTTCTCTTTGCCGCGTCGATGGCTATTTCCTTTGGAATTGTTTCCCCTTTAAGCTACTCGGTTTTTACTGTAAGCGCTGCCAGCTTTCTTTTGTCTACTGTCGGGCATTACAAATGGAGCCTTGACGAAATGTCTGGCTCAAAATAACGGACTGGCTATGCATACTGAACAACGGATTAATATTAAAGTCGTTCTTGCTTTCGCAGCAATATACCTGATATGGGGCTCAACATTCTATGGTGTTTCCATTGCTCTTAAAGGCTTTCCGGCATTCATGCTTTCTTCTTTGAGACTATTGATTGCCGGAGTGGCGCTGCTTGTGGTATGCATCTTCAGAAAGGAGTCATTGCCCTCCTTTAATGATATCCTTAGAAATGGTTTCTGCGGACTTTTTATTTTTTTAGGAGGGATTTTGGCAGTGGTATGGGCGCAGCAATACATTTCATCAAGTCTTGCTTCTATCATAATAACTACTCCCTTTTGGTTTATCGTACTGGACAGAAGACAGTGGAGTTTTTATTTTTCCAGTAAATGGATTTTAGGGGGACTTCTGACTGGACTGGCAGGGGTTATTCTGTTACTCAGTTTCCGGGATGCAGGTCCTAGTTCAGTTAACAATGACATGCAGGTTATTAGTATTGTAATAATAACAGCCGGTAGCGCAATGTGGGTAGCGGGTTCGCTCTATCTGAAGTATTATCCTACTCCGACATCAACGTATGTAAGCACCAGTATACAACTCCTTACCGCGGGCATTTTTTGCCTGGCAATCAGTGCATTCAGAAACGAACCTCAGAATATCGAGCTGGCTGATGTTGGTATGGATTCATGGATAGCGTTGTTTTATCTATCTATTTTCAGTTCTCTGATCACATTTATGTGTTTTATCTGGTTGATCAAAATCAGACCTCCTGCCATTGTCAGCACCTATTCTTATGTGAATCCCGTAGTAGCTGTGTTGCTGGGCTGGGGATTGGGGAATGAACATATTTCAATGATCCAATTAGTTGCTCTTATAATAATCCTTACCGGCCTTTTCCTTGTGAATATCCCGAAGTATAAAAGTGTTTTATCGACTCAATCCAACAATTAAATCCAATGAAAAAAATAGTTATTTTTATATTCGTAGCGATTTCGTCTGTACAGCTCTCGAGCGCCCAGCACCACACTTCTGCAAGCGCTAATCTTCAGGTTTCTGATACCCTTATCCTGAGGCAATTAATAACAGAACCAGGTTTGCAAAATAAAGAAGTGCAAATGTTTATCGTGGATTTCCCCCCTGGAATTGTTTCAGGTGCTCATCGTCATCCTTGTCTGACGTTCGGATATTTACTGGAAGGTGAATTGGAATCGGTTTTTGAAGGCAAGACCTATCACTATAAAAAAGGTGATTCATTTTATGAAAGCCCTAATGGATTGCATTCTTTAACCAGAAATACAAGCTCAACCGAAACTGCAAAGCTGTTGGTGTTCTTCATTGGTAATAAGGACCAGCCAACTTCGGTACGTGAAAAATGAAATAAAATCTTAATTTATATTCATAAGTGAATGAGATTGTCAAGCACTTTTAGCCTTTCGTCTCTCCTCTACAATCTCGGTGTCCATAGGCAACTTATACATCACAGGTTCCTTCATTTTTAAGGCCCACTTTTCTATGATCTTTACCAATTCCTCAACCTTAAGAGGTTTACTGATATAATCATCCATGCCTGCATCCAGACACATTTTGCGATCTTCTGCCATTGCGTTAGCCGTGGTAGCTATGATAACAGGTTGTTTGATTTGAAGAAGCCGAATTTTCTGAGTAGCCTCCAATCCATCCATAACCGGCATTTGCACATCCATCAATATTAAATCATAACTCCTCTTTTCCTGAGCGAATAACGCTTCCTCTCCATTGAGCGCTTTCTCCGGTTTATAGCCTAATTTTGTAAGGACACGTTCTGCAAGCTTTTGATTTGTAAGGTTATCTTCTGTTATAAGGATATTTAATGGATAGAGTTTTGAAAAATCGGTTGACAATACACTTTGAGGTTTTACAGCCAGTACCGTTTCTTCCTCCTTCTTAAGAAGACGGAGAACCTGTTTGATCAATACGTTTTGCTTAATAGGTTTATTTACAATTGCACAAAAATTCTCAAGGAGACCTTTTGGTCTGTTGTCACCTAAGCCACTCAGTAGAACGATTGGAAGGCTCGCGTGCTCTTGTCGAATACGGCTAGCCAACTGCATGCCATCCATATCAGTCATTTGCATATCGGCAACTATCAAATCGAAATCCAAAACTTCGAACAGCGTCAGCAACGCTTCTTTTCCACAAGTAACTATTGTCGTTTTACATTTAAACTGATTCAGATTTTTTTGTATAACAGAACTGCTCGTTATATTATCACCTACGATAAGAATCTTTTTATTCTCTAAGATTGCAATATCTAAATTTGCTTCGTTTTGAGCTTGCTGACTTAGATCGACATTAATATTAAAAGAAAAGGTCGTGCCCTTACCTGCTTCACTTTGTACGGAAATACCACCACCCATTAACGATATTAATTTTTCACAAATCACCAGTCCTAATCCTGTTCCACCATATTTTCGTGTTGTTGATGAATCTACTTGTGAAAATGCTTTAAATAATCGATCTATCTTATCTGATGGAATACCAATTCCGGTGTCACGCACTTCAAAACCGATGGAAGCTTTATCGCCTTTTATGTTTAGGAGACTGATCCCAATAAAAATTTCGCCATGCTGTGTAAATTTAATGGCGTTACTTACCAGGTTTGTAATTACTTGTCGCAGTCGTAAGCTATCACCTATTAAGGTTGCCGGTACGTTTAAATCAATTTGATAAATCAGATCGATTCCCATTTTATTGGCTTTACTGGCAAATAAATCCAATACTTCTTCGATACAGTTTCGTAAAACAAAATCCTTTTGCTCTAACTCCATCTTTCCTGCCTCTATTTTCGAGAAGTCAAGAATATCATTGATTACACTGAGCAGCGCTTCGCCAGAAGTAATTATTGTATCGGTATATTCCTTCTGCTCAATAGTTAACGAGGTTTGTTTCAGTAGTGACGCCATACCAACGACTCCATTCATTGGAGTCCTGATCTCATGACTCATAGTAGCCAAAAATACGCTTTTAGCAATGTTGGATTGTTCTGCTTCCAAACGAGCTTTTCGTTCGTCGTTTGTTATCTCCTCTAACCTCACAGTTCGCTCATCTACTTGTCTGGACAATTCTCTGGCCTTTTTTCGCATCACGTTTTCGCGAAACAGAAAAAAGCCTATGCCTGCAAGTATAACTAAGTAAGGAAGTAGAATGAGAGGGGTCATGGGTGTTTGTGGGATTATATGAAGCAGCTGAGTGAGCTAGTTAAAAGGCTGTGAAACGTTGTCAGTATAAATTGTTTAATAAGAAAGATCATATATTGATTCCAGTCCGTAAGTCTTTCAGCATAATTTAAATTGCTATGTAAAGTACTGTTATATCCCAAAACGGATCTAAGGGAATACCCTGATTTTACAAAAATCAGGGCATTTTAGTGAGTAGTTTTGAAAGTCAAGAATGTGGCTAAAATACGCAATCGAACTAAGCGTCTGTTTTGCGTTGGCAACGCAGTCAAGTCGATGACTTAACGAAGAGACTACACCATTAAAAGATCTAATCGCATAAAAGAATTATCCCTACAAACTTACCTGACAGGTGGCATTTATCCTGACAATCCTTAAATCTGCCAATCCCAGTTCAGACAAGCAAAGTAGCAGCAGCGTTCTTTAAATCTTTGAAATAGGTTTTTAATGTTTTTAAAGCTTTCGTGATATGATACTCCACTGCTTTGTTCGAGAGATTTTGTCGGTTGGCAATTTCTTTTACGCTCAATCCTTGAAGTTTGCTAAGGCTAATAATTTTCCTTGTCTTATCCGGTAGATTTTCAAGGGCTGATTGAAGTTGTACAAGCAGATCTTCATTCTCTTCCTGGTTTTCGGACGGATTAGAAATGGAGCTTTCTCCATCAGGAGATCTGTCAAACATCAATTTTTTTCGGATCTCATTTCTGATAAAGCTGACAACCATTTTCCCTACGGCCCCATTCAGGTATAGAATGACTGACGTGTTTATGGAAAGATCGTTTCGACGGGACCATATACTGGTAAACAACTCCTGAGTGTACTCTTCTGCTAATTCTTTTGATTGAAGTTTTTTGTAAAACCTTCGGTAAATCACTAACCAATATCGACTATAAATCTCTTTGAATGCGTCATGATTGCCTTGTCGAAGAAGGCCTAACAATCTCTCATCCGTATGGGACTTAAATTCAGACATAGGTTCAAAGGAAGTTAAATGTAGTAATTACTGCAATCGTTTTAAATAAAATGGTTGGCTATTTTTAGCGACGAAAAAAAAGTTTCGCAAAACGTTAGGGGTTTTGAGAAAAGCGCGACTCTATAAGTAAACTACAAAAAAGTGCATGCGGATAAGTAAGGATAAATCTGATCCTTCGAGAAAAGATGAACTGGAGAAATTATCAAATCTTCTGGAAAGATATTTGGAGAGTCGAAGTTCAGATGAAGAGAGGCGGGCCATTGAACAATGGTTTGAGAGCTTAGCGGGTGATCGTGAAACAACGGCTCACGATGAGTCGGAGTCAAAAGAAAATATATGGACAAAAATTGAATCCGTAACCAATCCGGACCATAGAACGCCTCTTGGTGAAAATAGTAACTCTTCATTTTCTCGTCGCTGGCTTGGATGGGCTGCTGCTATCACCATCGTGTGTTTATCGACATTCGCTTTATATCAGAGAAACAAGAGCGACGAAAACACATTGGCTGCTTTCAATGTTGAAGACAATTGGATCGTTAAGACGAATAATACAGCTTCTATTCAGAATCTTGTGCTTCCCGATAGTAGTGAAGTTATCTTAAAGCCCCAGGCGAAGATAAAGTATCCGGTCTCTTTTACAGATAATGAAAGGGCAGTCTATTTCACCGGCGAAGCTTTTTTTGCCATTCAGAAAAATAAATCAAAACCCTTTAAAGTTGTTACCGGAGATATCATTACACGAGTATTGGGAACAAGCTTCAATGTAAAAGCAAATGATCAATCGTCGGTTGTAGAGGTAGATGTGCGGACAGGGCGTGTTTCTGTTTATGAGAAATCTAAAACTAACCATCAAGCGTCGGATGGTGTAATACTTACGCCGAATCAAAAAGTAATTTATTCAAAGAAGAATGATACTTGGATTACAGAACTGATTTCGGATCCATTGCCAATCGTTGACACACCCGATGTTAAATATCAGCTCATCTATAAAGATCAGTTAGTGAAAGATGTAGTGCAGGAAATTTCAACAATTTACGGCATAGAAATCATTGTTTCAAATGACAGAATCTATGATTGCAATTTCACAGGTGACCTATCAGGAATGGAGTTGTATGATATGCTCAAAGTGATTTGTAAAACAGTGCGTGCCACATACGAAGTTCATGGCACGCGTATTCTGATAAATGGCGACGGATGTATTTGAAAGAATACCAGACAAACCCCAATGACTATGAAAAAAACATTTACATAATCAAAAAGAAAGAGCCAACAGGAAGCCTGTCAGCTCTTCTATATCCCTGAACATATCTTGCAGGATTGTTCTTCAGGGAGTTCTGCTCAATCTATTCTTAAACAAAACATTGTAAATATATGAATTATTATACATGGCAGCAATGCTATGCCCTTTGCATAAAGGTGATGAAAATATCCTTCCTACAATTGTTTTTAGCGACAGTTCTTGCCTCCTTCTCCTATGCCCATAATGTCCATGGTCAGGAAGTTTTAGACAGCGAGATTTCGCTAAAAATTGTTCATGCCAGACTGGAAAAAGTCTTATCGATGCTTGAAAAAACAGCCGCTGTTAAATTTGCATATAGCCCTCAGGTAATTAATGATCGTCAGTTTGTTTCGTTGGATGCGAACAAAGAAAAACTGGGTGTTGTCCTGATCAATCTACTTTCACCGATTGGCATTTCTTATGAATTTATTGGAGGACGGATTTCACTTTTTCCTACAGATTCTTTCCACGAAGGATCCGCCACGGGGAAATCGATTACGCAAGAATATGCTATTGTTGTGACTGGAAAAATAACAGATGAATCTGGGATGTTTCTTCCGGGTGTTAACGTTCTTGAAAAAGGTACTACGAATGGTGTGTCAAGTGATGTGAATGGAGGTTTCAGTTTGAATGTGCCGGAAAATGCCACGTTGATATTTTCATTCATTGGTTATACAACGCAAGAAGTACCCGTCAACAATCAAACTGTTTTGAATATCTCGATGACGCCAGACATCCAATCACTAAGTGAGGTCGTTGTTGTTGGATACGGCACACAAGAGAAAAAAGACCTTACCGGTTCTGTTTCGTCGATAAACAGTGATTTATTGTCAAATCGTCAAGCAATTCAGGTATCCGATGCGTTGCAGGGTACCATGGCAGGGGTTACGGTGACACGATCAAGCGGTGAGCCTGGAGGGGGATCAACAGTTCGCATTAGGGGCGTAACTTCTTTGAACGTCAATGATCCCCTTGTTATTGTGGATGGTGTACCTGGCCTAGGATTGAATGACGTAAACCCAAATGACATAGAAAGCATCACCGTGTTGAAAGATGCAGCATCTCAGGCGATCTATGGCGCAAGAGCTGCCGCTGGGGTTATATTGATTACGACAAAACGGGGGAAGGAAGGTAAATTACAAATCAATTATGACTACGAGTTCGGGGTCAGCAAGCCCACGACGCTACCTTCTTTTGTAAATGCAAAAACATACCGCAACATGATCAATGAAAGATCCGAAAATGATGGGGGCGGAAACATTTTTGATCCTGCGATAAATGAAAATTATGACGAGCTCCACCAGACAAATCCGGATCAATACCCAAATACCGATTGGCAAGATCTAACGCTGAGAAATGAAACAACAAACAGGCACAGGCATGATTTGTCCATGTCCATCGGAACGGAGAAAGTAAAAACCCGTGCCTCACTAAGTTATGTTACCGAAGATGGCCTGTACGCAAATCGAAACTATGACCGCTATACTTTTCGTTTGAATAACAATCTTCAGATGACGAAATGGCTTGAGGCAAATGTAGATCTCTATTACAAGCGAACAGAAACCCTCGAACCAAGTCTGGACAATGTTGTCAGGCTTGGGCGATTATATCCGGGTATTTATTCAGCAGTACGAACAGATGGATTGTGGGGTGAGGGTAAAGACGGTGAGAACAATCTTGCATCAACAGAACAAGGCGGTACCCTTGACCAAAGCTTCACGCAGATGAGTGGGATCATTGGTGTTACCATCACTCCGCTTAAGGGTCTGAGCATCCACGCCAACCTGTCGCCAACTTACAGTTTCAATAAGTTCAATGAATTTACAACCCCTCCGCTTATCCTCCGAGTGGGAAGTACGACCGAATCGTGGCCACAGCGTCCCACAAAGTTGGATAAGCGAGAAACATCCGTTATAAACTTGACCAGGCAAGTAACGGCAAATTATACAAAGCAGTTCGACGATCACAAACTGGATGTTTTAGCGGGTTATGAAGAAATCGGAACAGATTGGGAAGAGATACGTACCTCCAGCAATAACCTAAGCGTTAATTTACCTTCTCTTACTTTCGGTGATCCATCACTCACAACGAATTTTCAATATGAATCCGAGAATGCATTACGATCTTACTTTGGAAGGGTTGGTTATGACTACAAGGGGAAATATTTATTTCAATCTAACCTTCGGGCTGACGCTTCTTCAAGGTTTGCTCCGGAAAACAGATGGGGCTTTTTTCCGTCAGTTTCACTTGGATGGATTGTAAGCAACGAGAGTTTTAAACTTCCACAGGTTATTTCACACTTAAAGGTAAGGACCTCTTACGGTGAAGTTGGTAACGAGAGAATCGGTGAAGAACGAACAGATGGAAATGAGTTCTTCAATTTTTATCCTTATCAGAATTTGTATGAGAGAACAAACGTTATTTTTTACAATGGAAACTTTGTTCCAAGAACGGGAATACGGCAAGATTTTCTGGCAGATGAATCGATTGTGTGGGAAACAACACGAACAATCGATGTGGGTTTGGATTTTGGTTTATTCAATGATAAGCTCACGCTGTCAGCAGATTATTATCAAAAGAATACCGATGATATTATCCTTACGCTAGACTTGCCTAACTACCTGGGCTACGAGGATGATACAAAAACCAATGTTGGAGCCATGAAAGTGAATGGCCTTGATGTGGAAGCAGGATACAGGAGTTCTGTAGGTAGGTTAAAATATTCCGTAGGCATAAACGCATCAAGTATCACCAGCGAGGTTACAGATGTTGGCGGGCGAAATGATTTTACAACTGAGAATGGAACTAAAATCAATATCAAAGGCAGCGAGTTTAATGAATGGTACGGTTATGAAACACTGGGAATTTATCAGACACAGGAAGAGGTAACCGAATATGCTGTAAACGCATTTCCTGGAGATTTATGGATAGTAGATCAGCTTACCGTAGATTCTGATAATGACGGTCTGCCCGATGCAAGAGATAATATTATCAACGAACGCGACCGTGTGCCGCTCGGGGCATCATTACCTAAGTTTACGTATGGCGGAAATATCAACGTTCAATATAAAGGCTTCGATCTCTCGGTTGTCTTCAATGGTGTAGGCAAACACACACGGCGTTATTCCGGATTTCAAGTGAGACCATTCGAAGAAAATTTTGGAAACGCGCCGGCTATCCTTAAGGATGCTTATTGGAGTGCGACAAATGATATTGAGCAAAATGCGGCGGCACGGTATCCAAGGCTTTCTGCACGATCGGAGACGAATAATTACGCTGTTTCAGATTTTTGGCTTTTTAATGGAAGTTATTTCAGGATGAAAAACATAACCTTGGGTTATACAGTTCCTGCTTCCATTAGCTCAAGGGCTAAACTAAGCCAGGTAAGATTTTATTTTGGTCTGCGAGATTATTTTACTACCAAAAATAATTTTCTTAAAGGCTGGGATCCTGAAGCGAGTAATGAAGGTTATCCGATTATGAAATCTGTTCTTTTCGGCGTTAGCATAAAACTTTAATGTATGATTGGTTTCAGATCAAAAACTTTAATTATGACAAACAAATTTGTTTATATAGCCTTGGGGTTGGTGATAGTTCTGGCATCCTGCGAAGACCTGGATGTAACCCCCAAAACTGCAATATCGTCATCTAATTTTTTTACAACGGCAAAGGAACTTGAAATTGCTTTGAATGGACTATATGACAAATCGCTCTGGAAAATCGATAGCGATTTCTGGTCGGACGATATGCACCACCGGGGTGGAGCAGCGAACAACGATATTTCTCGGGCTACCCTCAACTCACAATCAGTACTTTCAGGCACTTACTGGCGTGATCTTTACGACGGCGTTAAAAGAGCAAATACCTTGCTGGAGGAAATGCAGAAATCAAAAGATAACATTGAACCTAGTGTCTATAATAGGATAGAGGGAGAAGCGCGCGCCATACGCGCTTATTTTTATGGTATTTTGCTTACGAAGTTTGGCGATGTTCCCCTGATTACGGAACGACTAGGTGTAGAAGAATCTTTGACGATTGAGCGTGCGACACAACAACAGGTGCTACAATTTATATACAGTGAATTTGATACTGCTGCAACGTTACTTCCGAACTCAAGCGATAACCGAGCGACAAAAGGTTTTGCCTACGGAATGAAGGCAAGATTTGCCTTGTATAGGGGTGACTATAGCATAGCAAAAGATGCCGCGAAAGCGGTTATTGATCTTCAAACATATTCACTTGATCCGAACTACAGAAACCTTTTTCTGAAAGGAGGCGCTAGCAGTCCGGAACATATTTATTTCGTACCGCAGTCATTTGAATACAATGTTGTTACGGACATCACCACTACTCGGGATTTTCTGCCGCGTAATGCAGGTGGATTTGGTGCGCAAATGCCAACCTGGGAAGCTGTTCACATTTATGAGTGTATAGATGGGCTGCCTGTCGATGAGTCTCCGTTATATAATCCGCATAGTCCTTTTAATAATCGCGACCCAAGGTTCAAACAAAATGTAATAGAATTTGGTACGCCATGGCTCGGATTTATTTACCAGCCTCATCCGGATTCAGTAAAAACACTGAACATCACGAATAATACGAAAGTAAATAATAACGATTCGCGAGGCGTTTCAAACTTTGCGTCTTACACAGGATTTCTGTGGAAGAAGGGAATCGAACAATCCTGGGCTACAACTCAGTATGCCGATCAGAATATTATAGCGCTAAGGTATGCGGATGTACTTTTAATGTATGCAGAAGCGCTCATCGAATTGGATGAAAATATTCAGGAAGCCCGGAATGTTATTAACCAGGTCAGGGCAAGAGCGTACGGGACAACATTTGATAACACCGCGAATTACCCGGAAGTAACAGAAGATACTCAACAAGGATTAAGAACGCGATTAAGAAGGGAAAGAAGAGTTGAGCTAATGCTGGAAGGCTTGCGTTACCAAGACCTGATCCGTTGGAGGATCGCTAAAAAAGCATTGGATAAAAAGCTTATTGGCTTGCCTAACCCTGTTGATCAAATCAGAACCCAATGGCCGTTCACGAATACCATTTTACCAGATATCGACGAAAATGGTGTTGTGATTTTTGATGCTGATGCTTTAATCGCTAGCAAATTTGCACGGCTTCTTCAGGATTATGATTTCGATGAATCCCGCATGTACCTGTGGCCTATCCCCGCCTCCGACAGATTGCTTAACGATAAGCTCACACAAAACGAAAATTACTAACCTGTAAGATCTATTTCCCTATGAGATTTCTGAGAACACTCTCGATTATACTATTTTTCATTTTTTATAGCTTATCCGAATCAATCGCACAAAACGAGAAGCGAAGTTTCAGTGGAATATATCCGCATCTTGCATACTATAACGATGAAGGTGAATGCGGTACCGGAGCCGTTGTGCCATGGGCTAATAAGCTTTGGGTCATCACGTATGGCCCACATTTGCCATTTGGCTCTTCGGACAAACTTTATGAGATCACCCCAGGACTGGACATGACCGTCAGGCCCGAAAGCGTCGGAGGTACTCCTGCAAGCCGTTTGATCCATCGTGAATCGAACCAGCTTTTCATCGGACCTTACGCCATTGATTCAATAGGTAAAGTAAAAGTGATCCCATACAACGACGCACCTGGACGCTACACGGGAACAGCACGTCATCTCAAAGACCCTGCGAATAAAATCATCATCGGAACGATGGAGGAGGGGTTTTATGAAGTCAATGTAAAGGATCTGAAAACAACCACGCTTTACCCGGATGCAAATGTAAAGAAGCAGGAGCATCAGGTAACCAGCGTGAATCCACTCGGTGGTTTATTGCCAGGGGCACACGGTAAAGGACTGTATTCCGGTCAGGGTGTTGTGGTTTTTTCCAATAACGGGGAAGCGAGTAAAGAAGCACTACAAAAGTTTGATGTTGAAGCAGGAGTACTAGCAGAATGGAATGGAAAGGATTGGAAGGTGGTGCGAAGAAATCAATTCGTTGAAGTTACAGGTCCAGGTGGGATTAATGGAAACCTAAATATCACGGACCCTATATGGGCCACAGGCTGGGATCACAAATCCGTTCTGCTCGCCGTGCGAGACAATGGCAGCTGGTCATTCTTCCGTCTACCGAAAGCCAGTCATAGTTATGATGGCGCACACGGATGGAATACGGAATGGCCAAGAATTCGGAATGTTGGAACGGTTAAAGATCCGGATTACTTAATGACTATGCATGGTATGTTCTGGAAATTCCCAGCATCGTTCATATCAAAAAATACGATTGGAATTCGCCCGCGGTCTGCCTATTTGAAAGTGATTGGAGATTATGCACGCTGGGATAATGAATTGGTTTTCGGTTGTGATGATTCTGCGCAAAGAGAATTTTTGAATAAAAGAAAGGCAAAAGGAAACATTGAAGGTCCTGGCCAGTCGAATTCAAATTTGTGGTTCACACCCTTAGATCAACCGGATAAACTTGGGCCCAATACGGCGGAAGGGGCAGTATGGTTATCAGAAAATATTGAGGCTAATAAACCATCTGAACCATTTTTATTCGCGGGTTGGCAAAAACGGATGGCGTGGATTCTTAATGAAGGAAGTCAGAAAGTTAATTTCAAATTTGAAGTTGACCGCGATGGCAAAGGCAAATGGGAATCTATAAAGACCATTGATGCAGAACCAGGAAAGGCACAGTTTGTAATATTTTCAGAAAAGGAAAAGGGAGAATGGATTCGAGTTTCTGTTGATAAAGTGACAAAGTCGACCGTACATTTCTCATATACCGACGTAAGCAGGTTCGATCAGCATTCCGCGAAATTGTTTGAGCATATGGCGAATATAGGGGATACCGCTTATTCGGGTGGATTACTTTATGGCCTTGGAGATAATCGCAGAGCGCTTGGGATATTAGCAGGAACAATTGCGGATAATAAATTTACAGAATCAGGATACTATGAGTTAGATGGCAACATGAATCTTGTTAGGAAAGAAGATAAAGAAACGGGACAGTATATCCGCGAACACTTTGCAGTAGCAGCGGGGGGAGTTAGCGTTGAGGAGTCATCTATACTAATCGTGGATGATAAAGGAAGAAGATTCAGGCTGCCATTGGGCGATCCGAAATTTAAACCAGCCATTGAAAATAATGTGGTGAGGATTTGCAGAGAAGTAGCAACCGAAAGGGATCTATTAAATGCGCATGGAACGTTTTATGAGTTACCCGCTGAGAATGCAGACGGTTTTGCGAAAATCAGGCCGGTTTCTTCACACCGTCTTGCTGTCCATGATTATGCTTCCTACCGTGGTTTATTGATTATGACCGGCATTAAACCCGGTGTTACTAAAAATAAAGATCATATCATCACATCATCCGATGGTAAGGCAAGTGTTTGGGCAGGAGCAATTGATGATCTCTGGAAACTTGGCAAACCAACAGGAACGGGCGGGCCTTGGAAGAATTCGTCCGTAAAGGAGGGTGAATTGTCCGATCCTTATTTAATCGGATTTTACGACAAGAAGACAGTCACATTCTCACACAATTCCAAAGAAGAGGTTGTATTTACAGTTGAGGTCGAGCCGATCGGCCATGGACCATGGATGACGTATAAGAAACTAACGGTACCACCAGGCAAAACCGTCAGGCATGTTTTTGACGATTCATTTCAGGCCAGGTGGATTCGATTTTCAACGAGCAAAGATTGCGAAGCAACGACAGTACTCGTCTACGAGTAAAAGCCGTTTCAAATCTTCAACACATATTCAGCGACTATTATAAAAAATCGCGAGGAATGCGGTAAGGACATAATACCTTGAAACATTGTGATAGGCCAGCAGCTCTCGACATGCGTACTCTTGTTGGTGAAGAATCCCCAAAAAGGGCGATGTGAGATGTACTCAAGCGAAAACACCCACATCTTCGACAAAGATTAATAATTAAAGGATCTAACCGCACACAACTAACTTCGCGCAGGCCTTATCCTGATAATCTTAAATCCGCCAAATCCCAGTTCAGACACCTGAAATGCAACAATAGGCGATTTGTATTGTTTTTTAAAGATTACCCAATAATAGTCAATGGAAGCAATCATCGTCAGAGGCGCCAGGGAAAACAATTTGAAGAATATTTCTCTTGAGATTCCAAAAAATTCTATTACGGTTTTCACCGGAGTGTCCGGATCCGGTAAATCGTCGCTTGTTTTTGAGACTATTGGTGCGGAGGCTCAGCGACAGATTAACGAAACCTACGACAGTTATATCCGTAGTCGTATGCCACATTATGGAACACCCGATGTTGACTCCATTGCGAACCTGAACGTAGCCATTATAATCAATCAAAAACGCATTGGAGGAAATGCACGGTCTACCGTTGGAACGATCACGGATATCTACACCTTGCTCCGCCTGTTATTCGCCCGCATAGGCGAACCGTTTGTAGGATATTCGATGATGTTTTCGTTTAATAATCCTGGTGGTATGTGTCTTACATGTGAGGGGTTAGGAACTGTTACTGAAATTAATCTCGACAAACTCATTGATAAGAATAAGTCCCTCAATGAAGGTGCTATCAACTTTCCGGCGTTTAGGCCGGAAGGGTGGAGGTGGACCCGCTATGTTTATTCCGGTTATTTTGACAACGACAAAAAAATCAAAAACTATACAAAAGCAGAGCTCGATATGCTTTTGTATGCCGAAGAACACAAGCCTAAAAAGCCGTCGAAGGAATGGGGGAGAACAGTTTTATATGAAGGTATCATTCCCCGGATAAAGCGCAGTTTTCTTAAAAAGGAATCGAAGGAACACAAACGAAAGGAGGATGAACTTCGTGAAATACTTCATCGCCAAACCTGCCCGGAATGTGGTGGCGCCCGGCTGAATCAAAAAGTACGGTCCTGCACAATTCAGGGAATGAACATTGCTGAATGCAGCGACATGCAGATTGATGCGTTGGTGACGTTCCTAAAGACCATAAACAACAAGTTAGTAAAACCTGTATTGAATGAACTCATTCAAAAATTAAATCACCTAAGCGACATTGGATTGAATTACTTGTCGTTAAGTCGGGAAACTTCGTCATTGTCCGGCGGCGAATCACAACGCATTAAAATGGTGAAACATTTGGGAAGCAGTCTTTCGGGGCTGTTGTACATTTTTGATGAGCCGAGCATCGGTCTTCATCCGAGTGATATTGACAGGGTTAACAAGCTGATTCTGCAGCTGCGAGATAAAGGTAACACAGTTTTGATTGTTGAGCATGATCCCGATGTGATCAACATTGCCGACCATATTGTTGACATGGGTCCACGAGCAGGAAAACAGGGTGGTGAAATTGTTTACGAGGGATCACTTGAAGGATTGAGGTATGCAAATAGTCTGACGGCAGCGTATTGGAAAAAACCACGCGTTATTAATCTTCATCCCCGAATTGCAGAAAATTTTCTTTGGATAAGAAATGCAAAACTTCACAACCTGAAAAATATTTCTGTACAAATTCCACAGCATATAATCACGGTTGTAACGGGTGTTGCAGGATCAGGAAAGAGTTCACTTATTAATCACGTGTTGCCTTCTCAACATCCTGATGTAAAATTGATCGATCAAGGATTGTTGCGCGGATCGAGACGATCCCATCTTGCTTCTTACACAGGAATCTTCAATTCTATCCGCGAGTATTTTGCAAAGGAGAACCATGTTAGTGCTTCTCTTTTCAGCGCCAACGCAGAGGGTGCTTGTCCGCAATGTAAAGGACTTGGTATTATTACATTAGACCTGGCGTTTATGGATGATGTAGAACAACCTTGTGATCTTTGTAATGGAACGGGATACAAGCCTGGCGTACTAGAGTATAAATGGAAGGGAAAAAATATTGTAGAAGTTTTAAAAATGACGGTAGAGGAGAGCGCCACTTTTTTGGAAGACAAGCGAACCGGTGATCTGCTCAACAGGGTTAACAATATGGGCCTCGGTTATATGACGTTAGGACAGCCTTTGAGCACATTCTCAGGTGGTGAACGTCAGCGATTGAAACTGGCGATCCAGTTTGACGAACACGGACAACTCTTTGTATTCGATGAGCCTACCACCGGACTCCATCCTTCTGATATTGAAAAGCTGATGTCAATCTTTCAAAAGCTAGTAGACCATGGAAACACTGTGATCATCATCGAACACAACCTGAGTGTAATTTCACAGGCCGACTGGATTATTGATATCGGACCGGGTGGTGGCAATGAAGGCGGAACGATTGTATTTGAAGGATTGGTCACCGACCTTTTAAAAACCAAAACATCCAAAACCGGTAAGTACCTTCGTACCTACTTAGAAAGAACCATGAATCAGCCTGCATGATCGTAGATTTTCCACCAAACTAGACCCGTAAGAAATTCCAGCACAAATAAGTCAGTCGCACACAAAACCTATTTCGTGCAGGCCTTAATCCTGACCATCCTTAAATCCTCTAAATCCTAGTCCAGATTATCCGTCAAAATATTCTCTGTCTTATCAACGTTACTAAAAGCAACCTCCATTTTTTCCCGGTCAAATTCCTTTTCATTGTTCGCAAGCCAGATTGTTGCTACGCCATTGCCGATGAAATTCGTAAGAGCCCGGGCCTCTGACATAAAGCGGTCAACTCCAAGAAGTAATGCAAGACCTTCTACTGGAATAACTTTAACTGCGGACAGCGTCGAAGCCAGGACAATGAATCCACTTCCTGTCACTCCGGCCGCTCCCTTTGAAGTAACGAATAGTATCCCAATGATTGAGCCGATCTGAGCCCACGTAAGGTCTATGCCAAAAGCCTGGGCGAGAAAAAGCGTTGCCATCGAAAGATAGATGGTTGTTCCATCCAGGTTAAAGGAGTATCCTGCTGGGACAACCAAGCCAACCACAGGTTTGGAACATCCCATGCGTTCAAGCTTTTCCATTAAAGAAGGAAGTCCCGCCTCGGAGGATGAGGTTCCTAACACAATCAGCAATTCTTCGCGGATGTATTTTAAAAATTTCCAAAGATTCACCCGATAATAACGAAGAAGCAGATACAGGACAACAAAAATGAACAGGGCCATGGTCGTATAAACAGTCACCATTAGTTTGGCCAGTGGAAGCAAGGTTTCTATCCCGTATTTACCAATCGTAAAGGCCATTCCTCCGAAAGCTCCCACTGGTGCAAAAAGCATAACCCAGTGAAGAGCCTTAAAAACATATCGGGAAATATAACGTAGCCCATTCGTGATTTTTTGAGTACCTGAAATTTTACTGAGCAGAACGCCGGAAAGAATACTAAAGAGCAATACCTGAATGGTAACGTTTTCTTTAAAGAACTGCCACCAACTAAATGTATCAGCTTTTTGCGTATAGGTGCTCACATCTGCCTTTTGCCCTGCGGGAACTGCAATCCCGGCACCGGGTTCAATGATATACGCCACTACGACCCCGATTATAAGGGCAAGGGTGGTAACGATTTCGAAATAAAGAATTGCTTTGCCTCCGACCCGGCCTACTTTTTTGAGGTCATTCATCCCACTGATCCCCAAGGAGATTGTGAGGAAAATAATCGGACTGATAAAAAGCTTGACCACATTTATAAATCCCTTTCCAAGAATTTCCATTTTAATGGCATGCTCCGGGGCGAAATGGCCGAGTAGCGCGCCTGCCGTGATCGCAGTGAGCACCCAGAAAGTAAGATTTGTAAAAATTTTTTTCAGCAGGAACAGAGTTAATTAAAACGATAGTACAGATTGTTGATCAAAATTGCAAAGCGGATAGTAGAAGTATTTAAGTCTGTACGTGTTTACGTGTTTAAGTTTCCTGTTAACTTAATGCCTGCAGCATTGCGCACGCGTCATTACCTAGGCACCACGTAAATACCTAAGCACATAAACACCTAAGCACATTTTATTTCAAGAGTCCTGAAATGTCTTCTGCACGTAAATTGACCGTGGGATTAAATGTGTCTCGCTGCATGTGCTGAATAATGCTGTAGTATAATTGCCGGGCTACAGGCCTGGAGTTGTGCTCACTCAGTACGTCCATACTACATACCATCAATTTTCCAGTGCCAACGTTGGCTTCAAATAGCAGTGCGAGCCTCCTGTTTTTAAACCAAGTATCAATTAACCTAACAGCAGGATCGATTGAGGGATTCATTTCATCCAGCACCATAGCCTGAGCTCCGTGAATCAACTCCCACCATTGCCAGTTGGAATGAAATTCAGTGGGAAAATCCTTGAAGACATCATGCTTCGGATCACAGAGTATTCCCAAAGTATGAGGTGCTTGCCCTCTTGTCCAGGAGGTGTTCCAGAAAATGCTCGAAAATCCCACTGCGACATCACCGCCTTTCTCAGGCTTTAGACTGCTTTTCTCCAATACCAGCAAAACTTTTCTTCCCTTGTTTAACGCGGCTTTAGTTTCTTCATTCCATTTTGAGGTAATAAGTATGTCTGTTTCAGGAATTTTTAATGCGGAAGGGTAGACCCAGATATCCCAATCGTTTTCAAATTTAGTTCCTTCAATACCAACAGTGAACTTGAGTTTTGCCGGCGCACGAAGGCTTTCAAGTTTAAATTCGGCGATACCGACTTTCTGATTGTTGCCTAGCCTCAACGTAATATCATCCCATTTTCCCTTTGCTATTGATGCGTTGCTGTTGACATCCTGAAGCTTCCAGTAAACCGTTACACCATTCAGCGGTTTCGCTCCATAATGGGCAAATTCTACAGGGGCAGAAAAGGTGTCGTCTGATTCATAAACCATTTTGGATAATCTTGCTAAAGGAACTGTCTCCGAACAGAAGCGATTGTATTCTTCGGGGGTAACATATCCTTTTTCATCCCAGAACGCATCAAGCACGCCGACCAATGCAGTACCCTGGCCAGGAAAATCGTGAAGGTCGAGTAATTGAAAGCCTCCGAACCCCGGAGTCCTTAACGCAGCTTCTATGTCGGATTTATAGCATAGTGTCTGCAGTTTTCCGGATGCTTTAAGGAAGTCATCAGCCAAATGTCCCATTTTGTTTTCTTGTAGCGTCTCTTTGAACAATTCAAAATTCCGCGGCTGCAAAACACCGGTGTATTTTTTAATCTCATCAAAATTTGGATACACGCACCATTGACCGATCTCATGACTTACAAAGGGTTTATCGTAAGATTTTATATGAGTCGACCAGTCATAATCCGAACGTGGTGGCTGAGCGTTAATAACACTTTTAAGACCTTCGTCCCAGCGTTGAATTCTTGGCGTTGGGTCGCTGTGATAATCATTTTCAGGTATAAGGGGCCACCCCGCTCCGCTGGTGTAGATTCTCCTGGTATCGTTTTTTTTCCAGTAGTTGACGAATGAAGCGAGATAAGATTTCTGGTTATCGCCACCCGGTTCATTACCATACGCCATCATACAAAACGAAGGGTGATTGCCGTACTTTTCAACGATGCGCTTGCTTTCTTCCCACACAAAACGATCGACGGGCTTTCCATCACCAATTGTTGTAGATTGATTTGCCCAACTG
>CAZAHL010000058.1:0-25910 GCA_964484845.1 uncultured Chryseolinea sp. | reverse complement strand
ACAAAAGCTTGACAATTTGATTATCTTCCTTAATGATCAACAGGGGCCAGACCCATTGATCAAAATGGCTGTCGCTCATTTGCAATTCGAAGCGATTCACCCGTTTCGCGATGGAAACGGGCGAACAGGTCGGATACTAAACATCAACTACCTGACACAACAAGGACAATTGGATTACCCCATCCTGTTCCTAAGTCGTCATATCATAAATAACAAGGATGAATACTATCACAGACTGGCTGGAGTAACTCAGCGGGGTGACTGGCAAAACTGGATACTATATATGCTACAAGCGATCGAGACTACCTCTCGTGTGACTTATTCCAAGATCAATGATATTGTGGATGCGATCGAAGGCGTTCGCGAAGCGTTGGCAGAAACTACGATCACCAAACAAGAACAGATGATCAATATGCTTTTTACACATCCTTTCACCCGTGTCAAGCACCTGACCGAAGCAAAGCTGTACGCAGAGAATACAGCCCGAAAGAACTTGAATACCTTGGTAGGGATGGGTATATTGGAATTGAAGATCATACAGGGAAATCATTATTATCAAAATCTTGAATTACATCGTATTCTTTCGGAATAATCAGAAGTTTCACTGTCCATCTGTTGCCGTAATCCACTGCTCCCATGAAAGACGTTTTCCACTATCCACCAGATCTCTTTGATTTAGTTGTCCAGACGGTGCCGTTGTTAAATAGATCAAAAATCATCAGTCCTGTTATTTTTCAAGGGCGCTGGAGTTGATGAAAGTATCTTCAGAGATAAATCAGGGAAAGTCAACAACCATAGAGACAGTATTTAATAAATATGAAATATGTCGAAGCATACATTGAAGCTCAAATAGAGGTCCTAAAAATAAATTATCGAACCCATCTGAATTCATTCAAAACATTAAAAATATGCTCAAACCCTTTCAAATTTTCTGAGCTTCTACGGACTATGATGACAAGATAAGGCTTCAGGAAATCCTGTTTCCCTCCGATAACAAAAAAAAAATTTCGATTTATCCGCTTCAGTACCAAAGGGGGAATCGAACCCACATCCAAAGGCACACGATTTTGAAACGTATATCACTACCATAGATTTGGTTATCAGCACAATTTTAACACTGAGACCCTAATTTTTCGTTTTTTGAAGTTTTCTATGCGCAAAGAGCGACAACATTGGCAACTCAGTTGAATATTTTTACAGCGACAGTTAATAATGTCAATGGTTTCATAATTATTTATTGGGTTTAGGTAAAATGAGTCAGGGCCGGTCCGTGTTCCAAATCACGCCGGCCCTTTTATTTTTTAAGGATAGTTTGCTTACAAAATGAAAATAATATCCGCCGCCATAGTTGTATTAATCTTCCTGTCTTCCTGTAAAGAAACAAAACCATCGCAGGAGAATCTTACTGTTCAGCAGGTGATGGATGAGGTAATCACGCGACTCTACGCACAAGTGCCACCCGAGCAATATGACAGCATAGACGACGCCTTTATGCTTGATTTTCTCAGTAACGAAGAAAAAGACGTGCTTGCAAAGCGTTATCTGTATTTTACGGTTAACACGCCAGTGACCGTATCTCTCATGCGTCATACGCAGCAAAACGTTATTCCATTCTGGTTGCCAGAAGCGGAATTTATAAAGACGGATCAGTTTGTAAAAAACGCGGAGGGCTATGAGTACGAAGTATGGGAAAAAAAATACCCGGCGGGAAAAGTTGAATTGGGGATTAACGGTTTTGATAAGCACCGTCCGGTCTATTTCATTTCTGCTGCACCTCAGGAAACGACGAGTCCATTGAATATTTCGGACGTATATCCTTCCCAGTATGAAGTGACCACGTTGAAGGCCGGCGCTTTTACTTATCACGACTGGTCCGGACTTTTGTTGACGGAAGTTCCCGAAAAACTTGTCGGGCAGAAATTATTTACGACGGTGCGCGGGAGGGCACGTGAAGCTCATGTGATAAATGCTTTCAGAGAGACTCCTTTTCCGGCGTCGGAGGATGTTGACCAGATCATGCTCACCTGGAGTGGATCGCCGAAAACGACTATTGACATTCAATGGCGGACGAATACAACGGTGCCCGACGGTTTGGTACGATACTGGGTCGATGGCAGTCATGATACATTAACAAGCTCTGCGTCTCTTGAAGCCTTACAGGACCGCATGCTTTTTAATGACCGGTATGTTCATCGGTTTATGACAGCGCTAAAAAACCTGAAGCCAGGGTCACGTTATCTATATCAAGCAGGGTCTCAAACGAAACAAACCTGGTCATCTGTAAATACCTTTGAAACGGAGCCTGCAAATACCGATCGTTTTTCATTCATTTGGTTCGGTGACACACATTGCTTTCCTGATTCCGGGAAACTTGTTTCAATGGCTGCGCAACAAAATCCGGACGTCGCATTTTATTCAATTGCTGGAGACATTGTTAGCACAGGTTTGCACCACGACGACTGGGACAAGTTTTTTGAATACTCGCGAAATACTTTTTCTCAGAAGCCACTGATGCCGGTGCCAGGGAATCATGACCGACAGGACGGACTCGGTGCAAAATTATATTATGATTTATTTAGCCTTCCAAAAAATGGTCCTGAGAAAGTTGACCCCGAGAGCTCTTATTCCTTCGAGTACGGAAATGCCTTATTCATTATGATCGACGCAACGTCAGAGGTCAGTGATCATACGCGATGGATTGAACAAAAGCTTTCAACTTCTAAAGCCACCTGGAAATTTGTAATGTTTCATTTTCCGCCTTATAATTTTGAGGAGCCTTATCTGGATATTCAGCAAGCGTGGGTACCGCTATTTGATAAGTACCATGTAGATATGGTGATGGGTGGCCACATCCATTATTATATGCGTTCCCGGCCGATGTTCAATGGGAAAGTAGTTGATTCGTTTAACAAGGGTACTGTGTATGCTATCTCTATAAGTATCCCCAGCAAACACGACAATATGGTCGAAGAACCCTATGCTGTTAAACAATACGATGAAGGATATTTTTATCAGCGTATGGAAATTGATGGAAAAGTTTTAACATACACTACCATAGACAGTAATGGCGAAGTGAAAGATGAATTTGTTATTCGTAAGTAAACAAAGCATGAGGAAGTTAGCATGCAGAAATATAAGACGCTGCAATTACTTAGAACAGGCGAACTCCGTTGTTAGAAAACAAGCATACAGTATTTTGCTTTTTTGTATGCTTTTCGGATCGTGCAACCAAAAGGAAATAATTGTCAGTAGTAATCAAGAGACATTAATGTCCGTTCAGGATACTGCTTTCTGGCAAGAGTATCACGAAGCTTACCCTATAAGTAGTGATCCCGTTGCAAGTGAAGTAAGAAGCATTGTCGTGGATACACAAGGAAATGTCTGGATAGCAACTCCGCTAGGAGTGTTTACAAAAAAGGACGGTGAGATGAATTGGCTTCATGCTATACCGGAAGCAGATCAAGGGCCTTCCTTTGCTGTCGAGATAGATGGCCATGCTGCTGTCTGGATGAGCACTTGGAATGGTGTATACCGCTTTAAAGATAATAAACTTGAACGCATGCACGGTGCGGAATCACCTGTTTCTTCGCTGTGTGTTGCAAGCGAAGGTATATATGCATTGGGACCATACGGAGTTTGGCTTTATACGGAAAAAGGTTGTCAGAAAAAGGAACATAAGATTGCCCGGTCGATCCGTGACGTTACTTCAGACAATAAAGGCGGGTTGTGGATTGCCAGTGATGTCGGACTTTATCACAGCAGTGCAGAAGGTACACGGCATTTTGTTAAAGAAGAGGAACTAATAAGTGCCTACATCCGTGGCGTTGCATTAGATGGTGAAAAAGTATGGGCTGCCGGATTGGGAGGGGTGACCATATTGCAGCAAGAGAAGAAAAAGAGAGTGTTGAGCCCTGAAGATGGAATGCCAACGGTCAATGTGAATTGCATAAAACGTTCACCCGAAGGAGTAATGTGGGTGGGCACCAACGTAGGCGTGGTAAGGTACAAACAGGATAGTAGCCATTCCCTGTTGTTTAGCAGGCGTTGGTTACTGGATGATAAAGTGAACGATATCGCTTTTGATAAGCAAGGAAATGCATGGGTCGCTACAGCCAATGGTGTTAGTGTGATCAAAAAAAAGAAGATGACCTTAGAGGGAAAGCAACGCTATTTCTACGATGTGCTGATGCGGCGGCACATTCGCGATCCGTGGATTGCTGGGCAATGTCGTCTACCCATAGCGGGGGATACTACAAAGTGGGAGCCCGAAGATGATGATAACGATGGAGAATATACAGGCAACTACTTGGCCATGGAGAGTTTTCGCTATGCAGTTACTAAAAGTGAAGATGCTAAAGTAAAGGCTAAGAAAGCTTTTCAGTTTTTGAAATTGTTACAAGAGGTAACAGAAACCGATGGATTTTTTGCGAGAACCATTGTACCTTCTGACTGGACTTTTGTTCATGATGCCAACCGTACCTATACCGATCGGCAACTGGCGGATGAGTTGGTAAAAGAACCCCGGTTCAAACCTGTCACGGTGCGCTGGCAAAAATCCTCCGATGGTAAATGGCTGTGGAAGGGCGATACGAGCAGCGATGAAATTTGCGGCCATATGTTCGGATACTTTATCTACTACGAATTGGTAGCCGATGATGCAGAAAAAGAAATTGTACGAAAGCATGTGGCAAAAATTGTTGATCACCTGATAACCCACAATTTTACCTTAACAGATAAGGACGGTCAGCCTACCCGGTGGGGTGTTTGGTCACCAGATAAAATAAACCATGATCCCGAATGGTCCCCCGATAGAAGTTTGAATTCCATGGAACTTTTATCCTTTATTAAATTGGCGCAGTACATGACAGGCGATGAAAAGTATCAGCAAGAATACCTCTGGCTTATTAAAGAGGAAAAGTATCTTGATAACATGGCTAACATCCCGCAGCAGAACCCGGCCTGGTTTATTTATTTTGATGTGATCCTTGCGGCCTATCAATATCCCATACTGCTAAAATGTGAGAAAGATCCTGAGCTACTTGCATTTTATGAGCAGCACATTGATGCATGGATGGAGCAGCGCAAAGGCGATAAAAATCCGTTGATAAATTTTATTTACTGTTTCGCACGAAATAAAAAAATTGAAATTCAATCCTCGGTTGATCTTTTAAAAGATACTCCATTGGATCTGATCGATTGGTCTATTGATCACGCGAAGCGCGAAGATATCAAGCTGGTGCGTAATCCTGTGTTGGACGAAATTCAAGTGAATGAATTGCAGCCCGCCAGCATCCGATCCACGATTAGATGGGACAAAAATCCCTGGGCAATTAGCGGAGGCAACCACCATTTGGAACGGGAACCTGTGTTCTGGTTATTGCCTTATTGGATGGGAAGGCATCTGGAGATGATCACAATGACCGCAAGGGATTAATTAGTGCCTGTCTTTAAAGTCAAGTTTCACGCAGAGCCCGCAGAAGATATATTTTTGCGCCCTTTGCGGGATTTCCTTAGCGTGCTTTGCGTGAAATGTTTTTAACATCGCTACTTTACAGACAGACACACTAATTTAAATCAGTTCTCAATTAAGTATGATTTTTCGCAAAGCCGTCCTTTATAAACGTGAAATCCATACAGCAACCGAATCATTTTTAATATCCTTGCTTATACGTAGCAATTGAAACTATTTAAAA
Organism: uncultured Chryseolinea sp.; assembly: GCA_964484845.1. Classification (GTDB taxonomy): domain Bacteria; phylum Bacteroidota; class Bacteroidia; order Cytophagales; family Cyclobacteriaceae; genus Chryseolinea. The sequence continues at coordinate 20,217 of CAZAHL010000058.1, read as the reverse complement.
ACTTCATTTCAATGAAAAGATTTATACAATGGGGATGGCTTTTTAGTATTTGGATGGTTGGGTTTTCATGCGTGAAAAAGAAAGAAGCCGATACTTCTCAACCTGTTCATCAGGATGTTTCGTATCAGCAAGATTTTAGTAAGAAGTTTGATTTACACCAGGAAGGAGCAGTACTTCAAAAAGTTTACAGCGACCGGAATGGAGTTATTCAGATTTATTCCTCTGACGGATTGCTTAAAACGTATGCTGGTGAATTTCTTTATCCCGGTACTTTGGTGCCGGATAAAACATACCGCCCGATGGCGGATAAGAAAATTCTGAACCTGGATTTGTATGATAATCAATTTGTCTATTTAGGGGAAAAAGCTGTGTTAAGCAACGCGTGGGCAGGTGAACTTTACGCTCGCTATACTATGCCGAAGGCTGCATTCTTTGAGGGTGGGGAAGCGTTTGCTTTTTTGATTTCGGATGGTGAGGCATTACAATACCTGAAAGACTCTAAAGTCTTGTGGGAAGGAAAGAATAATGAAAAAATTATTGACATCGTGTTCGATAAAACCAGAAACGCCTTCTGGTTGTTGAGCAAACAATCCATTTCCATTTTTTCAGTGAAGGATCAGACATTAACACCTGCTTTCTCAGGAAATAATTTCACCTGTTTCACAATCGCGAACACGGACAAAGAAATTCTTGTAGGAACGGATGATGGATACCTGATTGTTGACACAGATTCAAAACAGCAAAAGGGTGACGTAATCCGGAAACTACCCTGGTCTGAAATTACTACGCTGCAAGAAATTGATGGTAGGATTTGGTTTGGCACAACAAGAGGAGCTTTTACCAAAGACAAAGACGGTAAGTTTAATTACTACGCTTCTAAACGCTGGCTGCCTTCCGATAGGGTGGTCGATATTGAAAAGGGACCCGATAATTCTATTTTGGTTCTTACAGATAAGGGCCTGGGACAAATTTGTTTTAAAGAGATGACCTTGCATGAGAAAGCTATGTATTTTGAAGAACAAGTTCGTGCTCGTCATATCCGTCACGGCTTTAATGCCACCCTTGGATACATGCAAGACGGCAGTCTGGCTACTGGCTCCCTGGAGGATTCGGATAACGATGGTCTGTGGACTTCAATGTATCTGGGCGCAGAAGTATTTCGGTACGCAGTAACAAAATCAGATGAGGCTCTCGAAAATATTCGAGAATCGATGGAGGCTATGGAACCGTTGTACAGCATCAATGGTGTCAAAGGATTCCCTTCACGGTCATTTGAAAGAACAGGTTACAAATACGAGGACAAACCTTGGAGGAGGACAAAGGACCCGGAGTGGGATTGGAAGTCGACAACCAGCAGTGACGAAGCTATCGGACACATCTTTGTCTTTGGCGTGATGGCGGAACTTCTCGAAGACCAGAAAGACCTTCAGACAAGAGCGATTACCCTGATCGATTCGCTGATGCAACATGTGATCGACCATGACCTGTACATGGTGGATTGGAATGGCGAACCTACCCTCTGGGGCAAATGGAATCCGGAATATGTCAATGCACGGCCGGTGGGCGTGGGTGACCGGAAAATCAATTCCTCCAACATCATTGCAATGCTTCAGACTGCGTATCACTTCACAAAAAAAGAAGCGTACAAAGACAAAGCATTTGAGCTAATGACGAAGCACGGTTACTATGAGAATCTTATGTTTCCCATGCGGGAGGTCCGGCAGGCAGATAGTACAGCAGATGACTGGAGCAAAATGTTATCGGAGTCCTGGAATCATTCGGATGATGAAATGTACTTTGTCGGATATTGGGGACTTTACCGGTATGCTTTTAATGACACATTAAAAGTGAAGTTCAGGGAGGCTATCATGGATCATTGGCAGATCGAAAGACCGGAAAAAGAAGGTGCCTGGAATATTTTTACCGCGCTTACCGGATCAGATAATTTTGATTTGAACGAGGCAGTCTGGTACTTGCAGGAATATCCGCTCGATCTGATTCACTGGACGGTAACAAACAGTCATAGAAAAGACATTGAATTGATGGAACCCAACTTTAGAAGACAGACCACGAAAGAAGTTCTTCCTGCCAGTGAACTGCCCGTCAGCCGCCACAACGCGAATCGTTTTGATCTTGACGGCGGCGACAATGGCGCGTCGGAATACAGCGCCGGCGACATTTGGCTGTTGCCATACTGGATGGGAAGATACCTTAACGTGATCAGTGATCCTGCGGATAAAACAGTCCAATCAAATTAATTTTAAAAATTGATTTTCAAGAATTCGACATGATAGAATTTTACTTTGACAGATGAACAGCATACAGCCACAGCCCCCTACACGGTTAATATCTTTAGATGCAATGCGCGGTTTCACCATTGCAGCGATGATCCTGGTGAACTATCCGGGAAGCTGGGAACACCTGTATCAACCGTTAGAGCATGCGGAATGGCATGGCATTACACCTACGGATTTGGTCTTCCCATTCTTTTTATTCATCGTGGGTGTATCCATAACGTTATCTTTCACGAAACTGCTGGAAAAAGGTACTCCTAAAAAAGAGCTCTATAAAAAAATTGTTTTTCGAGCGCTGAAGATTTTTGCTGTGGGTATTCTTTTAAGCCTGATACCCCGTTTTGATTTTGAGAATATCCGGATCGTAGGTGTTTTGCAGCGCATATCCATTGTATTTTTCGTGTGTTCTTTTATTTTCCTGAATACCTCGTTCAGGGCACAGGCGTGGCTGGGTGCAATCACACTCGTTGCATATTGGCTCGTGACGACGTTGGTGCCAACGCCTGGTATAGGCGAAGTCCGCTTAGACAAAGGTGTAAATCTTGCTGCCTGGGTTGACAGTGTTTTACTTCCGGGAAGAATGTGGCAGGGAACGTGGGACCCCGAGGGCATTCTGAGTACATTTCCATCTATTGTTTCGGGTATCACCGGACTGCTTGCAGGACATCTGTTGCTTAGCAAGCGCACACCGTATGAAAAATCAATTTTACTGATGATTGCAGGTTTTGCAGCCATCACAGTCGGCTACATCTGGCACCTGACATTCCCCGTAAACAAAAATCTCTGGAGCAGCTCCTTTGTACTGGTAACATCAGGGCTTGCATCTCTTTCGTTGGGTGCCTTTTACTACATTGTTGACATTCGAAACCATACGTCAGGTACGAAACCGGGAATTATTTTTGGAGCCAATGCCATCGCGATTTATTTCTTGTCCGATTTGATCTCAATACTTTTTTATACCGTCCCTTTTGGGTCGGCATCCTTAAACGTGCTTTTCATGTCGGCATTGACGGCTGCAGGTCTTGCACCAAAACTGGTGAGCATGCTTTATGCAATCATCTTCGTATGCGTCAATTTTGGTATTGCCTATGTTCTGTATAGAAAGAAAATCTTCATACGACTATGACTTTCCAAAGAAATCTAAAATTCATGATCCATTCACAAGCATATGAATAAGATCATTATTTTATTGCTGGCACTTGTCATTGTATTGGTTGGCTGTTCTTCGCCGAAGGAAAAGTACTCAGCCTCGGAAAATATCGCCGTTAGGTGGGAGTTGGTCACCAACTTTACAGACAAACCCAATGTTTTCGAAGCCAAATTTGAATTGATTAACAACAGCGACTTGTCGCTTACAAATAAAAACTGGACTTTGTTTTTCAACATGGCGCCGCGGCAGATGATCAGCCCGGAGACGCCTCAACCGGCAAATCTCCAACACATCAATGGTGACTGGTATAAACTGGTACCTACAGAAAATTTTACACTGGAGCCTGGAAAATCTATTACCATTAAGTATCGTGGTGTTGAAGCGGTGATCAAGGAGACGGATCGGCCGATGGGTTTATATTTTGTCTTCTATGACGATGGTGGAGCAGAGGAGAAGATCGTTGAAGTAAATGATTACGCATGGACTCCATTTACCAAAGCTGACCAAATCAACCGGAATGCAGAAGATGAGGAACCGATCCCAACTGCTGAATGGGCATACAAAAATAACCTCGACATGCACACCGTCGCCGATTCAGCAATGAAGCGGATTATTCCTTCGCCAGTTAAGATAACAACAGGCTCTGCGATGCTGAATGTTACCAATGATCTGGAGATATACTTTCAACCTGGACTCGAAAATGAAGCAAAATATCTTGCCGCCAGCCTGAAAGATTTGATGGGCCAGGAATTCAAAACAGTAAAAGTACCCTCCGGTAACAAATTAATTTCATTGCAGATCCAGAAAAAAAAAGGTCCCGGTCGCGAAGCATATAGTCTTCAGGTTGCATCTGATGGCATCCATATTGTCGGAAGCGATGCAGCCGGTGTGTTCTACGGAATTCAGAGCCTTCGCTCCTTGATTCCTTTAGAAGCATATCAAAAGAAGTCATCTTCTTTTTCGTTGCCGCATGTGTCCATCGAGGATGCTCCCCGATTTGGTTTCAGAGGTCTTCACCTCGATGTTAGCCGGAATTTTCAAACGAAGGAGACTATCCTTCGTGTGTTGGATCTGCTTTCATTTTACAAGATAAACCGCTTTTTATTTTACACTACGGAAGACGAAGGATGGCGACTGGAAATAAAAGATCTTCCTGAACTTACCGATGTCGGTGCTCAGCGTCAACATGCTACAGGGAAGGAAACGGCTGTGCTTCATCCCGCGTATGGATCCGGCCCTTTTGCAAAGGCAGATGGTAAATTTGGTCACGGATATTATTCACGCGAAGACTTTATTGAAATTTTGAAGTATGCAAATGAGCGGCATATCAAAGTTATTCCGGAGTTAAATTTTCCCGGCCATGCCCGGGCAGCGATCAAAGCCATGGAGTCGCGTTATGAAAGGCTGATGAAAGAAGGGAAAGAAACCGAAGCCAATGAATACCGGCTGATCGACCCAAATGATTCTTCCGTGTATTTGTCTGCACAAGGATATCAGGACAACGTTGTCAGCATAGCGCGTGAATCAGTATTTCATTTTTACGAAAAAGTAGTAGATGAAATAACAGCAATGTATGCAGACGCAGGTTTAAAGCTGGATGTGTTTCACACCGGAGGTGATGAAGTTCCGGAAGGTGCATGGACCAAGTCACCGTTGGCCGCTGAATTGTTGAAACAACATCCGGAAATCGGAGATCCCAAAAATTTGCAGTCCTATTTTTTCGGGGAACTGATCAAACGGCTGAAAAAAAGAAATCTCCAGATCCATGGCTGGGAGGAAGTGGCGCTGAAGAAAACACAACAGGGTGAATATGTGCCGAACCCGGAGTTTGCTGACGAAAATGTTGTGCCGTACATATGGAACAACATGTTCGACTACCCTGATCTAGGTTACCAACTGGCAAATGCAGGCTACAACGTAGTACTTTGTAATGTCTCAAACTTCTATTTTGATCTTGCATACAGCAAGGATCCGAAAGAGCCGGGTTTGTATTGGGCAGGATTTGTTGATGCCCGTGACGCATGGACATTTGCGCCGTACGATATGTTCAAGACCACGACCAAAAACTCGATGGGCCAAAACCTCGATCTTGAAACCGGCAACATGAAGGGGGGAGCGAAGAGCAAAATCATCGTGGAACAATTGAAACCAGAAGCCAGAAAAAATATTCTCGGTGTGGAAGCGCAAATCTGGAGTGAGACGATTAAAGGGAGAGAAATGCTGGAGTACTACATGCTTCCCAAACTCATTGGATTTGCTGAGAGTGCATGGTCAGCGGAGCGCAAGTGGGAAACTATAAATGATAAAGCTGAACGTGAGATTCTGATTCAAAAAGAATGGAACCTGTATGCCAATACTTTGGCAAAACAAGAATTACCGCGCCTGAACTATCTGAATGGCGGATACCATTATCGCGTTCCTCCACCGGGGGCTGTCATTGAAAATGGAATGCTAAAAGCAAATACCGAATTTCCGGGACTGATCATCCGTTACACGACCGATGGATCAGAGCCATCGGAAAATTCACCTCAATACCAGCAGCCGGTTGCTATTTCTGGCGATGCTTTATTAAAGTGTTTTGATGGGTCGGGCAGAGCGAGTAGGGCGGAACGGGTTAATGAGCAATGAGCAATAAGCAATAAGGGATGATTTGTGCGGTATTTTGGGCTTGAGATTAGGTATCAATATTTAAATATCTAAATATTATGACAATAGGTGTCGATTTGGGTGGAACTAATATACGCGCCGGGATTGAAAGCGGTGGAAACATATTCGATCAGCGGAAAGAATTCGTACAAACTGGTCGATCACTTGGTGAAACGTTAACACAGTTTATAGAATTTATCCGGCCGTTGGTCAGTGCTGATATAAAGGGATCGGTATTGGTGTCCCTTCTGTTGTTGATGTTGAAAAGGGAATCGTTTATAATGTGGTCAACATTCCTTCATGGCAACGTGTTCCCCTGAAAGAGATCCTTGAAAACGAATTCAGAATACCAGTGAGCATCAATAACGATGTCAACTGTTTTGCGCTCGGCGAGCATAAGTTTGGTGTGGCCAAGGGGATGAAACATATGGTTGGTGTCTCGGCGGGGACAGGTTTAGGTGCCGGGATCATCATTAACAACCAGCTTTTCAATGGAAATAATTGTGGAGCAGGGGAAATTGGATTGTTGCCATATCTGGATCACAACATCGAATATTACGCCAGCGGAAATTTATTTCGTGCCTGCTTTAACACCACCGCCGAAGAGGCACATCAACAGGCGTTGCAGGGAGATTCCGAAGCGATACAGTACTGGAATGAATTTGGCGTTCATATGGCTGAGGCGTTGAAGTGTGTAATATTCGCCTATGACCCCCAGGCCATTGTTTTAGGTGGGTCACTGTCTAAAGCATATGATCTTTTCAAGGATTCGATGAACGCTGGCCTTCAGACGTTCCCTTATCCGGAATCTATCAAACGGCTTAAGATCATCCGCTCGCAAAATGAAAATATCGTATTGTTAGGGGCAGCGGAAATGGTCGCCCAATATATTCGTTCTCTGGCTAAGGTCGCCTGACCAGTTAGCCATGTATGACTTGAACTTAACCCATGTGTTTCTTTTTTAACAAATCGCAATCCCTTCCATTATCGGAATATTAAATCTTTAATCACTTGCGCAAAGCCTGCCTTGGTTAACGCAAAAAGCGGATAATGCTCAATTATTTATGACGATATTTAATAGCTTATTCTTGAAAAACCATTTGATTTTCATGAAGGCGAAGCACTCCTTGCGATATATCAATAAAAAAACGAGACCCATTTTAACTAATTATCTATGAATTTAAACTTTTACAAAAAAGGACCTGGCAGGAGATACTGGTGTATGCTCCTAATGGTCGTGCTGCTTGGCAGCAATGCATTTGCCAGCACGTTGCGTGCTGAAGTGACGGTTACTGGGAATGTGACCTCCGCCGATGAGGGCACCGGCTTACCAGGAGTAAACGTGTATTTAAAAGGAACTCAGATCGGAACTATCACAGATTCGGAGGGAAAATACTCTCTAAACATGAGTGATAACAATGGCATACTTGTTTTCTCGTACATCGGTTTTACGACACAAGAAATTAGTGTATCTGGAAGAACAACCATTGATGTTTCATTGCAGCCAAATGCAGAGACGTTAGGTGAAGTAGTTGTAACTGCGTTAGGTATTAAGAGAGAAGAGCGGTCACTTGGTTATTCTGTAGCAAAACTCACGGGTGATGATTTAACAGGAGTTGCTCAGGAAAATTTGCTCAATAGCATAAGCGGCAGAGTTCCAGGCGTCACTATCAACTCCACGGGAGGAGCGGGCTCTTCCGTAAAGATGAATATTCGTGGTATTCGGTCTTTGACTGGCGACAACCAACCCCTTTTTGTCGTTGACGGTGTTCCGCTTGTTAATACTTTAAATAATATCAGCCAGGTAGGAAGTGACAACAAAGTAGATTATGGTAACGCTATTTCCGATTTGAATCCTGAAAATATTGAAAACATAACGGTTTTGAAAGGCGCAGGTGCCGCAGCGCTATACGGCTCGCGGGCTGGAAATGGTGTTGTGATTATAACAACGAAAAACGGAAGTAAAAATAAAAAGCCAACGGTATCTGTAACTTCCAACACCGTGTTTGATGTTCCATACAAGTATTTGGATATGACTAAAAATTATGCCACAGGCATTCTTCCTTTTACACCTGATAATAATCCATATCCCGGGGGCGTACTGATGATTGACGAAAAATCTGCAGGAGGCGTTGGACCTGAACTTGATAAAGGATACAATGCTATACAGTGGAATAGCCCAAAGGATGCTAATGGAAACCCCATTCCTACGCCGTTAATTTCTCATCCTGACAATGTCAAAAATTTCTTCCAGACAGGAATAACGACAACCAATGGCATATCCTTAGCCAACAGCACGGACAATACTTCTTACAGAATATCATATTCTAATATGTCTAACAAAGGCATTATTCCTAATTCAGATCTATTCAAAAATTCGCTTAGTTTAAATTCGTCTGTGAAAATTAATAGCAAGGTTACAGTAGGAACAAACTTGGATTTTAACCGAACCAACTCCAACAACAGACCAGCTGGAAACAGGGGTACAAATCCAATGCAGTGGGCATACGCAGTTTCACCACACATCGACATCCGTGATCTTCAAGACTACTGGGTGCCTGGGCAAGTAGGACTAAAGCAAAGGACTCAGGATGAAGCAAAAAATTACAACAATCCTTATTACTTGGCTCATGAGGTAAATAATGGCTTCACACGAGATCGTGTTTTTGGAAACATTAAGGCAGAATGGCAAATCACCCCTGAATTCAGTGTCATGGGTAGATATTCCCTTGATACTTACAAAGAAAAAAGAGAAACTAAAATTTCGCGAGGTTATATAAAGGAAGTCAATGGGGCTTACGGTTTAATTGACATAACGCAGTATGAAAGGAATGCTGACTTTTTAGCGACTTATAAAAAATCATTCAGTTCGGTAAGCCTCACCGCTTCTGCCGGCGGAAATGTGCGGTATGCCAAGTCTTCACAGGTTGTCAATAAAAGTAAAGACGGTGCAGGACTCGTCTTACCAAATCTGTTTACAATAGACAACATTGCGTCTGATAAAATATCTTATTCCAGCGCATCTTACGAAGAAGCTATACACAGTATTTACGGGCTTGTTAACTTAGGTTATAAAGACATGGTTTATCTCGACCTCACAGCTCGTAACGATTGGTCAAGTACTTTACCCGTTGAGAACCGATCTTATTTTTATCCATCTGCTTCTTTAAGTGTGCTGATCAATGAGATGGTAAATATCTCATCCGATTTGAATATGTTAAAACTGCGGGCGGGAGTTGCACAGGTAGGTAATGATTCAGACCCATATAAGTTAAAGCAAATATTGGATAAATCTTCTGACTGGGGTACAGTTACAAGACTTGCTAAGTCTCCGAATTTGCTGACACCGGACTTGAAGCCTGAAAAATCAACATCGTTTGAGTATGGAGCCGATGTAGCCATGTTTAATAACCGGTTGAGATTTTCGGCTACTTACTATAAGACCGACAGCAGGAATCAGATATTAGACAACAAGATCACTTCGGCCACCGGGTTCACATTTTTAAAATTCAATGCTGGATTACTGGAAAGCAGTGGGGTTGAATTAGTTTTGGGTGGAACACCTATTGAAAAGGGGAGTTTTCGCTGGGATGTATCCGCTAATTTTTCAAAGAACAAATCTATCATTAAAGAACTTGCCCCGGGTATTCCACTGTACACTTTCTGGGAAGATGCCAAAGGCGGTGCATGGACGTATGTAGGTGATAAGATCGGGGATATCTACGATGCAGAACTGGTAACGGTGAAGGATGCTACCTCTCCTTATTTTGGCTACCCGATTTTGGATGAGAACGGATCATGGCAGGCTGTCAGCGCAAAAAACACCAAAAACAAAATTGGAAACTTCAACCCTGATTTCTTAATGGGATTGCAATCATCGTTTTCCTATAAAAGACTTACACTCAGTATGTCTTTTGATTGGAGGCACGGCGGCGAATTTGTCTCGCAGACTTATCGTTATGCCGAATCTGATCTGAGGTCACAACGCTTTCTTGATTTGCTAATTCACCCTGGAAACAGATCTGAGGATGAGGTAAGGGATTGGTTGGTTGCCAATGAAAATGACTTGATCAAAGTTGGTGATCATTTTAATATCGTAGGAGGACCCACAGCAGCATACGGCGGTTATCCTTTTGAATTCGGAGGCAACACTTATCCTTATGGTGTTTTTAACCCTGGCGTTATTGCAGAATATGATGACGACGGAAACATAACTGGATACGTCGAAAATTTGGGAGGCCCTGGAACAAAGATCATTCCTTATGGTGATAATTATCCCTGGGATTTTACAAAAGCAGCTACGTTTGATGCCTCCTTTCTTAAGCTAAGAGAAATTTCACTTTCCTATGCAATGCCTAGTGAACTTGTTAGTCGCCTAGGACTTCAAGGCGCAACTGTTTCCATTTATAGCCGCAATATCATGCTTTGGACATCTGCGAAAATTGGAATCGATCCTGAAACTGCATTTCAACAGGAAGCAGACGCCAGAGCTGGCACACAGTTCAAACAAGGTATTGAACGATATAATGTTACTCCCTGGGTTATACCAGTCGGCTTTAAACTTAATTTAAATTTTTAGTAACACGAGAAAAATTAAATTCTAAAAATCATGAATAGGAAATTTATATTATTCTTTATTCTGTTCACTTCTCTATGCTTTGCTTGTGAAGACTTGACAGAACTGAATGAGAATCCGAACGGCGTACCGCCCGATGACGTAAACCCCAACCTAGTAATATCTACGGTAATTTCAGAGGCAGGAAGATCTTTTGTTAAGCTGGGCTTTCAAGATATCGCGGGCGTAATGCAGCACACGCAAAAAAACGGTTGGGCTAGTGGTCACAACGGATATGATTGGGGTGGCAGTCAGGATTGGAATGAATATTACGCTGTTTTACGAAATAATCAGACACTCTATGAACGTAGCGTGGAGATGAATATGGAGTTTCACCAAGGGGTTTCAATGGTCGTCAGAGCAATGATGTTTGGCTTGATAACAGATTTGTGGGGCGACGCTCCTTATACAAATGCTTTGAAGGGAGAGCTAGGCGGACAAGAAGACTTACAACCCGTGTATGATAGCCAGGAAACGATTTATATGGGTATTCTTGCCGACCTGGAAACAGCCAACACGCTGTTATCCAAATCCAAGGCAGATTACATAGGTATTACGAATACGGCAGATATACTGTATGGAGGGGAACCTATGAAGTGGAGGAAGTTGGCGAATTCATTGGCGCTGCGTTATTACATGAGAATATCTTCTAAAAAAGCAGCGGAAGCCAAAACCGGTATTGAAAAGATAGTAGGTGATCCCGCACAGTATCCGATTATTACAAGCGCATCGGATGATGCTGCCATGTCCTTCGCAGGCACAAGTATTGATACATCCTGGCCAACAACAGCGGATTTTGGGAATGACGTAACCAATTATACTAGGTTAGAGATAGCCCAACCGTTCCTTGAAACACTTCGCGCTTTAAATGACCCCCGTCTTCCTGTCTGGGTACAAAAGGTAGCTATCCCGTTAGTGGTTGATCCGAATTTACCACCCAAGACAGACAAAGTAGAGAATGGAAAACGGTATTTATCACCTGACAAAGTAGGCTCGACTCCTGTTAATACCGATCCTGAATATGTTGGGTTGCCGGTTGCTACGACAGCTTTACCTTCGGCCTACAATCTTAATCCGAATCCGAGCCAAGGGGAATTCAATCCCCATGTATCTGGATTAACGGATATCTATAAGAAATCAAAAGACGCATTGTTAAAAGCAAGATTGCTGTCAGCGGCGGAAGTTCATTTTATATTGGCAGAAGCTTCGCTTAAAGGATGGGCTGCCGGTGTGGCAAAAACACATTATGAGCAAGGTATCGAAGAATCGCTGAAAGCTTGGGGTATTGGTTCCGAATATGCGGATTACATTGCGGAAACTAGTGTAGCATACAACGCAACGCTTGAACAAATTATGCAACAGAAATGGATCGCCAGTTGGACAGCCGCAACGGAGTCTTGGTTTGATTATAGACGAACAGGTCTTCCCGATTTGCAGGCAGGTCCTGTGGCCCTAAGAGAAAAACTTCCGGTGAGGTTTTACTATGGCCGTGAAGAGCTTCAGTACAATGAGGCAAATACAACAGCAGCTATGGATAACTTGGAGGTAACCGCACACTCTCAAGCCGATGGAAAAAACAGTGCATGGTCTAAACCCTGGATAATACAAGGTACAGGTAAACCTTGGGAGTAGGAACCGTAAAACTGGTTTGATTTAATAGCGGAGTTTGTACTCCGCTATTTTTTTACATTTTAATTCCACTTATAATTCATCGTCTAGCATGCGCAATATTTATTTAAAAGTATCTGCCTTTGTAATTTTGATTTTAGCAATAGTTGTTTACACGGGTTTCTTATATGAGAAACGTGAAACGGATGTTGACAATCATCATCACGATCACAGCGATCATTACCATGATCACTCACATCATGAAAAGATTCTATTACCCGAAAACTTATCTTTCCCTTCGCGTGATCCCGATCGTGTGATTCTAAACCTCACCGAAGCACCAGAAACTTCAATCGCTGTAAACTGGCGTACGGATACTACAATTTTAACTGGAACGATTGAATGGGCGGTGGCTACCGCTGGCCCGGAATTTTTAAGCAGTACACATAAAGTTACAGCAGAGCGCGAATCATTGAAAGTAAAGCATGGCGAAGAGCCAACGGTAATAGCCAATTATTTTTCAGCAAAAGTGGATGAACTCACTCCAGGACAACGCTACGTTTACCGGGTAGGAACAGAAGGATCGTGGAGCGAGTGGTATCAGATCCAAATGCCCGATGCAAAGAAAAAATTATCTTTCATTTATTTTGGCGATGCGCAGAATGATATAAAGTCAATGTGGTCTCGGGTGATTCGTGAAGCGTACAAAACCATGCCGAAGGTTGATTTCATGTTGCATGCTGGCGACCTGATCAATCGTCATGATCGGGATATCGAGTGGGGAGAATGGTTCTACGCAGGAAGTTTCATTCATGCTACCGTGCCAAGCGTGATGACACCCGGTAATCATGAGTATGGAAAAGGGGTAATACTTTCTCCACAGTGGCGGCCACAATTCAATTTACCGTTGAATGGCCCGAAGGGTTTAGAAGAAACATGTTATGTAGTTGATTATTCTAACCTTAAAGTTATTTCATTGGATGCTGAACAAATTGATGAGTCACCATTTTACCTTGAGAAACAGAAACTATGGCTAGACTCCGTGCTGACAAACGATCCAAAAAAGTGGACCGCCATTACATTTCATTACCCCGTATTTTCCACGAAGCCAAACCGCGACAACGAAAATTTAAGGAATCACTTTAAACCTATTTTCGATAAGCACAAAGTAGACATTATCTTACAGGGCCATGACCATGCTTATGGAAGAGGCATGGTCAGCAACGTTCCTACCGGGAAAAGCGTGAAAGATGAGTCATCCGGTACGGTATACGTTGTTTCCGTGAGCGGCCCTAAAATGTACGACATATCCAATGATCCTTGGATGCAACGGAAAGCAAGGAACACACAGTTGTTTCAAGTCATCAGCATTGAGAATAATACATTGTCGTATGAAGCGTTTACAGCGCATGGTGAATTGTATGATGCATTTGATTTGATCAAGTCTTCGAAAAAAGTTAACAAGTTAGTAAACCGTATTCCAGCAATACCAGAAAGACTTTAATAATTTGGTTCTTTGGAGGTGATCACATAAAGAGAAGTCGTAAGTTTTAAAGATAAATTTTATGCGCATCAATTGCCACGAGCTTCAGCTCGTGGACTAATGCTAGTATGTGTGTTGGGCTTTAGCCCAATTTAAGTTCATTAAAAAAGTGTAGATAATTGGGCTAAAGCCCCGGCGGGCCTTGCATCAATTGCCACGAGCTGAAGCTCGTGGCAATTGAAAGTAGATCTAATTAAATGTGAGAACTTACTCTCAACTTGTGCTCTTTTACACAACGAGATAGGTACTTTACTTCAAAGAAACGGCTTGAATTCCCAGTCGCTCGCACCATCCGAGAAGTGCTTGATAGACTCCATCGAGGGTTTGCTTTTGTTGGGCAGTTAGAGCCTGGGTTGACGATCGGCTTATCGGATGAAGCGGAATCCCACGCTTGATCAAAAAATATTTTGAACTCATCGGATAGGCTTGCGAAATGAGATCTTCTGCTTTCACCAACTCTTGTTGTAACCATTTCACATCATCCTGTCTAAGCGCATCCGTAGCATGGTTACACATCCAGACCAAAATTTCCGGATAAAAATTGCCGGAGATGGCCGACATTCCCTTTGCTCCATGCTGAATTGAGAACGTCGCATTGGCAGTATGGGCATCGTAAAATTCCAGCGGATTATTTTTGATCAAGGCAAGTTTGGCAGCGACTTTATCACGATCAATAGAAGTGTCCTTGTGATACACCAGCCGTTTTGTTTCCAACAATATTTTAAAGACTTCAGGTGTGATGATTCGCTTATAAGGAGATGGACATTCATACAGTCCCATGGGGATGGTGCCTGTAAGTTCCAGCATCCGCATCGTATTTTTCACCAGGATTTCGTCACTTTCAGTTTTCGTGGCGAAATGACTGGTGATCAATATCACAGCATTAATTCCAGTATCGTAAATCTTTTTAGCAAACTCCACCTGCTCTTTCATCGTCGTCCCAAATGAACCTGTTGCTACGACAGGTACAACGCCGTTGACTTTTTTGACTACGTGTTGCGTTAGTGAAAGTCGCTCTTCTTCAGTAAGGTGATACATTTCGCTGCTAAGGCAATTGGCGAAGAATCCCTTCACTCCGGCAGAAAGATAAAATTCAATGAGTCTTGAAAGTCCATCGAAGTCAATTTTCTTGTTCTCCAAAAACGGCGTGATCATTACAGGGACAAACTTTTTGTCGTCCGATTTTGCGATTAGTGTCGAATAGGAGGGAGCAGGGCTTACTTGATCCGGTGTTGCTCCATAGGTGCGTATGGAAGCGGAAGCTACGACACCTGTTGCAGTAAGCTTCTGGAGAAAGGACTGCCTTGAAAATTTAAGGGTGTCTTTCATGTTTTCTGGTTGACAATTACACTGCCCATGCTTTACTTTCCGAATGTTTATTTCTTAAAGCGTTTCATGATCTCATTCCAATTGGTAAATATGATTCCTTCGGCTGCAAAAAATTTATTCAGGTCTGGGTCGGAAAACATTTTTGCTTCCCAGACACGTTGTTGCCAGGATCCTGTGATAGTTTTTAGATTTTCAGTTTCAACGGAAGGGTGGAAGATGATTTCTGTGAGTCCCGGTTTAAGGGATTGAACAAGAGTTTTGAAGTTTTTCATCTTCTCTTCATAACTTTCCCCATTGGGAACACTGGTGAAGTAATCCAGTTTTGGTAATTTATAATTCGTAAACAACTTTACTACTTCGTCGGTGATCGGGTAACCCATCTTTCTGAATTCTTCAAGCACTACTGGATCCGAAACATCGATCACATTTGCAGGCATGCTATATTCTTCGGCGACGGCGAGAAATGCTTTTATGTAATCAGGATGTCCGTATAATGTACCCATATGCGTATCGATGTGATCAGGACGGTATCCAAGCGCAATGGACTTTTCAATTTGTGCCCGGACCTCTTTTTCAACATCAGCTGCAGATGCATGCGTGACTACACCAGGGACGTCACGCCAAAGCTTTTTGTCGGGATCCAGCAAACTCAAGACCTCAGCAGAGACCGGACCCCAACGATAGGTTTTCCATTCACTGGTAAGTGTCAAGTGCAACCCGATATCTTTTTTGGGGTTTTTCTTCGCCCATTCAATCATTTCGTCAGCATACAAGCAGGGCATCATGACAGCAGCCGATTGGATGTTGTCATTCTTCAGATAATTGATTGCGGCAATGTTCGCTTCCTCGCACATGCCAATGTCGTCTGCGTGTAGAATGATCACTTTCTTTCCTTTAGGAAAACCAAGTTTTTCGGCCCACGTCATACGTTGGTCATTATCTTCGTACCTATCACTATGAATATTTAAATAACTACTATTGATGATAAGCAACAGGATTATTGCAATGTTTATTCCCAGGGATTTTATCGAGGTATATAGCATGAATTCGTTAAAATTAATTGCGGATAGCATTAAAGGTAGAGGGATACTTTCTACTATCAAATAGCAAAAACAAACATTGCGCATTTTGAAGTATGATTTGCGCGAAGTGTGAAAAGCACGGGATGTAATAGTGATACTTTTATGCTGGCGGTTCATATGTTATCGGTAAACCGCGTTATAACTGATATTGTATGCAATACTTTGCATTTATGAATAACAATCATCCATTCCTTTTGCGCAAATTTATGCTGATTGCCTTGCTGTTCGTGTCGCTCATGGAGGCAAGCGCACAGGGCGTCCAGGTTGGTGCAGCAGTTCGTGTGATCACACCTGATCCGCTGTTGCCAGTATCTGGTGGGGTAGGGAAGCCTAAAAAAACCACTGAAAAGAAGGGTGATCTTTATGTCAGGGCCATTGTTTTTCAAAATGGAACGACAAAAATAGCCATAGTAAGTGTCGATAATTTGGGTTGGTCGTCAGCCTTAGGCGATCGTTCACGGGCGTTGATTAAGAATATTCCTCCTGAAAATATTCTCATCGGCGCAACGCATACGCATAGCGCCCCCGATGCCTACGGTTTCCCGGACGAAACAGGCAAATCGCTTGCGGATTTGCGCTATCTGGATTGGTGTGTAAAACAGATTGCAGACGCGGTAAATGAAGCGGCCGCAAATGTGGTTTCTTCTTCATTGAAAATTGCTGTTGGTGAAGCACAAGGAAAAATTGCCTATAACTTCTACGCAGACAAATTATATGACCCTCGTTGTGGTGTCATCCAGGCTATTGCCGAATCCGGAAAAAACAAAGGAAAGGTCGTTGCTACGCTTGTGAATTACGCGATTCATCCGGAAGTGATCGGTTCTGGCCAGGGAATTCTTAGCCCTGATCTATGCGGACCGTTGTACGAACGCATTGAATCCAAGGCAGGTGGTATTGCAATATTCATGAACGGAGCACAGGGTGGCATGGTGACAGCTGACACCAGACTGGAAAACGGAAAAGAAGCAAATACGTGGGAAGAATGTATCCGGATTGGAAATTTACTGGGCGATGAAGCATTAAGGATCATTGAAGGTGCCGAGGTGCAAAGAAATCCTGGCTTGCGCTGTGATTCCCGCATCATCCGCTTTCCTGTGGATTCTGAGATGATGCGTTATATCCTCGCAAATTCGCCAATAAAAATGACTTCTGTGAAAGAAAATGTCATCAGCACAAGATTAGACTATCTTGAGATTGGATCAGCGAAAATACTAACTATTCCCGGCGAGGCGTTGCCCAACATAGGTTTCTATATCAAACGAAAAATGAACACCGACCATCCTTTTCTTTTCGGCCTCACCAATGATGCTTTTGGATATATACTCACCCGCGAGGATTTTAATAGCTTTAAGCGATATGATTACGTTAGTCGCACGAGTCTTGGTGAAATGACAGGGAAGATCTATGTCGACGAGACGCTACAGTGGTTAAACGAAATCTCGGGGACTTCCATATCAAAACAGTAATTCATAACGTCCACATAACTTTGTTAACTAAAATTCTTATGCGCAGAACATTTTTCTTCTTTTTCACTTTTGTTATTGCGCAGGCTGTTTTTATCCCTCAGGGTCACAGTCAGTCGGCGTTAACGCCGGAAACCGCGCTAGAAGGTTACCTGAACAATGGTGATAAGACATTTCGGTGGGAATTAAAAGAAACTTATCCGGTTGGTGACGCAAAAGCTTACAGCCTATTGCTCACATCTCAGCAATGGCATGAGTACATCTGGACCCATCAGCTAACGATTTTGGTACCTTCTCAAAATGACTATGACGCAGCCCTCTTATTCATCACTGGTGGAAGCAATAAAAAAGGTCTTCCCAACTGGAATGGAAAGGACGATAAATTTCTGCAGGCCCTGGGTGATCTGGCGACAAAAAATAAAAGTATTGTAGCGTTGTTGCGCCAGGCACCGAATCAACCACTCTATGGAAAAATGACCGAAGATGAATTGATCTCTTACACCCTGCATCAATTTAAAGAAGACGGCGACTATTCCTGGCCACTGCTTTTTCCGATGGTAAAAAGCGCTGTTCGTGCCATGGATGCTGTTCAGGAATTTGCAAGACAAACATTGCGTCACGAAATAAAACGTTTTGTCGTTTCGGGAGCCTCTAAACGTGGATGGACTACCTGGCTTACCGGTGCTTCGGATAGCCGGGTGGTTGCCATCGCCCCGATGGTGATCGATATTTTGAATATGCCTGTCAATCTTGACTACCAGGTAAAAATGTGGAAAGATTACAGCGTTCAGATTGAGGACTATGTCAAGTTGGGGATTCCACAAACAGCCCGCTCTGAAAAGGGTCAGGCGATAACAGCAATGGTGGATCCTTATTCGTACAGAAAAAAATTAACCATGCCTAAGATGCTTTTCATGGGAACCAACGACGAATACTGGACTGTCGATGCGATCAAGCATTACATTGATAGCATTCCAGGGCAGAACTTTGTACACTATGTGCCGAATGTAGGCCACGATCTGGGCGATGGAAAACAAGCGTTGACAGCGTTAAGCTCTTTTTTTGGAGCAACCGTAGCTAACAAGCCTTATGCAGTTTGTCAACCGGCATTGACGTATGGAAAGAAAGGGATCACGCTGAAGGTAAAAGCTTCACCGGATATTCTGGTAGACGCAATTCTTTGGTCAGCCAATTCAACAGACACGGATTTCCGTAATGAAAAATGGGAAGGAAAGAGTCTGAATTTAAAAAAGAAATCTCCGGTAATCACTTCAACCCAATCATACCCTGCGAGCGGATACCGGGCATTTTATCTCGACCTTAAATACAAAGATCCCAACGGGGGGGAATACACAGAGAGCACCAGGATGTATGTCGCCGACGACGATGAAGTATTTGTAAAATAGGCTGGTATTACTTTAAGATGAGACGGTTAGTATATTTTCATTTCCTCCTTTTTTTTGGTTTCATCGCTTCTGCACAACCCAGTGCCGATGCGATCAGGAGAACATTTTTAGACTCGGGTTCGGGTACTGTGATGGTTGCCGCGCATCGTGCTGTGCACCATATTTATCCTGAAAATTCCTTACAAGCTATTCGGGAAGCTATAAATCTTGGCGTTGACATAATTGAAATCGATGTAAAAGTTTCCAAAGATGGTGTTCCCTTCCTGATGCATGATCATACGATAGACCGGACAACCACCGGCAAAGGCGATGCGGAGGAATTTACCTGGGATGAACTGCAACAATTTTTTATAGTCGACAAAGGAAAAAAGACCAAGCTTAAAATTCCTCCTCTTAAAGATGCATTGGAGCTTGCTTACGGTAAAATCCTGATCGACCTCGATCTAAAAACTGACAAAATTGATCAGGTCGTTAAGGTCGTAAACAAAACAGAGAGCAAAGATTTCGTTTTCTTTTTCGATAGCGATTACCATGTCCTTTCACGTGTTCAGCAGGCCGATAAAGACTTTATGATCATGCCAAGAGCGCACTCTGTCCAACAAGCAGATTCTGCGATCAATTTATTTGACCCACCGGTAATTCACATTGACTTTTCTTTTTATACTGCTAAATGTGTTGAAACGATTCAAAGCAGCGACGCTCGTGTGTGGATCAACGCACTTGGCGATCCTGACAAAGACCTTAAAGAAGGCAAAGAAAAACGCGCTTTAAAAAACCTGCTGGAGCATGGCGCAAATGTCATCCAGACGGATGAACCCAAATTGTTGCTGGAGGCGCTTCGGAAAAGAGGACTTCATCGTTAACGAAATGCAATGAGAAAGATTAAAGCTATACCTATTGTAATCTCCTTGTTATTGGTGATTTGGTCATGCGACACCAAAAGACATGAGAGTAAGGATGAAGCATTCATCTCGAATATTATTTTTCCATATCAGGAAGAGCATGTGCATGGCTCTACCATTGTTGAATTGCCCAACGGAGATCTTCTTTCTGCGTGGTTTCAGGGTTCTGGTGAACGTTG
>CAZAHL010000057.1:0-26578 GCA_964484845.1 uncultured Chryseolinea sp. | reverse complement strand
ATTTTTGCAGACCTGCCGTGTAATCTATTAATTATCCATCCCCGAAAGGAGGTTACCCGTGGGTAAGCTAAGTCATGCTGATGTAGTTCATTTGTTGGTTCAGCTTAGTGCCATGCTCGTAATGGGCAGACTCTTTGCAGAGGCCGCGCGTAAGGTCAATCAGCCCGCCGTGATCGGTGAAATTGTTGCCGGTATTTTATTAGGACCTACCGTATTGGGTATGCTTCAGCCTGAATGGTTTGAAGCTTTATATCCCACTAATTCCGACGCCGGCATTGTGCTCACGGGATTTGTACAGGTAGCCGTGGTCATGCTTCTATTTATCGCTGGTCTTGAGGTGGATTTACATATTGTATGGCAGCAAGGCAGGCAGGCTGTAACCACGAGTGTGTTTGGTTTGATTATCCCATTCAGCATTGGTTTTACTTTTCCATATTTCTTTTCCGAGTTCTTTGGCATTAACGATGTAAACGCAAGATTAACTTTTGCTTTGTTTATGGGTACGGCCATGGCGATTACAGCTCTACCCGTTATTGTACGCATCCTGATGGACTTGAATATTTTCCGGTCGAAAATGGGATTGCTGGTCGTAGCTTCTGCTATGGTTGATGACCTCGTTGGATGGCTTATCTTTTCCGTTATTTTAGGTTTGATCGGAAAAGGTGGTGGATCTATGCCGCTAATTAATACGATTATTTTAACGATAGGCTATGCGGTCTTTATGCTGACTATCGGACGTGGATTGCTGAACCGTATCCTTCCCTGGGTCAACAAGAAACTGGCGTGGCCGGGAGGCGTACTTTCCATCTCGTTGGCCTTATGTTTTTTGGCTGGTGCATTTACCGAATACATCGGGATCCACGCTATTTTTGGTGCGTTTATCATGGGCGTTGCCTTAGGGGATTCAGAACATTTCTCCGAACGTGCCAAGGAGATTGTGCATCAGTTTATCAATAATATTTTTGCACCTCTGTTCTTTGTATCGATCGGGCTACGGGTAAATTTTATTACCAATTTTGATTTACTTCTTACGCTTACTATTATCGCGATCGCCTTCACGGGAAAAATTATTGGAAGTGGCCTGGGTGCACGCATAGGCGGCTTCAGCTGGAAAGAATCATTAGCGACAGGTTTTGGTATGAACGCCCGAGGCGCTATGGAAATCATTTTAGGATTGATTGCCCTAGAAAATGGGTTGATCAATGAAAAGGTCTTTGTTTCCCTTGTCATTATGGCCCTCGTTACCAGCATGACCAGCGGACCGCTGATGAAGTGGAGTCTGAGTCGGAGGTGGAAGAATTAGTTTAGAGTTTTGAGTTTAGAGTTTCGAGTTACTGGCCGAGCACGCGCCACCAGCCCAACTTTTGATAAGGCACTCTCGAACGTTCTAACTTTTAGCTTCAAGCTCCAAGAGGGGAGCCTGACACTCGAAACTCTAAACCCGAAACTCAAAACTTTATCCCCCTTCGCTCTCCCAGTACACATCATTTCCTGCAGCATCATCGGTTTTTTAGTTTAGAGTTTCGAGTTACTGGCTGAGCACGAACTCTCAGTCCAAACTTTTGTAGGGCGCCTCGAATGTTCTAACCTTTAGCCTCGAGCCTCACGCGTTGAGCCTGACACTCGAAACTCTAAACCCGAAACTCAAAACTTATCTCCCTTCGCTCTTTCCCAGTACACATCCATTTCCTCCAGCGTCATCTCCCCCATTTTTTTTCCGTCTTTTGCAGATTCTGTTTCCAGGTATTGAAAACGTTTAATGAATTTTTTGTTGGTGCGTTCCAAGGCTTCTTCGGGATCGAGGTTGATAAACCGCGCATAATTCACGAGCGAAAAAAGCAGATCGCCAAATTCGGCCAATGCCTTTTCTTTATTGATCGCTTCATTTGATTCCGTGTTAAATTCATTTTTGAATTCGCGCATTTCTTCTTCGACTTTTTGCCACACTTGTTCTTTTTTCTCCCAATCAAAACCCACTCCCCGGGCTTTGTCTTGAATACGAATTGCTTTTACCAACGCCGGTAATGTCTTTGGGACTCCCTCCAATACTGATTTATTACCTGTTTTTAACTTGATCTTTTCCCAATTAGCTTTTACTGTTTCTTCATCGTTTGCAACAACGTCGCTGTAAATATGAGGATGACGCTCAATCAATTTTTCGCAGATGGAATTCAACACGTCTGTTATATCAAATGCTTTTAATTCGGAGGCAATGCGGGCATAAAAAACCATGTGCAACATTAAATCTCCCAATTCTTTTTTAATCTCCTGAAGGTTGCCATCCAGAATTGAATCCGAAAGTTCATACGTTTCCTCAATGGTTAGATGTCGCAAGGTTTCCAGGGTTTGTTTTTTGTCCCAGGGACAATTCTCCCGCAGTTCATCCATAATGGTTAACAAACGGTCAAATGCCTGGAGTTTTGTCTCTCGTGTTAAATCGGGTGCGGAAAGAACCTTTTTCATGGAATAATCTGTTGAATATTGTAGTAATTTTGCGAAGGTACCAACAAAAATCAGGCAACCGGGCTTTAACATTAAATAGTAGACGCCATGACAGTTTTCTTGCTTAGCATCGGAATATTTGCCCTTTTCTTTATCCTGCTCTCCGTTCGTCTTCTCTTTATAAAAAACGGTGAGTTTCGCGGAACGTGTGCTTCCCAAAGTCCGTGGCTGAATAAAGAGGGTATTGCTTGTGGCTACTGTGGCAAACAATTAAAACCGGGTGACACTGCCTGTGGGGATCCAGATGCGGCGAATCCACAATCTCTTCCATCTATAAAGAAAAATTCGTAACCATCTTTACTACTACATCTTTTCTCATCCTTCTTCAAAACAATGTAATGCCTAGTTTACGTTATTCTTTTAATTTTGCATTCAACTAAATTTGTATTGTGGCTTTAATAAAATCTATTTCCGGGATTCGTGGGACGATCGGTGGAAAAACCGGCGAGAATCTAACCCCACTGGATATTGTAAAATTTACAGCTGCTTTCGGAACCTTGATAAAAAAGAAGAAAGGCATTACAAAAATTGTAATCGGACGTGATGCGCGCCCTTCAGGAGAGATTGTTAGTTCTTTAGTATCCTCAACGTTGCAATCACTGGGTATTGATGTGATCGATCTCGGTCTTTCCACAACTCCTACCGTTGAAATTGCAGTGCCATTAGAAAAGGCGGCCGGAGGAATTATTCTGACAGCAAGTCATAATCCTGTTCAGTGGAATGCCCTCAAACTTTTAAATGAGAAAGGGGAATTTATTTCTGGGAAAGACGGAGAAGAAATGTTGAAGATTGCTGAGGATGAAAAATTTGATTTTGCTCCCGTCACAAAACTTGGACAATACAGTCAGAATGATTCGTACCTGCAAAAACATATCGATCTTATTTTGAAGTTGCCGTTAGTGGATATAGAAGCAATAAAGAATAGGGGATTTAAAGTTGTTGTCGACGGTGTTAACTCAAGTGGTGGAATTGCTGTGCCGTTGTTATTGAAAGCGCTCCAGGTCTCGGTGAAGGAATTATACTGTGAGCCTACGGGCCATTTTCCTCACAATCCTGAACCGCTGCCCGAACATTTAATGGACATTTGTCGCGAAATAAAGAAAGGAAAATACGATTTGGGTATTGTTGTTGACCCTGATGTTGACCGGCTTGCACTGATTTCAGAAGATGGTAGTCCTTTTGGAGAAGAGTACACCTTAGTGGCAGTTGCTGATTATGTGCTGAATGCAAGCAAGAAAAAGAATGGTAATTCTGTTTCAAACCTTTCATCTACCCGTGCCTTGCGCGATATCACAGAGAGAGCGGGAGGTCAATATTTTGCCGCCGCTGTAGGAGAAGTAAATGTGGTGGCAATGATGAAAGAATGCGAAGCTGTGATTGGCGGAGAAGGGAACGGTGGCATTATCTATCCTGACTTGCACTATGGACGCGACGCGCTAGTAGGCATTGCGTTATTTTTAACCCATCTTGCAAAATCAAATATGCCGGTTTCAAGACTTCGGGCTAAACTTCCGAATTATATAATCTCGAAAAATAAAATAGAGCTAACAGCCTCGATCAATGTCGATAAAGTGCTGGAAGAAATAAAGGTAAAATATAAAAAACAGCCTATCAATACCATCGACGGAGTGAAGATCGAATTCGACAAGGAATGGGTGCATCTGCGCAAGTCCAATACGGAACCCATCATTCGCATCTATGCAGAGTCGGATTTAGAAGTGAAGGCTGAGAATCTCGCGAAAAAGATCATCTCCGACATTAAAGAAATCATTACCGAAAAGGCCGTAGTCTAAAAAAACCATGCGCATTTATCTTGACAATGCGGCTACCACGCCTCTCGATCCTGAAGTGTTTGAAGCTATGAAACCCTTTATGCTAGAGGATTTTGGAAACCCTTCGTCCACGCATGCTCATGGAAGAAAGGTAAGAGCTGCGATTGAGTCATCGCGGAAAAAAATTGCTGAATTATTGCATTGTACTCCGGGTGAAATAATTTTTACTTCCGGAGGTACAGAAGCCGACAATACAATTTTGGCAGGCAGTATCAGTTCCTACAACGTTCAAAACATTATTTCCTCTCCTATAGAACATCATGCTGTTGACGAAACGTTGAATCACCTTTCTAAAAAGAAGCACATTCATCTTCATATGGTAAATCTGGATGAAAAAGGTCATGTTGACTTAACTCATCTGGATACATTGCTCCATAAACATCCTAATTCACTGGTGTCGCTTATGCATGCCAACAATGAAATTGGCAATCTGCTGGATATTGAAAATGTCAGTGACTTGTGCCAGCATTATAAAGCTTATTTTCATTCTGATACGGTTCAAACTGTTGGACACTATGTGTACGATTTGAGTAAAATCAAGGTCCATGGCATGGCAGCCGCAGCACACAAATTTCATGGACCAAAAGGCGTGGGTTTTATGTTTATGCGAAAGGATAAAAAAATTCAGTCGTTTGTCCATGGCGGTCCCCAAGAACGAAATATGCGTGGAGGAACTGAAAATGTTTATGGTATCATCGGCCTTTCAAAGGCGCTCGAGATCGCCTATCGTGATCTTGAAGAACATAAAAAATATATTACAGGCTTAAAAGCCCGGATGATTGAGAAATTAAAACAAAATATTCCGGGAGTTGATTTTCATGGCGACTCGGCTAACCTGGAAAGAAGCTTATACACGGTATTGAATGTTTGCCTTCCCGAATCAGATGAAAACAGCATGCTACTTTTTAATCTTGACTTACAAGGAATTTCAGTTTCTGGCGGAAGCGCATGCTCCAGCGGAGCAACAAAAGGATCTCACGTTCTTGGATCACTATACCCCGACTCAATGAAAGGCGCCGTTCGATTCTCCTTCAGCAAGTATAATACAGCGGACGAGATTGATTTTGCAGTGAGCAAGCTCTTGGAAGTGTTGAAGTGTTGAGGTTCGAAGTGTTGAAGTTGTGGTCCTTGAAGTGTTTTGATCTGATCGTAATGCGCAGTCCAGGACGGGTTGATGAGTTAAAGTTTTGAGGTACGGCTAACGGATTTCTAAGTGTGATAATCTTCAATCCGTGCGTAACTTCAACACTCCGAACTTCAACACCTCAACACCTTTTGGGAGTGTTATAATCTGATCGTAATGCTCAGTCCTCAGCGCCGTTTCAAAGTGTTAAAGTTTTGAGTATAAATTTTCAATCAACGGATTTCGAAGTATGATAATCTTCAATCCGTGCATAACTCCAACACTTCGAACTTCAACACCTCAACACCCTAAGGTATTATCCCCATTTTCTTCATCAAGAAAGTAGCGTTCATTTTTTGAGCCAGGCCGGGTTTTAACTTGTAGTCGAAAGAGAGTTGATCATTTTCGATGTTGGCTTCAAAGCAATAATTTCTGATTTTATCCGGGTACTGTTTCTCAAGGTCCCCCAGGGCAAGATCGTGTGTAGCGATCATGGCAAGGCAGGGATGAGGTACTAATTGTTTTACGAGAGCTATGGATCCCGATTGTTTATCGGTTGAATTAGTTCCTTTTAAAATTTCATCGAGCAGTATGAACAACGGCCTGTCACTTCTTAATTCATCCATAATCGTTTTTAAACGATCAAGTTCTGCGTAAAAATAGGATTGATGGTCTTTTAACGAATCAGCTGTGCGCATACCCGATCGCATATTAATGACAGGGCAATGAAAATCTTTTGCATATACGGGTGAACCGGTAAGAGCGAGGACAATATTAACCCCTGTGGTTCTAAGGAAGGTGCTTTTGCCAGCCATATTAGCGCCAGTGATAATTAGGATTGACTGGTCCTTTCCCATAGGTAGATCGTTGGTTACACATTCATCCTCACGTAAAAGCGGATGACCAAGTCCAGCAGCCTTAATGCTTAATTCAGAAGTTATTTGAGGGTAGGTAAAATAGGGATGATTAAACGCGAAGGTCCCGATACTTCCTAATACTTCGGTTTCGCTGATTATATCAAGCCATATTTTAAGGTTAGCTGCATTTTCGTGTTTCCATTTTTCGAGACGATACACATATTGCAAGTCATAAAGAAAAAGGCTATTGACTACCAGATTAGTCATCGCGTTAAGTCGTGCATTAAATGAGCTAACGAGTGATGCCAGTCTTTTTACCTTTACATCGGCGTTGTGCGCCCCGGAAGCTGCTGCTTTAAGGACCGAAGAGGAAAAATTTTCTTTTCCAAAATAATACAGCAAGCGGCCATACTTTTCGATGATGTATTTTTTTTTGCTGATAGATTCATGGAATACATTGACTTTTTTTATAAGGACTCCCAAAATCGCCCATTGAGAGAGTGCCAGTAAAATGGCAAATGGCTTAGCAATGGGTATAAAGAAAGAAGTAATCACTAAACCTATTGTAAGAATGGGAAGAACAGGCAATACAATTTTAAAAAACGGCGATGAATAAATAAAAGCGGGTTGTGTCACCCATTTCAGGAGTTCTTCCCGGTCCGTTGGTTGTTCTTCGATTTCCATGCCGGCTGCTTGAAAATGTTGTCGAAAATCAGTTTTACCCGTTAGTTCCCGGACGGCATGATGTTGATCATAAATTTCTGACGACGAACCAAGCGAATAACTTAACCGTTGGGCCATGTATTTTTTGCCATGAAAAGTATTACACCGGTTGATAGCCTGGAACAAGGAGCCTTCTCCAAAAATGTCAAGATCGTGGGAATACGGATGGTGCGGGTCGATAAACTCGGACCCAGCTGCAAAAGAGGAAATATCTCCCTTCAACGCTTGCGCTTCCTGATGACAAATTTTAACCAGATTCTCCAAGTGTATCTTTTGGTCGTAAAGTTTACCGTGTCTTAGTACCAAAAAAGTAAAGACAATTAACAATGGAACGGCGGCCGAAAAAAGGATTGTATTTGAAAAAGCAAAATACACGACAACTAAAAAAGCCAACGCAACTATAATACGTAGATTAGATATGAGGGTAATTTTTTCTTGTATACTGGCTAACGCAATTGAAAAATCATTTTTTCTTTTTTGATAAAATGATTTGAGTTCATCCAAAGTCATGAAGGAATTATTTTCAGGTTTAAAGACAATTTTCAATGATGTGCATCAATTCCTCCAGTGATTTTTGATCAACCTCATCAAAATCATTTAATCTTTCACTGTCCACGTCCAGGACAAGGGCAACTTGATTGTTTTTGAATGCAGGTAAAACAATTTCAGATCTTGACCCAGAATTGCAGGAAATGTGGCCTGGGAATTTTTCTACATCGGGCACCAGGATCGTTTTCTTTTCTTTCCAGGAGGTTCCACAGACTCCTTTGCCAAAATCAATTCGGGTGCAGGCGATAGGTCCTTGAAAAGGGCCAAGCACTAATTGATTTTCTTTTACAAGATAAAAACCGACCCAAAAAAAATTCATCGTTTGTTTGAGGGCTGCGGCGATGTTCGAAAGGTTCGCGATCAAGTCAGGCTCTCCACCAACAAGTGCCTGGATTTGTGGGATTAATATGTTGTAACGCTCCTCCTTATTGGTTGAATTGGCGATAATAAGTTCTTCGGCCATTAACAGTTATATTTTCTCAAGGTGTTTCCTGGTTCTTTCATTTTCAATGTTGCCTGTATTCAGGGTAGAAGCAGGTTCAAACAATAGCAAATGTACCTCTTCATCGGCCACAGGTTTATGTTCTATTCCGCGCGGTACAATAATAAACTCTCCTTGGATTACTTCAACAATTTTATCGCGGAATTCCATTTTTAATTTTCCTTTGACCACCAGAAATAATTCATCTTCATGGTCGTGATGATGCCAGATAAACTCTCCTTTAAGTTTAACGGCTTTAACATGTTGGCCATTTAATTCACCGATCAGGCGTGGATTATAATAATCCGTGAATTGATTTAATTTTTCGGAGATATTTACTTTATCCATAACTTTAAGTGGTTTGACGACTCTGTAACGATGAAACGAATTAAAATAGTTTTAGTTGGCGACTTCAGTGAACCTATACACATTGTTGCGCTTAATGAATCCATTAATCATTGCACGCATTTGTCGTTCACTGCGGTTGGGTGGATGTGCGACTCAACAGAATATGTAGGTCAGACAATTTTTTGTAAAATCTTAAGCCAATCATTTTTTATCCTAATGTGATTTTCAAGTACGCCTGAAATGGATGGAGCTTTAATACCTGTTTGAAATGATTGAGGGGAAACAAAAATACGGGCCTCATCCCAAAGCCCCAGCTCGATAAAAGCTTGCAATGTCTGCGAACCGCCTTCCACAATTACGGATTGAATTTTCTTTTTATATAGATCCTGAATTAATCGATGAAGAAAATCTTCTTCATCGATTCTTACCAATGACAAATTAGGATGTTCTTCATGTTTTAGCACATTGTAACAAAGGGATTTTTGCGAACCATCAAAGAGGTGGATCTTCTCGTTCAATTTTAGAAAACGATCAATCACAATTCTAACAGGGTTGCGGCCACTCCAGTCGCGTACATTTAATTCCGGATTATCCAGCTGAGCTGTGCGCATTCCCACCAGCACGGCGTCTTCTTCTGTTCTCCATTTATGAACGAGTTGTCTGGAGTATTCATCGCTGATCCACTTAGAGTCAAAATTTTTCCGCGCGATAAATCCGTCCGCTGTTTCCGCCCACTTTAGAATAATGTATGGTCGTTGTTTTTCCATGAAGGTGAAAAAACGTTTGTTTAACGCACGACCTTTTTTATCCAGCACGCCGGTAATTACTTCTATTCCGGTTGAGCGAAGTTTTCGGATGCCTTCCCCAGCAACCAAAGGATTAGAATCGAGGTTGGCAACAACCACTTTTTTTACCTCATGCTCCATGAGCAAGTCAGCACAGGGAGGTGTTCTTCCGAAATGCGAACACGGTTCAAGCGTGACGTATGCAGCGCTTTCTTTTAGCATTCGTTTGTCTGGTACGCTGTTAACAGCATTTACTTCAGCGTGAGCATCTCCATATTTTTTATGCCACCCCTCCCCAATAATTTTTCCGCCATGTGTTATCACGCATCCCACTAGTGGGTTAGGACTGACTTGCCCAATTCCCAATAAGGCAAGGTCCATTGCCCGTTGCATAAAAAGCTCATCTGTGTGGTGATCGTGTTTTGTCATTGCGTATAATTGCAAAGATTGCCAAGCTATGAAGAATTCCAAAACCTTGTTTCAGGATTTCGTGGAACGAGTCACGTTAAAGGAAAGCCAGGATGAGATTAAAAGTATGGCCTATTTGGTTTTTGAAAGTGTTTTCGGTTGGTCGCGCACGGATGTGTTATCAGAAAAAATCGTTTCGGAAAATATAAATAAAGAAGAACTTGAGAGAATAATTCAACGCATAAATCTTCAAGAGCCTGTTCAATATATCCTGGGTGAAGCAGCCTTTTATGGTAGAATCTTTACCGTAAATCCCTCCGTGCTTATCCCAAGGCCTGAAACGGAGGAGTTGGCTGGACTGGTTATAAATTTTGTGCGCCAAACTGGTGAAGCACATACTCGGATCATAGACGTAGGAACAGGAAGTGGTTGCATCGCTGTTACACTGGCGTTGGAATTACCTGCCGCTAAAATTTTTGCTACCGATTTAAGTGAGGCTGCTTTAAAAGTAGCTACTCATAATGCGGCAAAGCTGGGTGGGAAAGTGGAATTTATAAGACATGACGTGACTAGATCTCAACTTCCTTTTACCGCAGATATAATCGTAAGCAATCCACCTTACATTGCAAAGAGTGAACGACTCAATATGCAAACGAATGTAATTGGCTATGAACCTGAAATGGCGCTTTTTGTGGACTCGCAAGATCCTTTATTATTCTATAAAGTACTGGTAACTCAAGCAAAAGAATCGCTCAGCTCACACGGATTGTTAGCCGTTGAAATTAATGAGCGATATGGGAATGAAGTTCATCAGCTATTTCAAAGCAATAGCTTCAAAGAGGTTCAGCTTGTACAAGACTTATTTGGAAAAGATAGAATTGTAAAAGGAATATTATCTTCATGAATTGATTGATATTAACACACGGTCGGGCTATGAATAAAAATGGACAAATATCATTTATCGGATCAGGAAATCTTGCCTGGCATCTCGCTCCTGCGCTCGACAATGGCGATTTCCCCGTACAGGAAGTTTACAGTAAAAACCCGCTTCATGCGGCGGCGCTGGTGGAACGGCTTTATCAAGCTGATGTAAAAGCTACGTTGGATTTTTCGACAAGCGCATCCCGCATTTTTATTATCGCTACGTCGGATGAAGCGATCGAAGAAATTGTTCAGGAAATTATTCTTCCGGATGATGCCATTTTAATTCATACTTCGGGAAGTCAGCCCCTGACTATTCTTGGCTACGCTGCCACTCCAAATCTCGGAGTGTTTTATCCTTTGCAAACATTTAGCAAAGATCAGAAAATAGAATTTACGGACATCCCTGTTTTTATTGAAAGTGCTAATGCCCTTACAGGGAAAGTGCTTCACGCCATGGGCGATGCATTAACTAAAAATGTTTTTCCGATTACATCTTTCGAACGGAAGGCTTTACATGTTTCAGCTGTATTTGCTGCCAATTTCACCAATCATATGTTGTTGATCGCTCAGGATATCATGAGGGAAAATAGTTTGAGCTTCGATTGGCTAAAACCGCTCATTGCAGAAATGATAAATAAAAGTATGACCATAGGTCCAGAAAATGCACAAACCGGACCTGCCAGACGAGGCGATCTGGAAATCTTAGATAAGCACGTTGAATTTCTCCAGGACAATGGCCCCGCAGCAGAATTATATAAATTAATCAGTCAGCATATTATTGATCGGTACGTTGAGGAGTAGAAATAGTAATCGGTAACCAGTAATCAGTGATCGGTAATCGGTGATGACGTCTGGACCGATTACCGATAACTCGTCGCTCATCACTGACTTACTTACCGGTTACCGATAACTGATCACCGATTACTGATCACCTCGTCTCTGCATTCCGTGATAGCCCGCCCATTATCCAGGGGCTATCTTTTTTTGCTCTTCCAGATGCATTACCTTACCGTTAAATTATGTGTCAGCATGGAGCAGTATAATATTCAGCGACCCCGAAGAAATAGAAAAAGTGAGGTTATCCGGTCGATGGTGGAAGAGACAATGGTAACTACAAACGACCTGATCTTTCCCTTATTTCTGGTAGATGGCAGGAACCAGAAGATAGAAGTGAGTTCAATGCCCGGCATTTTTAGACTGTCTGCCGATTTAATGTTGAAAGAAATTGAAGAATGTTTGAAGCTTGGGATAAGAGCGTTCGATGTATTTCCAGCATTGGAAGAACAACACAAGGATAAAACGGCTTCGAAGAGTTACGATCCGGATTTTTTTTATTTAAAAACGTTAAAAGAAATAAAGAAGCAATTTCCTGAGTCTTGTATCATGACTGATGTAGCAATGGATCCTTACAGTTCCGATGGACACGATGGATTGGTTAAGGACGGGAAAATTCTGAATGACGAGACGCTTGAGATTTTGGGAAGGATGGCGTTGGCGCAAGCAGATACAGGGATCGATATCATCGGCCCTTCCGACATGATGGATGGACGTGTCGGATTTTTAAGAAATGCACTTGACAAGAATAGGTTCAAGGATGTTTCTATAATGAGTTACACCGCAAAATACACCAGCGGGTTTTACAACCCTTTTCGTGAAGCGTTGGACTCGGCTCCAAAATTCGGTGATAAAAAAACGTATCAGATGAATCCAGCCAATCGTAGGGAAGCATTATTAGAGGCCCAACTAGACACACAAGAAGGAGCCGATTTTTTAATGGTAAAACCGGCCTTGGCCTATCTCGATATTATCAGATTGTTAAAGGATAACTGTTCCTTGCCCATTGCCGCTTATAATGTAAGTGGTGAATATTCGATGGTAAAGGCCGCAGATCAAAAAGGATGGTTGGATGGTAATCGGGTAATGCATGAAATTTTGTTGAGTATTAAACGCGCGGGCGCTGACATTATCTTAACGTATTTTGCAAAAGAATTTGCTTCCTCTTCACCTAAATAATTGGTACACTATGTATTACTGGGCATTCCTGTTTGTTGCTGTTATAACGGGGCCCTTGTCTTCTTTTGCGCAGTCACTGGTTTTATCTAAGGGCGGCAGGACGGAAGTAAATGGTCAACTTAGCTACCTGCGGGATGCAACGCTCACCCTGGGCTTGGAAGATGTGAGAAATATGTCTTTTGAAAAAGTTCATTCATCTTACTCCCCCAATATTGGGTTTGACCGGGCGGCACATTGGTTTAAGCTGGAAATAACCAATGACTCCAAGACTCCTGAATGGCTGATGGAGGTTGCTTATTCTCCGCTAGATCAAATTGATTTCTATTTGATCGGGCCAGACGGCGCTTCTATCCACAAAGTTTCCGGAGACCATTTTCCAATCTCGCAACGTGACCTTCCTCATCGTCATCCGATTTTTTCATTTACTATTACGCCGGGGCAATCGCAGACAGTCTATCTGCGTGTTCATACCATTTCGTCTGTACAGG
The DNA here is from genome assembly GCA_964484845.1 of uncultured Chryseolinea sp. Lineage (GTDB taxonomy): Bacteria > Bacteroidota > Bacteroidia > Cytophagales > Cyclobacteriaceae > Chryseolinea. Next base: position 13,545 of record CAZAHL010000057.1, on the reverse strand, counting down.
TACCCATAACCTTCTGGCACCGAGAATCATTTTTAAAAACGTCCTATAAAGTTCAACTTTTTAATGGACTGTTTTATGGGGCCATGCTATTGATGTTTTTATATCAGTTGTTTTTATTCCTATCTGTCCGTGACAAAATAACGTTCTATTATGTGCTCACCCTGCTCACCATGGTCAATGTAGTATCCTTCTTTCATGGCTATTCATTCCTATACGTATATCCTGATTATCCAGACGTCAATGACATTTTTGCCATGTTTACAGGGCCGGCTTTTGTGGTGTGTTCAACGCTGCTAACCCGCGCCTTTTTGAATGTCCGGCATTTCAGCAAGCTTCTCGATAAACTGCTGTTGGGAAATATGTTTGTCGATCTTGGCGTTGCTTTATTGATGACTATCTTTTTCCGGAAAATATCATTCCAATATCATAACTACATAATCTTCATTCATTGTTTACTGGTCTTGATCTCTGCCGGGTTCTGTTTCTATAAAAAGTATAAGCCGGCACGTTATTACTTATTAGCCTGGTTTGTCGTTTTAGTAGCAGCGGGAATCTTCACGATCAGTAGTGTGGGTTTTATGCCTGGGTCTTTAAGTACAAATTATACAGGCTTGATGGCCGGATGTATTTTTCAAATGCTGTTCATATCGTTTGCCCTAGGCGACCGTTGGAGTACCTTGGAAAAGGAAAATCAAAAAGCCAAGGAAGCAGAACTTGAAAGAGAACACGATGAAAAAATACGACTGGAAGAGGTAGTGAAAAGTCGTACGATCGAAATACAACAGCAGAATTTGCAGCTGGAAGAAGTCAACCATGTAAAGGATAAATTGCTATCTCTCGTTTCACACGATATCCGTAGTCCATTGGGGTCTCTTCACCTTGCCTTGAGTCTGGCCAAAAACGGCTCTCTGTCATCAGAGGAGTTTCAGAAAATATCGGAAGGGTTAGAAGCGCAATTAACGCAGACAACGGAGTTTATCGATAATCTTTTGCAATGGGCAAAACTACAAATGCGAGGCGAGACCTTTGAGCCAGATCGCGTGGACCTAGCAAAGTTGGCAAATGAGTGTGTGAAACTATTAGAGCCTGAATGCAAGCAAAAGAATATCATTTTTAAAAATCACTTGCATGGCCCTTTTCAGGCGCTGGCAGACTTGAATATGGTGCGATCAATTCTTCGGAATTTATTAACCAATGCGATCAAATTTACAAAGCCTCAAGGGACGATTTCCCTCAACGCATACCGGGTAGAGCATAAAATTATTATTTCCGTGGCGGATAGCGGTGTAGGAATTCCCGCGGAAAACCGAAATAAATTATTTACCATCACAAGTGTTGCCACGCAAGGCACCCGGGAGGAAAAGGGCACTGGGCTAGGGCTCTTACTCTGCAAGGAATTTGTAGAAAAAAATGGTGGAAATATTTGGTTCGAAACGGAAGAAGATAAAGGGACGACGTTTTATTTTTCCCTTCCCGAGTTCATAGAGCAAAAGCGAAGCGCTACGGCGAATTTATAATAAGTAAGGGTACTAGATACGAAGTATGAATTGTTAGATGATTTTCCCTGTATTTTGCTTTACCATGATTGGTGACTGTCTTTAAAGTCGATACCTGGTGTAATTTGATTTTTCACAGCGATGGAACGGAGGCGCTAAGAGCCTCAAGTAAAGTACTTACCCTTTGCGATTTCATTTCGCCTTTGCGCCATTACGGTTAATTTTTAAACTTTATAGGCAGACCAATTAATTAGCACAGATAAATGCCTTACACAATCGACCTTTTTGCCGTCTTTATTTTTTTGGGCATTGTACAGGGTGTGTTTCTTCTCATTTTCTTTTTATCTAAAGAGAACCGGAAGGTAAAAGCGAATCTGTTTCATGGCTTAATGTTGCTTAGCATTGTAGCCTGCATTAGCGAAATCTTTTTAATGCATACGGGGTATATAGTGTATTGCCTATTTCTCGTCGACTTCTCAGAAGCATTTGGACTCGCAATTGGGCCTTGCTTTTATTTGTTAGTGGTGAGTCTGACACAAGATAAAATTACGTGGAGAAGCTACATACATTTACTTTTTCCAGTCATATACTTTTTTTTGCAGTTACCATTTTTAATTCTTCCCGACGATGCAAAATACAATGCTTGGATAAGTTCTTATCATCCCGACTGGCAATTTAGACCCTTTGAATATTCTTATGACCCTCAATTATTTTGGGTCACGGATCACTGTACGGAAATTTCATTGATCAGTTTGTCGTTCTACAGCATACTCGGCCTGATTCAAATATTCAAAGCTTTCAATAAAAAAAGGGAGCCGCTCTGGAGGCCGGTCAATCCTGTCTTGAAATTTCTTCGATGGGAAGTAATCACAATCGTTTCTGTTGTGATAGGTATAATCGTGGTCAAACTATTTTTTGAACAGGATACCGGCGATCATTTATTTGCGTCTTACATAACCCTGACCATTTATTTCACCAGCTTCAGAATCATACAGCATTCGGGATTTTTTAAGCAAGCCTCATTGTCACCCCCGCAAAGATACAAGGGCTCAACCGTTACCGTTGAAACGCAAAAGGACTTGCTGGCCAAGCTTGATCGTTTAATGTCCGGAGAGAAACCATTTTTGAAATCTGATTTTTCGCTGCCTGATTTGGCCCGCCAGCTCGGAACGTCTGTACATATCTTATCGCAAGCAATAAACGAGAGTTTGGGAAAAAATTTTTTTGAAATGGTGGCGGAGTATCGCGTGGCTGAAGCCAAGAAATTGTTAAAAGATCAGCCTAATATTAAAGTAGAAGAGATTGCGGAACAGGTTGGATATAATTCAAAGTCATCTTTCAATACGGTGTTTAAGAAACTGACCGGTGCAACGCCATCGGAGTTTAGGTCTGGGAAAAAGCAAAGTCTATAAGAATTCCTTAAAACCTCTAAAATTGGCGGAATTCCGTATTTTTTTATAAAGTCGAACGCCCAGATTATAGACTCAATCTTCCTTTTGTCGGCAGTGGATAATCTTTGAGCAAAAATTAAAATCAAATGAAAACCTCAATATCTACGCCCCAATCAATCGTTTCTGAAATCACAAGCGGTAGGCGCTATGACCTCGACTGGCTTCGTTTCATTGCTATCGTGATTCTATTATTTTTCCATACCGGTATGCTATTCAATCCGTGGGAATGGCACATTAAAAACAATGAGACCAGCGAAAGCTTCAGATATTGGATGGTCTGGTTTCACTTCTGGCGAATGCCATTATTGTTATTCATTTCAGGAGCGGGCACTTATATGGCTTTGGGAAAACGAACCCCCGCGCAATTTGCAGGTGAACGTTTTAAACGCCTTTTCATTCCGTTATTATTCGGAATGCTCGTTGTAGTACCTCCCCAAATCTATTTTGAGTACATTAAAAAATACGATGGCTATTGGGATTTTTACAAGACGGTGTACGAATTCCAACCATACCCAGGAGGGAGCTTCAGCTGGCATCACCTGTGGTTTATTCTTTACCTGTTTTTTTATTCCCTCATTGCAATCCCTGTTTTAATTTTTCTCCGGTCTCCTAAGTCACTCAAGTTTAAAGAAAAGGTTTTCAAAATTTTATCAAGCCCGGCAGGAATTCTTTTCATTCCTTCAGCCATTATTCTGATTACCCAAATCATCCTCCGCCCTTATTTTCCGGAAGAAACGCACGCCTTTATAGATGACTGGGCTTATTTTACATTTTATTTTTCCTTTTTCTTTTTTGGTGTGCTGTGCTATTCTAGTCCGGCACTATGGGAATCAATTGGAAGGAATCGAACTCATTTGTTAGTCAGTACGATTGTCTTACTAATTCCATTTTACATTTTTTTCTGCCATCTCACCGAGCTTATCCAGCTACCCTGGAGCAGGGACACTGTTGAAACTGCCTTTGATGTTACAGCGATCTTCGTAAGCTGGTCTACTGTAATCACGGTGATCTCTTACGGTCAACATTATTTAAACAGGCCTCATCCATGGCTTAGTAAAATTAACGAAGGACTGTACCCGTTTTATATTCTTCACCAAACAGTAATTATTTTTATCGGATATTATCTCTGTCAATTACCCTGGAGCATTGCTGCTAAATTTTGGAGTGTGAGTTTTGCGACGCTGATAAGTAGTGTCATTTTTTACCTGCTACTTATAAAACCATTTAATACGATGCGTATTTTGTTTGGATTGAAGCCCAAATGATTTGGAGGATTGATAAAAAAACTATAGGGCTGAACATCGTTCAGCCCTATAGTTGAGTCGTTTAAGTTACGCTATAAAAACTTTTAAGCAAGCGACGATTTGCTTAGCTTTAATCAAAGTAAGGGATTATTGAAGCCCTGGTATATCGGAGACTACCCTTTCTGGATTACCCTTTAATTCACCCTTAAATTCATTCTCAGATTTGTCCAAAGCAGTAATGCCATCCTTTTCTTCAAAATCCCAGTAGCCTATCAGGCCCGTCTCGTTACCTTTAAGCCTTTTCTTCATATCTGCCTTTATTTCAGACTCACTTAAAGCCCGATTCCAGATTTTAATTTCATCCATCAACCCTTTGTACCGGTACGTATTTGAGTTTGATTTCCATCGGCCCATGTTAGCAATAGCATTCGGAAAATTTGAACCCATCGGATTATTCGAGAGACCGCTGTACTCACCACCTATATTTTCGCCATTCAGATATATGTCCATATTCGATGCTCCTCGGATAACTGCGGATACATGTATCCATGTTCCAAATGTGTGACTATGTACAGCGGATTTGTCGCTTCTAAAAGCGGGATTATTCCCCCCGAGGCCGTCACCATAACCCGCGAATAAAATAGTTGGATTTATTACAAGCCAAAACCCTTTGTATAAACCATCTTCATCCTGACTTACAAAAATCGGAGTTTGTGAATCTTTTCCTGCCGCTACTTTAATCCATGACGAAATAGTAATTGGTAATTCCGCATCATCATAGACGTTGGTTAAGTCGACGAGGTCATCGGTCCCATCGAATGAAATTGCACGGTTTAGTTTCTCATCTTCATCACACGAAACAAGGGCGAAGAGAACGAATATTAGAAGGTACCTTGTAAAGGAATTCATAGGTTAACGGTTTAATGTGTTGCGAAATTACGTTGTGGACTTTCAAAATATCCCCAATAGTTCGATAAAGCCTACATAAGTGGGGTTTAATATAAATTAGCTAGCTGAATTTCGAGTAGCAGGTTGCCTTAAATAGGTCTGGAATATCGGTCGGATACTACATTAAAGTGAATCGAAAAGTCCAGGCAGCTTGGAAGAAGGGGGAGCAATTTTCAGGTGCTTATAAGCCCGGTCAGCTGCTTCTCTTCCGCGGGATGTACGTTTAATGTATCCTTCCTGAATTAAAAAGGGTTCGTACATTTCTTCGATGGTTTCAGCTTCCTCTCCCACGGCGGTGGCAATGGTGCTTAAACCTACAGGGCCGCCCTTGAATTTTTCGATGATGGTTAATAAAATACGATTATCCATTTCGTCTAAACCATTTTGGTCAACATCTAGCGCTTTGAGCGCAAATTGAGCAATGGCCATAGTTATCGTTCCATCACCTTTGATCTGTGCAAAATCTCTGGTTCGTCTTAGTAAATTATTGGCAATGCGCGGTGTCCCGCGACTTCTTCGCGCAATTTCAAAAGCAGCATCTTCTTCAAGTGACGTGTGAAGTATACTGGCCGAGCGCTTTACGATTTTTGTTAACAATGCAGAATCGTAATATTCTAATCGCGCATTGATCCCAAAGCGGGCACGTAATGGCGAAGTCAGAAGACCCGCACGTGTAGTCGCCCCGATTAGTGTAAAAGGATTTAAACCAATTTGCACCGAGCGGGCATTTGGTCCTGAGTCCAGCATAATGTCAATTCGAAAATCTTCCATCGCAGAATAAAGATATTCCTCCACGATAGGATTAAGCCGATGGATTTCATCGATAAACAAAACATCATGATTCTCCAGGTTAGTGAGTAATCCGGCTAAGTCACTTGGCTTATCAAGGACAGGTCCTGAAGTTATTTTAATGCTCGATCCAAGCTCATTTGCAATTATATGCGACAGCGTAGTTTTTCCGAGGCCGGGAGGTCCGTGAAGAAGAACGTGATCCAACGACTCCCCACGTTGCTTTGCGGCTTGAACAAAAACCTTAATGTTGTTTACTATTTTTAGCTGCCCTGTGAAGTCATCAAAGGATAAAGGACGAAGTGCTTTTTCAATTTCCTTTTCTTCTCCATTAAAAGATTCGTTGTCGGCTTTGAGGTAATCTTCCCGCATGATGGCAGTTAATTGTTAGTGGTCAGATAATTGTTAAAAGTTAATCGTTAAAAGTCATCCGGAGATGTAAGTGAGTAAAGGTCTGAAAATTTTCAGATCAAATGGGAATTATAAATTTTTAGCAACATGGTTAAAGTTCCCTGAAAATCTATTAGCTGGGGAAATGTTGCTCGTTTTATTGATATAGGATAGTTGCCTTAAGATTGTACAAAAACGACTGGGAACATCCCTATTAACTATTAACGGATAACATTCTAAACGGCACTCTGATCCGCAACATTGTTGCATTTAGCCAAAATAGTATATCTTGCGCCTCATTTTTAAAATCATGGACAATCGAAGGAAAAATATTGTTTATTCTCTGGTATTGTTCGTCGCGATTTTTGGGGTTTGGCTGTTTAGGAAAAATCAGGTTTTGGAGCCCATAAAAGTGGAGGGAAAGACCATGAGCACAACCTACCACCTAACCTATTTTGATGAAGCAAAGCGGGACTTTAAAAGGTCAATTGATTCCCTCTTAGTCGTTGTTAACAGGTCGATTAATAATTATGATTCTGCCTCCGAAGTTTCTCGGTTTAATTTAAGTATGCGAGGTATTGGAATACGGCTTCCTTACTTTTTTCCTTCCATTCAAAAATCCAAAGAAGTGTTTGAAGCATCAGATGGAGCATTTGACCCAACCGTAATGCCGCTGGTAAATGCGTGGGGTTTCGGGGCTGGTAAACAAATTAATCCAGACAGTTCTCAAATTGATTCCATCAAAACTTTTGTTGGCTTTGACAAAATCAGCTTTACAAAAGATAGTATAATGAAATCGGATACTCGCGTTCAGCTTGACTTTGGAGGCATCGGGCAAGGTTATGGTGCAGATGTTATCATCGATTTCTTAAAATCGAGGGGTATAGAAAATATGTTGGTCGAGCTAGGCGGAGAAGGGATGGCCCTCGGAAAAAACCTTAAAACAAACAAACCCTGGGAAATCGGAATATTAGACCCCAACTCAACTTACGAAAACCAGTTTTTCAAAGCTTATGTTGCTTTGACCGATCAGTCATTCACTACATCCGGAAATTATTTTAATTATCGTGAGATTGATGGCAAGAAGTATTCACATACAATAGATCCCTTCACCGGATATCCTGCTGAGCGTCCCATTCTGAGCGCTTCTATTTTTACAACGGACTGCATAACAGCTGATGCGTGGGCTACGGCAATGATGGTAATGGGCCACGAGAAAGCAATCGAAGTGCTGAAAAATCACCCGGAGCTTGATGCCCTTCTTATTTATTCAACGCCAACTGGAAAGATTGAAACCTATATCACTCCAAGGATTCTTCCTTTTGTAAAATTAGAACCTTAACTATATGCTTCTAAAACTACTTGTACTTTTCTTAACCCCACTTCTTTCTGGATTGCTGATCTATCTGGTCCCAAAAAGCAAAGGCTCAAATTTTAAACTTTTATTGGTGTTTGCCGGCTCTTACCTCTTTGCGATCACAGTAATTCATATTTTACCTGAATTATATCGGCAACATCTAGGTGTCGAGCTCATTGGATTATTTGTTTTGGCCGGATTTTTTCTTCAGCAGTTTCTTGAATATTTTACCTCTGGAGTGGAGCATGGTCATATTCATACATCCGAAGTTCATAGTCATGATCATGCGCACCAATCCATTTCTGCATTAGTTCTTTTGTTTGCACTTTGCGTTCATGCTTTCTTAGAAGGCGGAATGTTGGCACAACCTTCGTCATTCGGACCTGTCTATGACGTTAATGTAGTGCTTCTAGGTATCGTTTTACACAGGGCGCCCGCAGCCTTTGCCTTGATGACTGTCCTCGCTTTTCAACTTCATTCAAGAAATAAGGCATTGCCCCATTTAATTGCATTTTCATTAGCAGCACCGATAGGCCTTTTATTAAGCACATACCTCGCAAACCATGAGCTTCTTTCGGCGACAGCCCTTATCTATTTATATGCCCTTGTTTGCGGAAATTTTCTTCACATTTCAACGACCATCGTATTTGAAAGCAGTCCCGGGCATAGATTCAATGCGAGAAAAATGGCAGTGGCTACAGTAGGAGCTCTTGTAGCGGTGGCTGTTGAGTATATTATTTAGTCACAGAGAGGGTTAGTAATTTAGCTAACTATTTGTTACTTACGAGTCTTTGTTAGATACTAAGTTTTTAAGTTATGTATATTCTTGGCGTGTCTGCCTTTTATCATGATTCAGCCGCAGTACTAATCAGGGACGGTAGAATTGTGGCTGCGGCGCAGGAGGAACGCTTCAGTAGGAAAAAGCATGATGCGAAATTTCCAGAGAAATCAATTATGTATTGCTTGGAGGAAGCTGGAATACCGTTGGAAGAAATTTCAGTGTTTGCATTTTATGACAAACCTCTGTTGAAATTCGAACGCTTAATTGAAACGTATTATGCCTTTGCCCCCAAAGGAATATTATCTTTTATAACTAGTATCCCAGTGTGGTTAAAGGAAAAGATGTTCCTTAAACGCGAACTAAGGAGAGGCTTATCCAAAATTGGTGCTTTTGATAAAAAGATAAAATTTTTATTTCCCGAGCATCATTTGTCACATGCGGCTAGCACATTTTACGTTTCACCTTTCAAGAAAGCAGCAATTTTAACTATTGATGGCGTAGGCGAATGGGCAACAGCGTCGATTGGGTATGGTGAGGATAATAAAATTCTAATTTACAAGGAATTGAGATTCCCGCACTCGCTGGGATTGTTATACTCAGCGTTCACATACTATCTAGGTTTTAAAGTCAACTCGGGGGAATATAAATTAATGGGACTCGCGCCCTATGGCAATAGAGATTCTGCTGAAGTAAAAGTTTACCTGACCAAAATTAAAAGTGAAATGGTAAAAATATTTCCTGACGGCTCGATTTGGCTAAATCAAAAATATTTCAATTATGCCACCGGCCTGACAATGACAAAAGACTCGCAGTGGAAAAATCTGTTTGGTTTTAAAAGACGCATCCCGGATGAAGAATTGTTAGAAGTTCATTGCAATCTTGGCATTGCTATTCAAATTATAGCGGAAGACATTGTATTGCTAATGGCACAGGAAGCCAAACGATTAAGTGGAGCGGAAAATATTTGTCTGGCGGGTGGCGTAGCTCTTAATTGCGTTGCCAACGGCAAATTACAAGACGCCCGAATTTTCAAAAATATTTTTATTACTCCACCTTCAGGGGATGCAGGAGGAGCAGTAGGCGCAGCGTTAGCAGCGTGGCATATTTATTTTTCCAAAGAACGTGAAACACAAGATAAGGAAATCGATTCTTTAAGTGGCTCTTACCTTGGTCCAAATGTAGAGGAGAAAGATATACGTACTCTCATAAAAAAGTTCAAAGCCACAGCAAAGAAATATGAAGACTTCAATTTGCTAACAGACGAGACAGCTGACCTATTGCAAAATGGCAATGCAGTCGGATGGGTACAGGGCCGTATGGAATTTGGACCGCGGGCACTGGGTGCAAGAAGTATATTGGGAGATCCTCGTAACGGTGAAATGCAGCAAAAACTCAATCTTAAAATTAAATATAGGGAATCATTTAGACCCTTTGCGCCGTCTGTTTTAATCGAAGATGCTAAAGATTATTTCGAGATGGAAGGATCTTCACCCTATATGTTACTTGTAAAACCTGTAAAACCAAATCTTCGAAAGCAACTTCCTCCCAACTATAGCCGATTAAATGTTCGTGATAAGCTTTACTATTTGCGATCCGAACTTCCAGCAATTACCCATGTTGATTTTTCGGCACGGATACAAACTGTCCATTTGGAAACAAATCCCCGGTATCATAAATTAATTCGAGCATTTAAAAAAAAGACTGGATGTTCAGTATTAGTGAATACTTCTTTTAACGTGAGGGGTGAGCCTATTGTCTGTACAGCTGAGGATGCATATAAATGTTTTATGCGTACGGAAATGGATTACCTTGTCATAGGTGATTATCTGTTCTGCAAGGGAGAGCAGCCGGTCTGGGAACAAAAAGATACGTGGAAAGAAGAATTTATTTTAGACTGAAATTTAACTATGGATTTTTTAAAAGATTTGATGGGTTTTCTTAAGGAAAGAAAGAAGTATTGGTTAATACCCATGATTTTTATTTTTTTAATTTTGGGTATTCTTATTGTGATCGGTGGAGGCTCAGCCATTGCTCCATTTATTTATACATTATTTTGACTTCCAAATGAAAATCAATCCGTATCAAACTATTCTTGTTATAGTGACTGGGTTTCTTTCATTGGCATATTTTTTTCCATCGATCGGAAAATATTTTTACCTGGCCGCTTTGATAGTAGGACTACTAGGCCTTATAAGCGATTTTACGAGGGACTGGCTTGTTTGGTTTTGGGGAAAACTAGGCCAAGTTCTGGGTTGGATTAACAGCAGAATCTTATTGTCCGCCATCTTTATTGTATTCCTGACGCCCATTGCTTTGCTGTACCGCTTATTTACTGGCGATACTCTTAGGATAAAGAGGCCGCGAGGAAACTCGAACTTCATAGAAAGAAATCATACCTTTCTGCCAGCCGATTTGGAAAATCCGTGGTGAATAGTTTAAAAATCATCTATGTGTCGGCAAATTACCGTCCTTGCAAACGGAGGTCCCCAATTTTTCAATATTTTCCACAACGACTTTTACAAAGAACTCTCCACCCTCTGTGTTGAAGTGGCCAAAATCTCCAAAGTATTTTTTGTTCCAGTCGTACCGTTGTTGAATATCTTTAATCACAACAGTGTTGGTATCTTGTTTAACGCCCCTTTCCATCAGCGAGTTGAAGTTTTTCATCATCAAGGGCAAGTCCTTGCTAGCAATATGAGGAGTCCAGGGAAATACTCCGGGCGAATTAGCAAGGGAATCCACATTTAAAACTTGAGGAATGAAAACTGACTTTGTGTTCATCTTATCACATAGTATTTTTATTGTCCTGAGATTTCTTACATACAGAGAATCAATGTATGGATCGTTGGTTCCAACAGAATGGAGTTGGGTAATAGACTCATTGAAAGTAAACCCAAGTTTCTTGCAAACTCTTAGTAGGAAAAAATAATCCCATACGTTTGATTGGCCTACTTGCAAATTTGACTTTTGTTGCATGCCATGCCAATAGTAATTAGGAGATTTCGGTTTCACGTGGTAGTTACGAATATCATTCCAGCCTTCGTAAACAATAACAATATCTGGCTTTAACTCCGGCACAACAGTCGTCAATTGTATCATCGCCTCAAGGGTTGTATAGCCAGGCACTCCTAAGTTGAAGACGTTGTAATTGACTCCCAGTTTTTCCTGCAGCTTGTATGGCCAGCTGTCCTTGTCAGAGACCAGCGTTCCAAATGTTGTCGAACCGCCCAGGCAAATAATATTAATTGCCCCCTCTCGATATCCATCTTCTCGAGTAATCCTAAAGCCGAGGCGTTCGGTTGAGATTGCAAGACTGTCGGTGTAATAATATTGGAAATTTTTCTTTGGAGCGCCTATTAAATAGGGATGTTCTTCAAAAACAAGGTTAGGTAGTTGATCAAATAAAAATCTACCTTTCATAATGGCGAAGCCCAGTTGGCCGATCAACTCAACGGTGATGAGAATTGTAATGAAGACAGCATAATTCACTATCACAAGCTTGATGTGTTGTCTTTTAATTTTCATAAGCTTCTACGTTCTAGGGTATATGTGTTGTGAAATGGTCGATAATTCGCCTATTTCCAATGGAATCATAAATGTGTCAATAAATCTTTGCCAAATCGACAAAGATTTTAATATTTTCAAAGATTGGAATTTCTAACGGTGTTTGAAATAGAATACATGGTGCTAAATAAATAAAGCGAATTTAACGGTCATCCTCTAGCGTAAAATGAATAAAGCGATCCATCAGGCAGTTTTAAAATTAGGTATTGAAGAATTTTTAGTCACATTAAGGCGAAAGATGAACTTCTTACGGCGGATTGTGCCGATAGGACTCAGGCATCGATTTACGTCCATAGGTAAGCTTGTTCCTCATTCTTCTTCTTATTCAAAAGGTGATCGTTATCGATTAACAAGGGACAACACAACTTTCTGTATCAACAGGTCTGACTACGTTCAATGGAGAATTTTTTACGGCGTTCGAGATAACGCATTACGTTACGCAAAACAATGTTTGAGGTCGGGTAGTGTAGTTTTGGATATCGGTGCAAATTGTGGGGCATTTTCTCTGAAGCTAGCAACGTATGCGGCAGAGCACGATTTGGAAAATTTGCAAATACATGCGTTCGAACCTAATCCAGTTTCATTCGATTACTACCAGAAAAACCTTTCCCTTAATCCTAAAGTTAAAAATTTTATCCACTCGCATCCGATAGGTTTTGGTAGTCAAGCCGGTGAAAAGGCGTTTCATTATCCAGAGTCAAATTCGGGCGTAGGCAGAGTCATGCAAAGCAACTCCAAAGGGCAGTTGAATGTGACCATTAGATGCCTAGATGATTTTATCAATGAGTTAGCTCCAATAAGAATAGCATTTATGAAAGTTATAGTAGAGGGCTACGAGCCCGAAGTTTTCAAGGGTGGGTGGAGGACTATAAAAAAGTATAAACCGCCAATATTTTTTGAAGTGACAGAAGAATGGTACAAAGAAAATAATTCATCAACTAGGGAAGTGTTGAACGATCTGAAGAATTTGGGCTATTCGTTTAAAGGAGAATATTATAACGACTTGATTGCATACGATGAATCTAAATTCAAAGGTTTATACCAATATAACATTTTAGCTGATGTTAATTTCAAACCGAAAATCTAATCGCTCAACGATCAGAAAGAGAAAGCAGTTACAGATGAATGCAAGAGGAAATAAAACTGCGCGGGCGAGGCCTTGGGAGGAAGATTCTCCACCAAAAAAGATACTGGTGATGCGTTATCAGGCTTTGGGGGACACCGTAATAACCCTTCCATATCTACAAAATTTAAAAAGACAATATCCTGACGTCAAATTGCATTTTCTAACTCGAAAAGAGGTAAGTCAAATACCGGTAAATGTTGCGTTGTTTGATAAAATTATTACGATTGGCGGTGGGAGAAATGTCAAGCTTCAGTTTCTCGCGTCACTTATTAAAATTCCTTGGTTGCTATCTCAGAGGTACGATGCTGTGTTGGATTTGCAAAATCATAGAATCAGTAAAATTATTCGAAAGTTATTGTTTGTAAAATATTTTAGTGAATTTGAGATAGATCAAAGAAC
>CAZAHL010000056.1:0-26609 GCA_964484845.1 uncultured Chryseolinea sp. | reverse complement strand
GACGTGGAGATCAACGTTAAAAATGAATTGGATGCAGTCATCTCGGGCAGTGGAAGTGTTAGATACAAAGGCAACCCGAGTAAAGTAAACAGTCATTCTTCCGGCAGCGGTAATGTTAGGAAATTATAAGGGCTCGGAGAAAGTATAAAAATCTTTAAGAGAAAGCGGAGGAAATTAAATCCTTCGCTTTTTTATTTTGTTTAGTTTATACAACCACCGTCAAAAGCCAATGGAAATTAACTTTGAAACTGCTCTCCAGTTACTGATATCATTTGTGATTGGCTCTGCGATTGGCCTTGAACGAGAATATCGAAGTAAAGCTGCAGGTCTTCGAACCATGATCATGATTTGCTTTGGCTCTACCATTTTTACAGAAATTTCCATTGTTATTGGAGGAGCCTCACCCGACCGGATAGCTTCGACCATTATCACCGGTATCGGTTTTTTGGGAGCTGGCGTGATCTTCAAAGACGGCCTTTCGATAAATGGGATCACTACCGCTACCACTATCTGGATTGCCGCCGCGCTGGGGATGGCGGTAGGCGCAGGTCAATACTTTATTGCGCTGATTGGATCTGTTGTTGTGCTCATTGTTTTAACACTCTTCGAAAATATTCAACGGATCATTGTTCGCATGCACCAGGCTAGATCATACAAAATTACCTTTGAAGAGGATGGATTTTTTATCACTTCCTTAGAAGCAGAAATAAAGAAATTGAATCTTGGTTTTCACAAGGCACGTGATGTAAAAAATCTTACCGACAGTACAATCTCCTACGAAATTTTTGGTGGGGAAAAAAAATTAGATGATTTCAATGTGTATTTGAAATCATCAAGTCAGGTAAAAGCGTACGAGTATTAAGCTAGCTGTAGCCGAAAGTATTGGCATGGCGTCGAGTTCAATGAGCGTTATTTATTGTGATTAAACTTCAAAAGGGAAACATTAAACCCCCTTCGGGGTTGTGCGATATTCCAATCGTAACCCTGAGTTGCACTCAGGGCTAATCACATTGAAGCCTTTCAGGCTTCGTTATGTCAAGTTTTTATATTGATCACGCACAGCAGGTTTCATCTGGAACAGACTTGGGTGTTCCGCGAAGAGGATCAGGTTCGGAGGTGACGACGGATCAAAAGTTTTCTTTGTGATGAAATTGTCGATAAAGATTTCATTGCATCTTAACGCGCCTTGAAGCGTTTGCAAGCCCAAGGTCTTCAATTTGAATAGCCACTCGGTCTCTTGCTGGATGTTTCTCCAAAAAGCGGCGTCTTTGGAACGCCAATTTTTTTTGCAGCTTGCCTATGACGCAGGCATTGCGTTGTCAATCGTAAAGTAAAATGAGCTACAGTAATCTTCCGCGCGCCTCTATCCAGATTTTACCCCGTTTCCTTCCACAAATGCTTGAACTCTTGGAAGCCCGAACGGGCTTCAACGTGAATAGCCGCCGGTGAAACCGGTGGTAAAAAGTTATATATTGCAGGTAACCCTGAAAGGGTTAAACGTTGTGATCCATTAATTTAAAAACTATGAGCACCCATCGCCAGATTCTCTATCAAATTGTTTTTGGTACAGAAAAAGAAAACCTACGATTAAAATATTATAAAATCTTCACTCTGACAACCGACATTGAATTGGCGGGCAAAGAGAGTTTTACATTTTTCGCTTTAACATCGACAGGTTGCGCGACCGGGCTTATTAGTGTTGGATTGTCAAGTGAGTTTACAGTATCGAGACTATCACTTTTCAATACCAGCATCGTTGCTTTCGGAGCCAATCTTTTAGAACCACTTAGCTGAATGTCTACAGATTGAATCGTCTCCGAGGAATTCACCAGTTTCACAATAATTTCCTTTCCTACTTTGTCCCATACAGCAGAAGCATACAACCCATTTTGTCCGTTAACTTTTTCATTGCCCGATAAAATAGTGAGAACGTGTGTGCCCTTATGGTTAGCAAATAATTTTTGAACATAATAATTAGGTGTTCCATAAGATCTCAGGTTATCGAACCAAATCAAATCAGGCGTCCATTGCCATCCTTCGGCATGAGCAAATAACGGGGCATACGATGCCATATGCACAACGTCCGCGTTGCGTTCAAGACCCGTCATAAAAGCAGCTTCTGATAAAGCACATTTCCAATTGTTCTTATTATCCGGGCTAACGGTTGCTACGCTTTGGGCAGCATATTCGCCTGCAAAAATTTTGGGGCCTGTTCGGTCATAGTTATCGTAACGATGGGAATTTTTAAAAAACCATTCGGGATTTTTATAATAGTGTTCATCCACGATCTCAGCATTAAGCTCTTTCAGTTCCTTTGCAGCATAGTCAAAAAGTTCTCCATCAGGAAAAGGTCCTACACTGGAGATGATAACGATCGCTGGGTATTTCTCTTTTATTGCCTTATTGAAAACCTTATAGCGAGTGATATACTCCGGTCCCCATTGCTCATTCCCGACGCCAATAAATTTCAAATCGAATGGTTCTGGGTGACCTAATTCCGCACGAATTTTTCCCCACTTTGTAGTAACCTGTCCGTTGGCAAATTCAATTAAATCTAATGCATCCTGAACGTAAGGGTCGAGTTCCTCTAATGGAACCAGCTCTGCGGTATTAAATTGACAAGCCATTCCACAACTTAGAATAGGCAATGGTTCAGCACCAATGTCTTCCGACAATTGAAAATATTCAAAGAATCCCAGACCAAAACTTTGGAAGTAATCGGGCGTAGGTCTGTGATTAAATTCGGTATTCCAACGGTTAATAAGAAAGTCTCGCTCATCGATTTTACCAACGGTTTCTTTCCATTGATATCGTGTTGATAATTCTCTTCCTTCCACAATACAACCTCCCGGAAATCGCAGAAATCCTGGCTTCATATCGGCAAGCAATTGAACGAGATCGGCACGCAATCCTTTTGGCCGTTCTTTCCATGTATCTTGTGGGAATAAGGAAACCATATCCATATCGATTATACCTTTACCTTCAAACCAGATATTTAAAATCGCTTTGGGTGCCGTGCCCGATGCTTTGAAACTAGCTGTGTATTCTTTCCAATTATTTTCTATTGGATTTATATTTGTTTCGCCTAACAAATTTCCTTTGTCATCCATTAGCTCAATGCGAAGTTTGGTCGTGCTTCCTTGATGTTGATTCAAAAGAATCGAAAAATTGTATTGCATATCCTTTTTAATACCCATCCCGCGAAAACCTTCGTTAGTAAGTCCGTATCCTTTATCAGCATTCACGGATACCCGCGCATAACGTGGACTTGAGGTTCCTTCTATTCCTCTATTTATAATAGATGTAAAACCAGATTCCTTGTTAAGGGAGAACTTGTCAAATTTTTGCTCCTTCCAACCCATCAGGGGTTGAGAAAATTCGAATGAGCGATTCTTTATCAGTTCAGCGTAAAGGCCACCATCTGCTCCAAAGTTGATGTCTTCGAAAAATACGCCCCACATTGTAGGCTGAATCGCCGCAACGGGTTTATCAACTTGCACTGTAAGTTTGGTGGATGTTTGCGCTAAAAGGTTGACGTAAAAGAAAAATACAATAAATGGACTGAGTATATATTTGAACTGCATAACTGTTAGATTTAATGAATCACTTATCTCTTATATGAATTAACTTCCAGCTTCAATTTACTTTTTTTTACATCGCGGAGCGGTCTTACACCTGTTGAAAGAAACACCAAGGTTTTATCTCATTTTGCTGGCGTTGCTAACTGCAGTTACAAGATAGATTGTTTAGAAATCAGTATTGTAAAAATTCACGACCCAAATATTTTTTATTTGCAGCCTACTTTGGACGCCGCCAGATCCGCGTGATTATTGAATTTTAAAGCGTTATTGTCCTAAATGAATTTTACCCCTACCTGATCAAGTTTGCTGTATTTAGTATTGTCAAAAATATAGTAAAACGCACCCTTCCGGGAGGACTCTTTATTTTTTTCATTGAGTCTGTTCAAAATTCCCAAGGATAAAATTTTTCGCGTAAAATTTCTTTTATCGAGCGGACTTTCATAGATGGCTTCGTATAAATTTTGCAATTGAGGCAGTGTGAATTTTTCCGGTAAAAGCTCAAACCCAATTGGATGATTCGCTACTTTTTGCTGAAGCCGTTCTTTTGCTTTTTCAAGCATCTGCTTATGGTCGAAAATGAGATCTGGAATTTTGCTGAGCTCAAACCATCGCGCCTCATGCTCGAACTGCATTTGTTCATTATAATCTTCGATATTAATGAGTGCAAAGTATGCAATGGAGATAACCCTTCCAGCAGCGTCGCGATTTACATCGCTAAAGCAATAAAGCTGCTCCATATAAATATTATGCAGCCCGGTAAGCTGAAGCAGAACACGTACGGCTGCCTGGTCAGTGCTTTCATTTTGGTTGGTGAAACCACCCATGAGAGACCAATTTCCTTTCTGGGGTTCAAATCCACGTTTTATTAGCAAAGCCTGAAGTTGCTTCCCATCAAACCCAAAAATAATGCAGTCAACAGCTACCAAAATCCTGTCTTGACTTTTATACTTATTTATATCCATTGAAATTGTAATTGATAAATTCGGGCATGATTAACAGATGACAGCTTATCAAATCCGATAAGCTGTCATCTGTTAATTCACCCTTCGAACATATATCATTTTGTAGTGGATGATCAACCTGTAAAACTAACCATTACGTACACCACGATCGCAATAACAGCAATAGACAATACTACGTCCCAAACATTATAGCTATTTCTGTTAGCCTGTTTCTGTTCTTCTGTTAAAGAACTATAGGTAAGACCTTGTATTTGCTCTGGTTTAGGAGCTGGAGTAAGTAGGCTAACTACCACACATAGGACAACAGAGAAAAGAAAGAACCACGCAGCAAATGTCAGGAAGTTCGACTTCGCTATTGCATATATTATACCTTCCGGGTTCAAGGAGTCGATTGCTAACTCCAAGCCGATCCGTAAGAATGCTACTATTAAACCAACGACTAAGGTAGCCAATGCACCTTGACTGTTAATTCGTTTGTGAAAAATTCCAAGCAAAAAGACCGCTGTGATCGGCGGGGCAATATAAGCTTGCACAGATTGAAGGTACTGATACAATACGCCGGAAATGTTTTGCATGATGGGAATCCACAGTATTCCCAATATCACAACAATAACGGTGGCTACACGCCCGATGTTGACTAGTTTATTTTCGGGTGTACCCGGACGCAATTTTTTATAAATGTCCACCGTGAACAGTGTTGAACAAGAATTAAAGACAGAAGCTAGCGAACTCATCAAAGCCGCTAAAAGACCTGCGGCTACAAGACCACGCAGCCCAGCAGGCATTTTATTCATTAATAAGGATGCAAACGCTTCATCGGGATTGTCCCAATGTAATTCGCCTTTGTTTTTTAACGCCAGGGCTACCACTCCGGGAATGAGAAAAAGAAATACGGGAAGTAATTTTAAAAGGCCGCCGAAGATAGTACCCCGCCTACCCTCTTTAATATTTCGGGCTGCAAGAACACGTTGAACAATATATTGGTCGGTACACCAATACCACATTCCCACGATAGAACTGGTAATAACTAAACTTGGCCAAGGAAAGTCAGGATCGGAAGCTGGACGCCACATATTCAGGTAACCTGGTTCAAGCGCTGCTTTCATTCCATCCCATCCCCCTACCGAATTGAGCCCTACAAATGTTAACGTGCCTGCCCCAATTACCAGTACCACGGTTTGCAATGCCTCCGTGTAAACAACGGCGCGCATACCACCAAGCACGGTGTAAATACCGGTGAGCACCACGGTAACAAGCGCCCCCGTCCAGAAGCTGATGTGTAATATGGAAGAGATAACTATTCCACCAGCATAAACCGTGACCGATACCTTCGTAAGAATGTAGGCAATAAGAGAGAACACACTCAGAAACCAACGTGTACCCGGACTAAAACGTCTTTCTAAAAATTCAGGCATAGTGAAAACACCACTTCGAATATAAAATGGGAGAAAGACCCATCCCAATGTAATCACTAACCAAGCGTGCAACTCATAAATAAGCATGGGTATTTTTCCCCCTGCGCCCGCGCCCGCTAAACCAACAACATGTTCAGAGCCGATGTTAGATGCAAAAATAGATGCTCCCACAACGAACCAGCCCAAGTTTCGGCCAGCAAGAAAATAATCCTCGGTATTGTTTTGCTTCCGGGTCATCACCCAGATAGCAAGTACTGCGATGAGCAGGAAGTACAAGGCGATTACAACCCAGTCCAGCGTTTCAAATCGTTGCATAAGTTTGGTTTATTTAAGGTGATCAGGTTCTTACAACTACAGTTATTTTCATCGATAATAAATCTCATTCCAACGCAACATATTTTTGAAGTGATAAAGATCTGTATCCTTACCGATACGAACATATTCAATACCTGCCATTTCCGCAAAGTCTTCAAGATGCTCTGAAGAAAGATTTTGGCTATAGCACGTGTGATGGGCACCACCGGCATATATCCAGGCAGCACAACCTGTATTCATGTCGGGATACGGTTTCCATAAAACGCGTGCAACGGGAAGGTTGGGAAGGTCGTGTTGTGGCGTTACAGCTTCGACTTCATTCACCAACAGTCTAAAGCGATTTCCCATGTCAACTACAGAAGCATTTAAGGCTGGGCCCGCAGCACTATTAAAAACTAACCTGACAGGGTCCGCTTTACCTCCGATTCCCAAAGGATGAATTTCACAGGAAGGTTTTCCATCAGCAATAGATTCACAGATTTCCAGCATATGAGCTCCCAGTACCATTGGATTGGAAGGATCAAAATGGTAAGTGTAATCTTCCATGAAAGAATTTCCACCTTTTAATCCGCTGCCCATTACTTTCATAGCACGTACAAGCGCGGCGGTTTTCCAATCGCCCTCAGCACCAAAACCGTATCCTTCTGCCATGAGTCGTTGAACGGCCAGGCCAGGTAATTGAATCAATCCATGAAGGTCTTCGAAAGTATCTGTAAACCCTTTGAAGTCACCTTGCTTTAAAAAATTACGAAGGCCTACTTCTATTTTAGCAGCATCGCGAAGAGCGTTGTGTTTTTCAGCGCCTCTCCTTATGGAGGACGAAACGTTATATTTTTCCTCGTATTCTGCTACGAGTTTAGTGATATCTGCATCGGATACATCGTTGATGACTTTCACTAAATCACCCATACCGTACCCGTTGACAGAGTAACCAAATTTTATTTCAGCCTCCACCTTGTCTCCCTCAGTTACCGCTACTTGCCGCATGTTATCGCCAAAACGACAAAACTTTGCTTGTTGTAGATCGTGCCAGCCGCTGGCTGCCCGCATCCAGACATTCATACGTTCCTGAACCATTTTATCCTGCCAATGTCCCACCACAACCTTTCTATTCAATCTCATTCGGGTCATAATGAATCCAAATTCACGATCCCCATGAGCGCTTTGGTTCAAGTTCATAAAATCCATATCGATATCCTTCCAAGGAATGTCGCGATTGAATTGGGTGTGTAAATGCAACAATGGCTTGTTCAATATCTTTAATCCGCCGATCCACATTTTCGCAGGTGAGAAGGTATGCATCCACGCAACAAGACCTATGCAGTTTTTCGTCGTGTTTGCTTCCTGGCATAAGAGAAAGATTTCTTCCGGAGTTTTTAACACCGGTTTAAAAACGAGTTTAACCGGTATCGAGGGAGCGCTATCAAGCTCTTTCACAATCTGCTGAGAATGGGCAGCAACTTGTTTTAACGTTTCCTCTCCATACAAAAACTGACTGCCGGTTACGAACCATACTTCTAAATTCTTAAGATTGATCATGCTGTGTTGAATTGATGTTATCAGTTTATATGGGTTATCTCGAAATAAGGTCAAGGTTTGTTACTTTTTGCGGGAACCACACCATCATCTCACCTTTACCACGGTGTGCCCAGGCATAGTATGGAATTGCGGTAAACGGTTGCTTCACTGTAGATACTTTCAATCCCGCTTCATCGACTAAGACAGCGATTGCGTCAGTTGTTAATACCGTTACCCCGTTCAATAAGTCCTTCTTAAATTCAGTGGAGAATTGAACGTTTGAGGGTAAAATAAAATTGCTGGCTTTCCCATTGTTGTCCGGCCATTCAGCGCAATAGACAAGCGGCCCGCGTTGTAACGCTACTTTGCCAAGATCATCTGTCACCTGTGAATTCGCCGATACCCTTCTCACTTCCATAGGCAAACTCACCTCTACTACATCACCTTTTTTCCAATTTTTTTTGAGCACCGCATAGCCGTTTTCGATTTTATAATCTACCAGCTTATCGTTTAGCTTGATCTCGGCTTTTTTTGTTGAATTCTCGTCAAATTTATAAAGGGAGGAGGGCATCGCTTTATTGTCAGCCCAGCCGGGAATGCGGACTAGCAAATTAAATTCCACGGGTGATTTTGGTGTTATGATGAATTTCAAATTGCCATCCCAGGGATAATTATTTTGTTGTGCTACCTGAACAGGTTTTTTATTTATTTCTAATGTAGTCGTACTATTGGCAAATAGATTCACGTACACATTGTTGCCCTTTTGGGCATACATATATCCTGGTATTGAAGGAATCAGCCTCGTAACATTTGTTGGGCAGCATGAACACGGAAACCATCCTGAACGACTTGCCTCCATATCCTTGTGCAGGACGCCACTTTTTATTTCCATGGCGTTGGTATAGAAGAACGATTTTCCGTCCATTCCTACACCGGAAATCAAACCATTGTAAAGTGATTTCTCCAAAATGTCTATATATTTCGAATCACCGTGTAGTAAGAACATCCGGTGGTTCCAATAGACATTGGCAATCGCGGCACATGTTTCATTGTAAGCAGTGGCATTCGGCAACTGAAAATTATCACCGAAACGTTCGCCGTCACCTATCGCCCCGAGTCCGCCTTGCACATAGATCTTTTTAGCTACTACATTCTGCCAGATGGTATCAATGGCTTTCAGGAATTCTTTATCATCGGTCAGGGCGGCTACATCTGCCATGGCGGCGTACAAATAGCCAGCGCGTACAGCATGTCCAACAGCTTCATTCTGTTCTACAACTGGTTTATGATCCTGCCAATACGATCCATTTTTCCAAGGATCTT
This sequence comes from uncultured Chryseolinea sp., assembly GCA_964484845.1. Classification (GTDB taxonomy): domain Bacteria; phylum Bacteroidota; class Bacteroidia; order Cytophagales; family Cyclobacteriaceae; genus Chryseolinea. The sequence continues at coordinate 17,495 of CAZAHL010000056.1, read as the reverse complement.
TGCTGTTTACATCATACCCTTTAAAATGCCCTCGTTCTTCCAGAAAATATTTTGCTGTTTCCAAATATTCCTTCTTTTTGGTGATGCGGTATAACTTCACCAATCCCATTTCCACAACTTGATGACCGGGCGCAACGTGTTTTTTATCATGTCCAAAGACACTGCAAACAAGGTCAGCATTCTTTAAGGCGATGTCCAGTAAATTTCTTTTTCCCGTTGCCTGGTAGTGAGCCGCGGCAGCTTCATATAAATGCCCGGAGTTATACAACTCATGGCTTAGCTCTCTTTCTTTTTCCCATCGCTCTTTCCCCGCCCAAAGATGAGGCTCGTTCGGATTAATGGTCCTCGCTGTGTATAAGTACCCATCCGGCTCTTGTGCGCTCTTAACTTTTACGATTAGGGAATCAATGTAACTTTCAAGTGGTTTGTCTGGATACAGGCTCAATGAAAATGAAGCACCTTCTATAGTCTTATAGATGTCGGTATCATCAAATGGGTATATCGTGCAGAATTTGCCATTTTTGGCTGCAGCCATTTCAAAATTTTTCACCCTTCCGGTTTCTTCGCAGCGTTGAAAGGAAGCGGGTATCGTCACCGTATGATTGGTCTTGATGCGAGGAAGCCAGAAATTATCAGTCAGTTTTACCTTGTTAAAGGGAACGCCTTGTATGGGGTAATCTGCCTTCTGAGCCAAACAAGGATATAAAGGCAGAAGCATTAAAAGAAGTATGAATTTTTTCACGTGTTTAAGTTTAGGTTCTTACTCTCGTTCGTTGTTATTGACCGTAATACGAGTCAGGGCCGTGTTTACGCTCAAAATGTTTTTGGATTAAAGCATCTTTCAATCGAGGTGCTTTGGGATTTATCTGTTCAGTCAGCAATGCCATGTGTGCGATGGCTTCCACAACCGCGCTGTTATAAACAGCCTTCTCCGGTGTCTTACCCCAGGTAAAGGGTGCGTGATTTCCTACCAATACCATTTCTATCTCTTCATAGCTCAGCTTTTTTTCTTTGAGACAATTCATGATTTGAAATCCGGTTTGATATTCGTAATCGCCTCGGATCATTTCGTCGCTCATAGGCGGCGCACAAGGAATGTCTACCGTATTATGATCTGCATGTGTGGTTCCAAATATAGGAATATCGCGTTGTGCCTGTGCCCAAGCCGTTGCGTAGGTTGAATGGGTATGGACAATTCCTCCAATTGAATCCCAATGTTTATAAAGTACTGCGTGGGTCTTGGTGTCTGAAGAAGGGCGAAGTTTGCCTTCCACAGTTTTACCTTCAAAATCAACAATGACCATTTTTTCAGGCGAGAGATCTTCATAGGGAACTCCGCTCGGTTTTATGGCAAAAACTCCCAACGCTCGATCTACCGCGCTTACATTACCAAAGGTAAAGATCACCAATCCCAGTTTTGGCAATTGCATGTTGGCTTGGTAAGCTGCCTGTTGAATGTGTTCGTATTGATTCATGGAACCGTTAAGGTTAACCGTTATTTGTTAATAGGGGATTGTGCTCCTCTATGGATTTTCCGATGGTACGATATTTTTGATATCTTTTTTTGTATATAGATGAAGTTTTATTGTCCGGTTTATATTCCAGATCGAATCCTTGTCCCATCGTGATCATAGCTTCTTCAACATTCGGATAGATGCCGGCGGCTGTGGCTGCAAACATTCCTGCGCCTAGGGCACAGGTTTGCTCAGATTTATGAATGCGTATTGGCATGTTCATGACATCGGCCATCACTTGCATGATGTAGGGGGACTTTCGGGCGACGCCTCCCAATCCGATGAGTCCTTTAACAGGAACACCCTCGCTGTTAAAACGATCCACGATCGCTTTGGCCCCAAAGCATGTGGATTCAATCCAAGCTTTAAAAAGGTGAGGCGCTTCGCTACCCAGGCTTAGTCCTGTAATTGCGCCTTTTAATAATTGATTGGCATCAGGCGTTCTCCGCCCATTCAGCCAATCGATCGCTAACTCATTATCATCCTGTAACGGAATGGCTGCAGCTTGCTTCGTCAACTCTGGAATTAATTTATCATTCAATTCCGCTTTTAGCTTTCCTGTCACCTCTGAATTGATGAGAACAGATGAGGTTAAAAGCGTGTTTATCGGCCACGCTAAAATATTTTTAAACCATGCATACGTATCGCCAAAAGCAGATTGCCCAGCTTCCAGTCCGATCATACCCGGGATAATGGAGCCGTCTACTTGTCCGCAAATACCCTTGACAAGTTTGCCCTCCATATCGGCTTTCGGAATCACCATCATATCACAGGTGGAGGTGCCCATTACTTTGCTTAAATGGTATGGTTCGATTTGTCCTCCAACGGCACCCATGTGGCAATCGAAAGCGCCGATTCCGATAACAACTTCGGAAGAAAGACCCAGTCGTTCTGCCCAGGTTTTACATAGGCGTCCAGCCGGTTTGTCAGAAGTATAAGTTTTTGTGAATAAACGAGATGTAAATCCCTTCAACACGGGATCTAGCGAAGCAAAGAAATTATCGGGTGGAAGTCCATTGAATTCAGCAGCCCACAATGCTTTATGTCCAGCAGAACAAACTCCGCGTTTGATCTGACTGGCATCTGTTCCTCCAGTAAGCACGAAGGGGATCCAATCACAATGCTCAACCCAGGAGTAACAGGCCTTTCGAACCTCTTCATCTTGTCGTAAAACGTGGAGTAATTTCGCCCAAAACCATTCGGAGGAATAAATGCCTCCGACAAATTGCAAATAGTTTACATCGAATTTTTCCGCATGTTTATTGATCTCGGCCGCTTCGTTTGTCGCGGTATGATCTTTCCACAACACGAACATCGCATTGGGATTATTTTCAAATCCAGGAATGAAAGCTAATGGAACTCCGCTTTTATCCACGGCAATCGGCGTCGAGCCGGTGGTATCTATGGAAATCGCTTTAATATTATTCCGGGCCTGCGGTCCTGCTTGTTTCAAACAGTCCTTTATGGTTATCTCAAGACCATCGATATAATCCTGGGGATGTTGTCTAAACTGATTTTTGGAAGGGTCACAATACAACCCATCGCGCCATCGGGGATAATTGAAAACAGAAAAAGCAACCTCGGCGCCAGATACAGCATCCACCAAAATGGAACGGACAGAATCTGTTCCATAGTCTACACCAATAACAAACTGATCCGTGTTCATATAGATACAATCGTGTGAATGGGGCTAAATATAGTCTTATTTTTAATAAGTGTATATGTAACAATTATTTATTTAATTATAGTATCGTTGAAATAAGTGCATTTCAAGGCGTGGCTTACTCTAACTATTTATAAATAAACAAGTTGAAAGTTGTGGGTCCGTATAGTCTTTGATGAACAGAAGAATGTTATCGTAGTCCTTAAATTCATTTTGTTGATGCATCGTGGTGATTACCACACACTTCATACCCGCGCGGAAGGCGGCTTCAACGCCTTTTGGCGCATCTTCAAATACAATGCAAGCATCAGGATCAACCTGTAAAAGTTTAGCTGCCTTCAAAAAAACTTCAGGGTGAGGCTTACTCTCTCGTACATCAGCACCGCTTATTATTTCCTTGAAGTAATTTCGAATGTTCAGATTATCCACTACAAAATCGATGTTAAACGGAGGCGCGGCGGAACCAATGGCCATCTTGATTTGCTTTTGGGCCGCCGTTTTTAAAAAAGAAAATAAACCAGGCAGAAGATCCAGGTGAGGTCGATAAATCTGTTGGTAACGCTCTTCCTTGCCTTGAGAAATAATATCAACTTCGGCATGAGAAAACCTGCCCTCACCGAAAATGCGAGTCAGCACTTCATAATTAGTGCCATACATGTGACCTCGTACTTGTTCCTTCGTCAGGGTTGAGCCGAGGTCTTTGGTAATCACATCGAACCATATATCCAAATGATAGTGCATGTCATCGATCATGGTACCATTTAAATCAAACAAAAATGCTTCGGGATCATTTTTCATTTTTACTTCTTCTTGTTGATTTATCAATAAACAGATAGGTCAGTCCGAGTACCGCCATTACAGCACATATCCCAAAGGCCAAGCTGAAGCGCGACGGTTCATTACCGTAAACAAACCCTGAGGCTAAAGCACCAAATCCAATTCCGAATTCCATAAAAATATAGACGGAAGCAACTCCTCGACCTTTAAATCTCACGTCACTTAAGTCGGTAGCCCATGCAATGAGTGTCGGTGATGTTGCGCCTTGGGCAAAACCGTAAAATGCCATTCCTGCAATTAGTTGATTCCGTGACTCGGCAAAAGCGATGATCAGTGTAGAAATGATAATCATCACAGAGCAAACTTGTAGTACCGGCTTCCTACCCCAGGTATCGGAAGCTCTCCCGCCGATCAGTCTTACAGCGAGCGAAGCGATTGTCATATAGGTGAAGAGGAGTCCTTTATTTCTTATTCCGACAAATTCGCCGAAGTCTGGAATCAGGGTGAATACCGTTCCATAAGAATACCCCAAGAAGCCCATCACAATACAAGGTGCTAATACGCGCGGTTCGAAGAGATCATCTTTGTTTACTTTTAGTAATCCTAATCTGAACCCCTGTTTCTCTTTGACAGTTTCTTTAATTCCCGCCAAGATCAATGCGGAGAGCAAGGCAAAAGCGGAAGAAAAATAAAACATAACATCAAGGCCAAACTGATTCGATAACAAGCCTCCAATGGCGGGACCACCAGCCATACCGATAGAGCTTGCGGTGCCTAGAAGTCCCATTGCTTCTCCCCTTTTTTCCGCTGGAATAACATCCGACATATAAGCAGCCTGGCCGGTTGGCTTAAAACCGGTTGAAAATCCATGAAATAATCGAAGAAGCAAAAACCCTCCTACCGATGTGAGTAGCGGATACATCAAACTACAGAAAAAGCAAACGATCGAACCTACGATCATGACAGGCACCCGGCCGACCGTATCCGCTAGCTTTCCGCTAAAGGGCCGCGAGATCATAGCGGTTAGTGTAAATAAGGAAATTATAAAGCCTTTGAATTCTTCGCCACCCAAACTTGAAAGGTATTCCGGCAACTCCGGGACCAGCATGTTGAAACTTGCAAAGAAAAGCAATGAGCTAATGCAGAGAAGCCAGAATTGAGTGTTGTAAATTTTAGTACGGGTCAAGAAGGGAAGTGTGGTTTAATTTTTTCTATAGATTCCATTCAATGTCGTTAAGTTAGTTGTCAGTATTCCAAAGGCCTAATCTCCCACGGTGGGCCGCGCTTCTGGAAACGCAACTGAATTTTATCCGCACATGCCCATGCCAGGCCAAAGATAAAATTATGTTGCTAATCCAGAAGCTGGAAGAGAAAAAAGCAGTACTGAACAAAACTACACACGTGATGTTCATTTATGAAATTACCACGTCTGCACAACCGGACTTGAAGCCTATAGCTTGCCGCTTGTAGCTTTTCCTAAAAGATCCCAAAAGTATCCACACTGACGGCCTTAACGAAACGACATTGATACTCCATTATTAAAAAGTACGAAGTTTAAGATACGAGGTACGGCATTATTTTAAAGCAAACCCGAAACTCAAAACTGCACTCCCACCTTCAATACTACGTCCTCTGAGGTTGCTCCTGTGCGCCTAATAAATATGCTTTGATGAAATCATCCAGGTCACCATCCAATACTGTTTGTGCATCATGACTTTCCACACCCGTCCGTGCATCTTTTACAAGTTTGTATGGATGCAACACATAATTTCTGATCTGCGATCCAAAATCTATTTTCATTTTACCCGCTTCCACTTTATCGCGCGCTGCATTTCGCTTCTCTATTTCAACCTGGTAAAGTTTGGATTTTAACATTTGCATGGCCCGTTCACGATTGGCATGCTGCGAACGTTCCACCTGGCAAACAATGACAATACCGGTCGGCTTATGGGTTAGCTGAACTTTGGTTTCAACCTTGTTTACGTTCTGACCTCCAGCACCGCCGGATCGGGAGGTTTGGATTTCGATATCCGCTGGATTAATTTCAATTTCAATTGAATCGTCAACCTTAGGATATACAAAGATCGAAGCAAACGACGTGTGCCTGCGTTGATTGGAGTCAAATGGAGAAATACGAACCAGCCTGTGCACTCCTATTTCCGATTTTAATTTTCCATAGGCAAAAGGGCCTTCTAATTCTAATGTGGCAGATTTAATGCCCGCTACATCTCCCGATTGATAATCGATCTGAGTTACCTTATAACCACTTTTCTCACCCCACATGATATACATACGGTTGAGCATATCGGCCCAATCCTGACTTTCAGTTCCGCCAGCTCCAGGGTTGATTTCCATCACCGCGCCTAGCTGATCCTCTTCTTTGCTCAGCATTTTTTTGAATTCCAGCTCTTCTACCGCTTTTGCTGTCCTTTCATATTCCCGATCTAATTCTTCTTCACCTACATCTCCGGCTTCATGGAATTCATACAGAACTTCAAGATCGTCCATTGCCTTGGAAACATTATCAAACGCATCCGTCCATACTTTTTTAAGTCGAATGTTTTTCAATAAAACCTCAGCATCTTTTGGCTTATTCCAAAAATCCGCTTGTTGTGTGATCAGTTCTTCGTCTTTTACTTCAAGGCTCTTACGATCGTAGTCAAAGATACCCCCTCAAGGCGCTAACGCGAGCCTTCAAATCTTTCAATTGATCTGTTGTCATGGATTTAAAATTTCTTTACATTCAGGGTGCAAATATATTCTAAATGAATAAAATTCTATTATTCTCGCTCTTTTTGATTGGAACGATGTGTCAAGCGCAGCTAAAAAACTTCGCTATCCAACTTTCTGGCAACTATCCGATCATTCAAAGCGTGGAGGAAACCAATCAATTAACATCCTTGTCTATACCTTCAGTTAGCGGGTTTCAAGCAATCCTTTTAAATGTGGGCAAGCTGAAGGAATCCTATACCGCAAAGGTTGGCTTTGAAATAGGAGGGCAATTTGACTATCTCATCTCGGAGCGTTTTTTTATTACCAGCGGGCTAACTGTTAACTATTTGCGATTTCAAAGAAAGGTTCGAATAACAGAGCTTTCCAAAGCCCCGGATTATTTACCAACCCCACCTTTTAAGACTGGAAGTCCATTCGGCTCTATTATCTATGGGGCGCACCCTCAGTTTGATGCCAATGGAAGACTAGTATTAGACCCCGATCCTTCCTTACTGATATCCCATCCCGGCGACCTGGGTTCTACCACAACCTTTTCAATACAAGCTCCGATTACGGTTGGGACTTCATTTTTTAAACACAAACTGCAGGTACGAACGGGCGCTATATTTTCATACCTGCTTCAGTCCACTGAAGTCAAGGAAAAATTTATTGCAGGAACAATGAACAACCGTATGCTCTCAGCGTATACGGATAAAAACAAATCAGATTTTAATGAGTTTCAGGCTGGCGCAACCCTGGCGACTACGTATTTGATCGGTGGGAACATTGGAGTCAATTTAACAGCGCGAAAATTCTTCACACCCATTTATGACACCAGCCGCCAAGAGGCGGGAAAAGCTAAGTACAATGTTCTATCCCTCGGGTTAGAATATAGATTATGATCGCAATTAAACTTGAATCAATATTCAAACCTATCTAGCGGTTTCAAATAAAATGGCGATCCTTCTTTAACTGTAAGTAATCTAAACTTACCTCCGATCCGTTGATGCTTTTTCTTGATCAACATCATCGGTAAGCCCACTGCTACCATGGCAATTGAAGTGGTGGTCACATTTTCATTTAAAGAAGCTTTATCACCATCGACAATCACTACATTAATTTGGTCTATCAGGAAATAAGCAACTCCACCCACTACCAATAATCCGCCTATGATATTACCAAAATTCGATCTCGTAAAATAAATCTTATCAATGTTCTGAAAGGGGATAACCGTTTTATGCACCATAACAGCTGTATCAAAAAGATTATTGACGTAGCTTTTTTGGATTTTCTTAACATCCTTCAGCGAAAAAACAAATTCATCTCCAGGATTGAGCCGCAGTATCACTTTTTCTCTTTTAAGCAATACAAGTTGTTTCTGCGCTGTGGCAAATTCTACAGCGAAGAATAATAGAGTTAATAGTAAGAGTGGTTTGTGGACCATCATTTTAAAATTCATTCACCGAGGGTATTATTGTCCTTACACTTTTCCATTATTCACTCCTCCTATAAATTCAAAGTATTTTTAGTTATCGTGTCTGCTGGTTGTGCTCATAAATTCTGAGAAAGAAAAAAAAGCCCGAGATCGGAATAATTTTTTTAACAGCATAGCTTTGTATTAAGTACTGCAAATTACGCAAATAAATAGATCGACCGTTACTGTCAAGTCTTATCCCTGACCTCATAGCTCGGGACTCTTAATACCTAACTCAAGCAGTTTAACCTTTCCAATTGTCTGTTGTTAGATTGTTAAGAAAATGCATTAACCAGCGATTTTTTTGTACCTTCTGCGCAGTGGAGAGCCTTCTTTCAAAAGATTTTCTGCCCAGTACCAAAATCAGCTCAGTCTATGCGAGAGCATATTTTAAATGCGATTATTTCGGGTGGGCTATTGCTTGGACTGACTGCATTGTGTGTCGCCCAAGAGGTTAAGTTTAACCATATCACAACGAATGAAGGGTTGGCGAATGGAAATGTCCGGACTATTGTCCAGGATTACCAAGGATTTTTTTGGGTTGGTACGGAAGATGGGTTGCAACGATACGATGGCTATTCCCTCGAAGAGTATCGTCATGACCCGGCCTTGTCCACTAGTATTTCCAGCAATTATGTTTTTTGCCTTTTTGAAGATTCAAAGAAACATTTATGGATTGGAAATCTTGACGGTGGATTATGCTGGTACAACCGAAAGGAAAACAATTTTCGTTGCTTCAAAAACGATCCCGGGGATCCTACCTCCCTACATAGCAATCTCGTGCGCACTATTAGCGAAGGCTCCGATGGAACTCTTTATGCAGGATTTAAGGAAGGAGGATTTAGTTATTTTAAGATAAAGGATTCTATCTCTGATAAAATTTCATTTACTAGCGTCAAAATACCCGAAGTTTCTAATGAACCGATTTCCAATTGGGTATCCGACATTGTTGAGGATACAGATAAATCTCTCTTGGTAGCTTGCATCGGTGGGGGTCTTTACCGGTTTGATCCAGCTACTAAAAGCTTTCGAAGCGTATTAAAAGACTCGATTTCAAAACAAACACAACGGCTTGAGATCGACACTAAAAAAAGATTATGGATAGGTACGTGGGGAGATGGTTTATATGTCTATGATAAAGCAACCCGGCGGCTGGTGCACTTCGAAACAGGTCAAAAGAAACATCAGCTCCCTGCAAATCAAATTGAAGGGATCAATGAAGACGCAGAAGGTAACATCTGGATTTCAACAGACAATGGATTAAGCTTTTTACATTCCAAGTTTGATCCTTTTGGTTATTGCGAATTCATCAATTATAAACACAATGAATTTGAACCTTCCAGTCTTCTCAGCAATTCTATCAAAGCATTCTATAGTGACAAAATGAACCGCTTTTGGGTCGGCTCATATTTTGGCGGAGTTAATATCTATGACAAAAATGCCTTGAAATTCGATGCTATACGTTCTAAGACCTGGGTAACGGGCAGCTTAAGCAATAACAATGTCACATCCTTTGCGGTAGGTAAAACAGACGATCTGTGGATCGGCACAGACGGAGGAGGCTTGAATTACCTGGAAGGCGGCGTAGCAAATATCCGGAAGAGTGGATTCAAAAAAATAGATCTTAGACTTGGCGAAGATGATGTCTTTAAAATAAAATGCCTTGAAGCTGATAAAGAAGGGAATCTATGGATTGGCACCTGGGGATCAGGGTTGTTTAAGTTTAATCCACGTAACAAGGAATACAAACATTACGGTGTCCAAAGATCTTTCTCCGATGGTTTAATGGCTAATCAAGTAATGGTGCTAAAAACGGATCGATCTGATAATTTATGGATTGGCACGTTCAGCGGAGGTTTAAGCTACTTCGATAAGAAACAGAATAAATTTTTCCATTTTCCGAACCTTTCAGGTGATCAGAAGTTTGACAAATCGAATATTAAATCCATCCTTGTAGATTCGAAGGGGAGAGTTTGGGTGGCACGCGAAGTAGGAGGGCTAAACCTGTACGATTCAACAACAAAATCTTTTAGAAATGTTCAAAATAAAATTATAAAACGCGATGTTACTATTTTATCCATCCATGAAGATCAAGATGGAACGTTATGGCTAGGCACAAATTCCACTGGGTTGATCCATTATAATCCCGACCTCCAAACCACCGTATTGTACAATGAAAAGTCAGGGTTAGTAAATAATGTGATCTATGCAATAGAACAAGATCTTAAGAATGGGCACCTTTGGTTAAGTAGCAACAAAGGTCTTTCGGAATTTGATCCGGCTGAAAAAAAGTTCAAAAGTTACAACCTCTCTGACGGTCTTCAGGGAAATCAATACAATCCTGAAAGTTCCTACCGCTTTTCAGATGGTACACTGATGTTCGGAGGAATCAACGGAATGGATGCTTTCATACCGAATAAAATTGAAACAAGTGTTTATATTCCGCCGGTTGTGTTTACGAAATTTTGGCTGGATAATGTTGAAGCAAATGTTAATGATTCTCTTTCTATCCTAACGGAGAACATTATATTAACTGAAAAAATTGACCTTGCTTCTGACCAAAATTCTTTTGGAATTGAGTTCGCGATACTGGAATTTAGCTTTTCCGACCGCAATCAATACACGTATATTCTGGAAGGGCTTAACGATGCATGGCAACCTGTCAGCAAAGAACGAAAAGCAACATTTACCAACTTAAGTCCGGGAACCTATCTCTTTAAAGTAAAAGCGTCTAACAGCGATGGCGTTTGGACGCCAGAAGAAAAAGTTCTAAAAATAGTAATACATCCAGCGTGGTGGCAAACCACTTTTTTCAGGACATCACTGATAGTAGTTTTCGTATTGACTGTCTTTTCTCTTGTCCGTATCCGCCTCCATTATTTGGTGAGGCAGAAACGTAAACTAAAAAAGAAGGTAGAAGACAGAACGCGCCAGCTAAAACAAAAAAATGATGAGCTAAAAGAAAAGATAGAGGAAATAATATCTCAGAACGAATTACTTCACAAACAAACGAATCAAATTGTGGAGAAGAATAATGAGATTCAATCTCAAAACGAAGAGCTTACCGCGCAAAATGATCAGATCGTCCTACAGCATGAAAATCTGCGAACGGCAGAGCAAAAACTAAAGGAAACCAATGAACAGTTAGAAGTATTAGTCGAACAGCGTACTAAAAAGTTAGAAGAAACCATTCAGCAACTTGATAAAACCGTGACAGAGCTTGACCGGTTTGTTTACAGCGCATCACATGATTTGAGTGCTCCGTTAAAGTCGGTACTCGGACTGGTTCAAATCGCCCGTATTGAAAAAGAACAGGAACGGATCGCAGAATATTATCACCATATAGAATTCAGTGTCCAGAAATTGGATCTCGTAATTAAGAGTATGGTGGAATTTTCGAGAAATTATCATCTGGATGTTCGTGTGGCATATTTTAATTTTTGTGATCTTGTAGCTGAAGTGCTTGAAGAGCTGGCGTTCTGGCCAGAAGCGAGGAAGGTCAATTTCCGGAATACAGTGCCGAAAGCTTCGGCCTTAAAAAGTGATAGCCAACGATTAAAAGTGGTGCTTCATAATCTGATCAGCAACAGTGTGAAATATGCAGATTTAACAAAGGAAGAGTCCTTTATTCAAATAGGGTATGAGAAAAGCGACGGCGGCGACACTATTATGATTTCGGACAACGGTATCGGCATTGAACAAGGAAGACAATCTAGAATTTTTGAAATGTACTATCGCGCCACAGACCGCTCCCAGGGTTCCGGGCTTGGACTGTTCATCGTAAAAGAAATCATTCTAAAATTAGGAGGAACAATTGATGTAAAATCATCGCTTGGACATGGAAGCACATTCCGCATCTATATTCCGGACGAAGCAGATCAAACCAATGAGTAAAGTGACGTTGTGTATGAGAAGAGCATCAAAAGAGCCGAAAATAAGGTCTACTTACCAACGGTGAAAAACCCCAGGGGATAGAAACGACGATAATAAATAATGCGATGGTATTCCAAATAGCCATTGTTTTAAATTTCTCTGTATCCTTAACTTTCGTTTTAGCAATCATTGACCCAGCACTAATAACACTGATGGCGATGAACATCATGAGAGAATGTTCCATACCAAAAAATCGAATTTCACGGCTGTGAACAGCCTCATTAAAATTTTTAAAAAAATAATCAACTACAGGACTTACGTAATACAACAAAAGGCCAATCAGGAACTGAACATGGGAAACGGTTGCTGTTGAATGACGAATGAAATTATCAAATTTTGTGAAGTGTTTTTTTGAAAACCAACCCTGATATGACTTATAAATTGCAAAAAGCAAACTCGCCAGCACCAACCAGCGAACGAAAGAATGAAGGGTTAAAAGTATGGAATACATAGTTAGCAAATGTTCAGAATCTAAACGGGAATATCGCTAAAAGGATTAAGTGCCTTCCCGACTACACACACTGTTTTGAGGTATACTATTGATTCCTAGTTGCTAAAGTAATATGTTATACCTAATCGTATTGTATACGCAGCCTCGAGAAATGAATATTTCCAATCCTGCTTTCTCTGTTGGGAAATTGGAATCAAGGGATTTTTAACCTGATATTCTTCCCTCCATATGTCAAAAATTTTGAAAGGCACATTCAAATCTCCTGTAAAACGATTGCTCAGTCTGAAGGTCATTCTCGGTATAACATTAAAAGATCCACCAAAATATTTCTCAGAACTGTAAAACGTGTTGGGGTCGTTAGGTTTGTACTCTGCATTTACGAAATATGGATTTAATGCTAATCCGATATTGAAAGCGAGTCGCTTGGAACTGCGCGTCAATGTTTTATTTATTTCGTATCTGAACGCGTAGGAAGAAATTACGCTCTCAAACGACGGATCGCTCCTGCGAAATTCATAATCTAAGGGAAATTGAACGTGCGTAATTGATCTTGATATTTCCGGAATGAACGCTTCAATTTCATGGTTCAGATTGTTCTTTCCGTTGATATCAATGGCAATTGAAAACCTGTTGAAATTGATATGGCTAATCTTTTTAAATTCACGGGATTGTGAGTTGTAATAAGTAGCGCCAAAGAAATCCGTGTTTTGATAAATTTTGATTCCGATTTTGCTTTGACCTAAAGAATTTATACTTATCAGAAAAGTGAATAACAACGTATACTTCATTATAACAGTTAGTTAATAGCGTAATGACAAAACTAATTTTGCAACGTATTGGAAATGAGACTCAGTAAATAGTAATCGGTGGAACGCTACTGAAGATTCCCAACCTAATTACCCTGAATTATATAAAATCCCAGTTTAATTTACCACAACCTTCACAAGGATATCTTCTTTTTTCTTTTTATAGGCTTCAAATACAAGTGTGTTCGGAGCCGTAGCCATCATGCGGTGAGGCGCAAATTGATATACTTCCATGCCATTGACATTTCGCGTATCCAACAATGAAATTTTAGACACCTCTCCCGTCTCATCATTTACTTTATAAGCAGTCAAAAAACCACCTGCTCCATCCATGTGCTTCGCCGGCACTTCTGTTAAAGGTAAGTCCAGATTCTTTTCGTTATCAAGGAACATGAAGTAATGGTTTTCACTTCCTAAAAAATAGCGGTGCGACATTCCGAGAAACCCTGTTCCACCCTGCTGCCGCTTTGGCAACTTTTTCATCCATGCGAGCTTGCCGGAAGCAGTGATCTTGGTAACAAAAATATCGTTGGAGTGATAGGTATAATATGTGCTGGTACTTCCATTGCTATACGAAGTATGTGCCTGTTCATAACTTTGCTCACTCACCAACACAATGCTTCCATCGTCTTGGACCACTACTTGCTGTAAGTTCAGGTTTTCGAATTCAGCTTTGTCACTATTATCTTTGCGCTCGTTAGTGCGCTTGCTTTTTCCACTCGCATATTGATTGAGAATGGAAACTGGAATCTCATACGAATTAAAATCAAATAGTTTCCCCTCTTTGCTGAGTTTAAAGAGAATCACCCCATCAGCATTTGCCGTATTCTTACCAATGTTATAAAAACCAGCGCAAATCATATGACTTTGTGCGCTCTCATACAGCCAAATGGTCTTTACGAACTTATCTGCCACATTAACCTTCGTCGATGTAATGGTTCCTGTTGAAGCAGCTACGTTTAGGATCTCCAGGTTATAATTAGCATCGTCTTCGCCTCGTTTCTTCAAGTCAGTTGTGTTGTCGTTGAATATGCGGGTAACGATGTAGACATTGCCTTTGGAATCCACAGAGTAATCCAGGTTATCCATCTTCTTTTCGGTGTAAGGCATTTGAACTTTCTTCGCCCATTTCACTTTTAGATCTTTATCAAAAACATGCATGCCTATCACATCATAACTTTTGCTATCGTTTTTCTTTTCAGGTTTTAAACGATACTGAACAACCATCGAAGTGGAGTCGTACGAAAAGTAGAAATCAAATTTATCAGAACCGGTAAATCGCCAAAAACCAGTTCGCGCCACCAGTGAACTGTGAATTTTCTCATTCACAGAAATTATTTTTTTACCAGTTCCTTTAAAAGAACCGGCAGCAAAGTCGATCTCCCTGGAAAAAAGTTGTTCTTCATCGTTTTCCCACAGCGAGTAAAAAACATAATACCTGTTTTTAAACTCTGTTATTTTCTCTACCTGAAAATCTCTCGGAAAGTCATCGTACAATTTTATTTTTTGAAAGGTAAGACCGTCTGCATTCATCTTTTGCAGAATAATAGCTTTCGCTTTCGGAGTAACTTTAACCGTAAGAATTTCACCTTTGCTGGAAAAATAGTATTTGCTGTCGGCATCAATAACTGCATAAGGTTTTCCAACCGTAATTTTGGGTTGGGAAACAGCCAGCAAGGAAGGGATTACAAAAAGAACAATAATACACAAGGGCTTAATCATATCCAGGGATTTTGGTTTACAGATCTTTAGATACGCCCATTTCAAGTTCAGTAAACATATGCTATCGGGTTATTCGGCGATTTACCAGTCATGTAGATCGCATGATCGATTATTTACCATATTGTTAATGATGAAACTATCAATCTTTACCTGGCTTGGCTCCTGGAAGCCTACTCTTTAACCAAGAAATTTGCCCACGATGATTTGATTCATGTTCACAAACATGAAACCACTTCCAATAAGTATTGAGCGGTTCTTCTTTAGACCACGCGGGATCAACAGCAAGAAGCCATTCATCACTTTTCTTTTTAAGCTCCTCAAGTGTTTTCTGTCTCACCTCAGTAATTATGTCTAAATAATATTTCGCCTCATTTCCTTTAATATTTTTACGACCCTCATCCCCTAAATTCATTGCAGCACCCCAAATCTTTTTCTCTTCTTCGTTAAAATCCTGTCGGCCTTCAAACGTATTAATCTGATAATACTTTTCGGTTGCACCCAAATGGAGAATTAATGATCCAATGGTGTTTGCTTTTGAGTCGTGCAAATAATCCAGCTCCGCTTTTGTAAATGATTTCACCATATTTACGATGGTGTACCTGTTATAGTTCATCATTGAAATAAGCGTTCCTATTTGCGGAGAATAGCCTTCAACAGGTCCTATGACAAATACTCCTTCTTTATAAGGTTCCTTTGCCTTGAGTGATGTTGGCAAGGAACACAACCCGGCTACACCCGCTGTTATTGTTGCAGCAGTCCTAAAAAAGCCTCTTCTATCAAGAGAGGTTTCCATAGTTTTGGGATTTAATTAAACTAAAAATTTAAATTCATAATTAATTTATGTCGCTTGAGAAATAAGCAACGCCATTTTATGCGAGGCCATAAAATTCAAAAACTATTTTCCGTTCTTCAAATACAGCCTCACTAAAATCGTTTCTAACGTCAACGTATCAAGCAAATATTTTTCCCGAAATTAATCTACCCTTGGTTTCCAGGGAATTTCTTCGACCCCTAATTCATGCGTCATTTTGCGGCTCAGCACAAAAAGATAATCCGATAACCGATTCAAATATTTAATGACCAGCGGTTCAATTTTTTCCTGCTCATCCAACGCTATGGTTAACCGCTCTGTGCGGCGACAAACAGTACGGGCAACATGACAAAATGAAACAGAGGATTGGCCTCCTGGTAAAACAAAAAAACGCATGGGTGACAATTCATTCTCCATTGCGTCAATTTCTTTTTCCAAAATAATAACATCATCCTCGTGCAGGGATGGAATTTTAACTTTTGTATTCCCAGGTTCTGTAGCTAAGATAGACCCGATAATAAATAATGTATTCTGAATTTGAACTAAAACTTCCTTTCGTTTTTGATTCACTTCCTGATCGCGAACCAACCCCATAAAGGAATTCAATTCATCCACCGTTCCATACGTATCAATACGCAAATCCGCTTTCGAGACACGTTTACCTCCGAAAAGGGATGTTGTGCCATGATCGCCGGTTTTGGTGTAGATTTTCATGGGCGGCTTCAGTTTAAAGTTTCGAGTTTAGAGTTTCGAGTTTCGAGTTATGGACCGATCGCGTGCAGGCAAATCAAAATTGATGTGCTCCTTTGAGAGTGCCGATTTTTTGGTTTAGAAGCTCAGCCGTGGAGCCTGACACTCGAAACTAGAAACCCGAAACTCGAAACTGTTCTCACGTCGCCGGTACCGCCACACTCCTATTCACATTCTCATTCTTTTTATCCCACTCAATCAATCCATCCCGCAGGCGGATAATGCGGTGGGCGTAGTGGGCGATATCATCTTCGTGCGTTACCATGATGATCGTGTTGCCTTTGTCGTGAAGTTCCTGGAAAAGGTTCATGATGCCGTACGACGTTTTTGTATCCAGGTTTCCAGTAGGTTCATCGGCAAGTATAATGGATGGATTATTTACAAGTGCCCGGGCAATGGCTACACGTTGGCGCTGACCGCCAGAGAGCTCGTTGGGTTTATGATGGTGGCGATCTGCCAGGCTTACATTTTCTAATGCGTTCATGGCCATCTCGTTCCGTTCTGATTTGCTGTAGCCAGCATAAATCAGAGGAAGTGCAACGTTCTCCAACGCCGAGGCACGTGGAAGGAGGTTAAAGGTCTGAAATACAAAACCGATTTCCTTATTTCTTATTTCAGCGAGCTCATTTTCCGTCATTTCGCTCACCAGGTGGTTATTGAGACTGTAGGTTCCCACGGTCGGTGAATCCAGGCAGCCAACAATATTCATCAGGGTAGACTTTCCCGAGCCGGATGGCCCCATGAAAGCAACATATTCCCCTTTATCAATTGAAATTGAGACATCCTGGAGGGCATTCACAATGTTATCGCCCATCTTATAGATTTTCGCAATGTGGTGGGTTTCAATAATTTTCATGCCCTATTAGTTTACTGTTGGATGTC
>CAZAHL010000055.1:0-27170 GCA_964484845.1 uncultured Chryseolinea sp. | reverse complement strand
ATTGCCTTTTGTAAAATCAATCACCGTTTTGCCTAGATCACCCTGGTTGTTAATGGGATTTTGAAAACCGGGTGGTGTTGCGAGTGGTAGATTCCAGAAGCAGGTACCCGCATTGAATACAAAGTTACCTTTCGGAGCGATATAGATTGTCATCGCGTGGTCAGGAGCATTGTCGTCTGCAAATTTATTTGGCTCAATCTTACCGGTTCCAAGAACAATAAGCGAACTGTCTTTTTTCAGCGGATAGCCGTGGTATTCCCAGCCCACAAGATCTTTAAGTGTATCGCCTTCTTTAACTTCGGCACCTTCATATATCCAGTGATCTGTATTTTTTAAGACAATATCTCCATATCCGACCCCGTAAGAAGTTGACCCCATGATTTCAGGTTCGTTTAAAAACCTGTCACTCAAAATGCGGCCTGTGATCCGATTTTGGCGACCATCTGAGGAAGGGTCGAGATAGACAGCACCGCTAACGGAATTTCCGCTGAGGAAAAGAATGTTTACGCCATTGTCGCGCGCGGCTTTTACATTATCTACCATTTGTGGAGTCCAATATTCGTCGTGACCAACGGAAAGAAAAGCCCTAGTGCGTAATAACCCATTTGCATCGGCATGGGTATCTGTATTCGTAATGTAACTGACATCGTAACCTTCTCTCTCCAGCCAAAAAGAAAGGGGGAACTCCCAAAGCAAAAATTCTCCCGACCCATTCGATAACGCATTAAAATCAGAAGGCAACAAATTTACATACAACCCATACGGACGGTCGAAGCTGATTCGTGCGCCATCCGTATTCACCCAGGGTTTCTGCCCCTCATCGTACATGGCATGCCAGTAGGGAAACCGGTTGTATGCCTGCCACGTCATGTCCGAGCACTGAAAAAGAACATCCGCTTTCCGATCATCTTTTAAAATAAAGACGATGTACGACTGACTGCTGTCACTTGCGGTCAGCTTTCCAAGATAAACACCACTTACCCAGTCGGAAGGGATGACCATGCTATAGGCGGTGTCCCACCGACATTCCACAAGATTATTTTTTTCAGCTTGTGGCACCTTCTGAGGTCTGCCTTCCAGAGGGCCAATGGATTTCAGCAGTCTTCCACCTTTGCCTTGATAGTATCCCATCCTATAGAGATCGATAGAATAAAATTTTGCCGGATCGGCGCTGACAAAGATGCTGAGGGTGTCGCCTGCGACATAACTGTTTTTGGAGCAAAAACCTTCGATCTGCGGTCTCCTGCAGAATTGATGGTCGGGATAATCGCAGTGCTTCTCCGGCACGTTAATTAGCCATGAGGTTGTGCCCACATTTTTATTTTCTTTTGTGATCAGATTTTCTTCTGTTGCGGCAGTTTCCTCCGAAGGTTTGCAACCGTAACAAATTGCAGTTGCGAGAATGAGTATAGTGATGATGTTTTTCATAACGCGCATTTTTAAGATTTTATAGGATCGGCTGTTCGGATATTGAAACCATAAGCAGTAACAACGAGTATGCAAATTCCTGGCATTAGGTACGATAACCTGATATTCGCGGCATCGGCTATCAAACCCTGAAGAGGAGGAAATACAGCGCCTCCCACGATGGCGAAGTTTAAAAGGGCTGAACCTTTCGCGGTAAATTCCTTAAGATCTTCTATGGCAAGTCCGAATACCGTGGGAAACATGATGGATAAGAATCCTCCCATAGCCATTAAAACATAGGGAGCAACAGTAGGCGGACCCCAGATCACCAGGACATAACATAGCGACATGCCTGTTCCGGCGAAACCCAATAAAGTGCCTGCCTTTATTGTTCTTAGAAGCAACGTACCTACTAGTGCAAAAATGGCAGCCAGTACATAGTAAAATGTTAAGAATGTTGCGGCAGTCTGTGTTGTATATCCCAGCTCAGTTAGGTAACTGATGAAAAATCCAGCCGTACAAGCTTCGGCACCTACATAGAAGAACATAGTAGGTATGCCGAGGAAAAGATTCCGGTACGATCTGCTTTTTGAAAACATTTTCATCACTGAACTTTTTTCGCTGGCCACCGGTGTGTGGTCAGGCATTCTGAAAACGAACATCAGGATGACAACACCCGAGATCATAGCGGCCAACACGAGAAAGGGCGTGTGGATCATGGGAGAATTTTTTCCATGGGCGAATATGAGAAGGCTGGCAACCAATGGAGTAGCCGCATACCCTATGCGGCTAAAGGCCTGAACAAAATTCAAACGCACATGTGCGCCATCCGCAGTTCCCAATAATGCGGCATAGGGGTTGGCTGCTACATTGACCACCGTTACACCTGTAGAGATCGTAAATACACCCAACAGGACGAGCGCATAAGATTGAAAAAAATAGGCCGGAACGAAGAACAAGCACCCGGCAAAACATATAAACATCGAAGCGATAATGTTTTTCCGGTAGCCGTATTTTTCTACGGAAGCGGTGATCGGCACAGGCCAAATAATATACACGATGTAAAAACTGATCTGGATAAACGTTGCCTGCAAATAGCTGAGCTGGAATAAGTCCTTGACGATCGGCAGAAGGATATCGTTCATGCAAAACATGACCCCGATAGTCAGGAACATCACAGCAATGAGCATTACTGGTATCCGGTCGTGCTTCATGCTGCAAAATGCATTTTTTCCATCCTTCAATAAATTAATTGTAAACAAATTTGACAGATATTTGTATATTTTTAAATCCTTTCTGACACCTGACAAATGCGACAAAGCCGTGGTCTTATAACTTTTATTATTCCGATCATCTTAATTGGGTGCTCGGCACCGTCAGGGCCTGGGTACGATGGACTGCCGGAAAACATCCTAAAGACAAAGGGAGATACCGTTCTTAGCGACACGATCATATACCATCAAGTTCGGGTTGATGGCAATGGCGGCATCCTTCCCTGGCATTCAGATAATCCCGGCCAGTCTTATGACCATATTTTAGGTCTGGTCTGGCCCTTCTGGAAAAATATGGAAGTTGATTCTAACGGAATGCAGTACTACATGAATCACCAGGTGTGGGAACCGCACCATGACAAGCGTGGGCTTGGAGGAGACCAGCTGATGATGGCCATGTCTTCGTGGGATCTGTATTACAACTACACGGGCGATCAATCTTTGATTGAAAACATGAAGTATATGGCAGACTATTATCTAAGCCATTCACTTTCTCCTGCCAATGCGCAGTGGCCTCATTTGCCTTATCCTTATAACATGAATGTTGAATCCGGTATTTATGATGGCGACATGATATTGGGTGAAGGCTATCTTCAACCAGACAAGGCTGGCTCCTTCGGATATGAGCTTGTTCACCTTTATAAAAAAACGGGTGGTGAAAAATACCTTGACGCAGCCATCAAAATTGCGAATACGCTTGCTTCAAAAGTCCAGCCGGGCGACAGCGTTAATTCTCCGTGGCCCTTTAAGGTGCATGCCGTTAGTGGTGAGACCGGTATTCTCGTGGATCAGGAGGTGTGGTATGAAGGAATGGACAAAGACCTAAAGAAGAACAACAAAAAAAATAAGACATCATCCTATACAACTTTCTGGACGGGCACGCTCAAACTATTCAACGAACTTATCCAGCTCAATAAAGGTGACCCTGCTGCCTATAAAAATGCTTTTGATATAGGTGGGAAGTGGTTAAAAAATTATCCAGCCAAAACAAACAGGTGGGGTCCGTTCTTTGAAGATATACCACGGTGGTCCGACACGCAGATCAATGCAATTACATACGCCATGTTCATTATGGAGCATCCTGAGCTTGACCCCGATTGGAAAAAAACAGTGAACACTATTTTTCAATGGGTGTACAGGGAATTGGGCAACAGGGAGTATCTAAAATATGGTGTGATGCCCGTTGATGAACAGACCGCTTATCGCAAACCGGGTAACAGTCATTCAGCCCGTCAGGCTTCGATTGAGTTAATGTATTGGGAGAAAACGGGCGATACAACGTACGTGCGAAATGCTGTCCGTCAGTTGAACTGGGCTACGTACATGGTGGATCATGATGGAAAAAACTTTTACCCAACCAATGCCATCTGGATGACTGATGGCTATGGTGATTATGTGCGGCATTACCTTCGCGCCATGGCAGCAGCACCCCAGTTGGCCCCGGACAATGGGGATCATTTACTGCGCTCCTCTTCCATTGTCAGGAGTATTCAATACCAGCCATCCGCCATTTTTTATACAACCTTTGATGAGGCTTCCAAAGAAATATTCAGGTTGAGTGCCAGACCCGGAGAAATTAAGGTGAACGATATTCTCTTACAGGAAATTGACGACACGAGTTCTGCTGGATGGATTTGGCAATCACTGGATAAAGGAGGTATTTTGACGATAAGACATTCTCAGGGAAATAAGATCACGATCACAAAATAGAGGATCGGTTACCCCTTAATTTTCACCCATATTTTTATGAGTAATGCAATGCGATTTGTCAACAAGCATGTTTTAATAACAGGTGCTGCGCGGGGAATAGGTTTTGAGATCGCCAAACACTTTGCGGTAGAAGGGGCCATGCTTACACTCTTTGATAATCATGGAGAAAACCTGGTGAATGCGCAACGATCTTTAAATGAGATCACCCGTACCCAAACTCATGTTGTTGATGTGCGATCAAAAATACAGGTAACAGAAGCGGTAGCAAAGGCGGAGCAATTTGCACCCATCGATGTGCTCATTAATAATGCGGGGGTGGCTTCTGAAATTCCATTCTTACAGATATCGGAAGAGGACTGGCGCAACGTGCTCGACATTAATCTCACCGGGATGTTCTTTGTAGCGCAGGCGGTTTGTGCAAAGATGGTTGAGCGCAAAAAAGGTATCGTGATCAACATGGGCAGCAAGAACGGTCTGGATGGTGAAGCCGGTTATGCGCATTACAACGCATCGAAGGGAGGGGTGGTAATGCTTACCAAAACCATGGCACTTGAGCTCGCACCTGTGGGTATCCGTGTAAACGCCGTATGCCCAGGATATATTCAGACACCCATGTCTCAGGAAATAGATTCACCTGAATTCACGCATGCATTTGTTGACCGTTACATCCCCTTAAACCGCACGGGTAAAGTTGAAGATGTGGCGCCCGCTTTTTTATTTCTGGCAAGTGACGATAGCCAGTTTATCACAGGCCAGACGCTAGTCATCGATGGAGGTCAGCTTGCGGGACAAAAATCGGGAAAGAATTCATAGATAAAATTTGATTTGTTACTCCAGCACACCTGCTTCTCCCCGTTCAAAATGTCGCTTGAGTAATTTTTCAGCTGCCGCGAGATTTTTATTGCTTAACGCGTCCACAATCTGACGATGCTCTTTGTCAGTTTCCTTGTAATCATCCATGTACAGACGAGTTTTGCCGAGACGTAAATGGAACAATGGAATGTGAGAAAAATGATAGGCTCTCAGCAGGCGGTCATTGCCTGAGATTGAAACGAGAGTTTCATGGAATTTAAGATCCGCTTCGCAGGCACCCGCGATGTATCCTTTTTCCGCCAGCGACGAAAAATCATTGCAGATCTTTTTCAATTGTTCAATGCCGTCTTTTTTGATGCGTTTAATGCCCATGCGCAATGCTGCCAGCTCCAGAATCTCGCGCAGCTCGCGGATCTCGTGAATATCGTCTGCAGACATTTCATTGACAAAGTAACCTCCTTTGTCACCAGCCGTTACCAGGCCTTCCCCCAACAGCCGGGTGAGCGCTTCGCGGACGGCTATGCGGCTTACATTCATCTTTTTCGCCCAGACATCCTCCTTCAGGCGTGTTGACGGCTGAAGGTGCATGATGAGGATCTGCCTTCTGATCTCCTCGTAAACGATACGAGCCTGTGAATCGGTTTTCATTTTCCGTTATCGGATATTGTTGTAAACAAATATGAGCTATTTTTGAATACAAATTTGTAATCACATAACTCTCTAAACTAATGGCAATGCAGGTACAAAGGAAAGGACTTTCGGAAGAAATTATAGGGCGTGCCCAAAAATATATTGCTGGAGGTGTGGTCTCACTAAACCGTAAAGTTACTCCGAACATTGTTTTTACACGCGCTGAGGGAAGCAAGCTGTATGATGCAGAAGGAAATGAATACATCGATTACCACGCTGCGTTTGCTCCCTTTCTTCTTGGCCATAATTTCAAGCCAATAAATGAGGCAGCCATTGAGGCATTGACAAACGGATGGTCGCTGATGGGTTCGGGTACAACCGTATGGGAAACTGAGCTGGCGGAATTGCTTTGTGAAGCCGTGCCTTCCCTTGAACTGGTACAGATCACGAATACGGGAAGTGAGGCAACTGCCCACGCCATCCGTCTAAGCCGTGCTTTCACATCGAGGGAGGACATTATCGTTACGCTGGGAGGTTACAACGGTTGGCATAATGAAGTGGCCAGAGCTGTAATGCCTTCGTTGAATGATATTGGTCCACGTGTTTCGCCGGGTGAATATATTTTTAAAAGCATGTCGGCAGGAATTCCTGAACAAACAAAGCGACGGGTACACGTTGTCAATTTCAACGATCTTGAATCTGTCGAATACGTGATGAGGCGATATCCCATTGCGTGTGTGCTCACAGAGCCTGTTCTTCAGAATGTGGGCATTGTCAAACCACGGCAGGGATATCTAGAGGGGCTTGTAGCATTATGTGAAAAATATGGAGTGGTCTCCATCTTCGATGAAGTGAAGACCGGATTTCGCACCGGCCTGGGTGGATACCAGGAACGCTGTGGGGTAAAACCACACTTGTCGGTTTTCGGTAAGGCGGTCGCGAATGGTTTTCCGTTGGGCGTCATCGGAGGAAGACGCGATATCATGCAGCTGTTCGACGCGTCAGATCCCGCCAAACGTGTGCTGATAGCCGGAACTTACAACGCTCACCCAGTGAATACGGCAGCGGCCATCGCCACGGTGAAATTTTTGAAAGAGGATCACGTATACAAACGAATTGAAAAAACCAGCGAGCGATTGTATAGTGGTTTAAATACCATCTTTAAAGAGAAGGGTAAACCTTTTGTTCTCACGTCCAACGCGTCAGCGTTTTGTATTTACTTCTGTGAAGAACAACCCAACGATCTTCACGACATTCTGCACCATCACGATTTTGAATTTGATCTTCGGTACCGGCACGGGCTTATCGGTAAAGGTATCTATCACATTCCCATCGCCTGCAAGCAAGGTTCCGTAAGTTACGCGCATAGCAACGAAGATATTGACCGCACGCTGACAGTTACCAGGGACGTTGTGAAAAACCTTTAGGAAAACTTTCTGTTCCGACCCATATCGTTCCCTGTTTATCTTTATAGAGTACACCGCGTTAAAGCTTAGTGAATGATTGCCCTACAGCTGACAGTTCACAGCTTACAGCCTACAGCTTGGGCCTGCGACTCGTAGTTTCGTGACAAGTTTAAAACTCCCATCGCGAGCTACGGTGTGGGCTTTGTGATCAGCGCGAGTAAAATTTTTTCAGGGAAATCATAAGAAGATTATCGAAATGTTAATCATATCACTGAAAAAAATATACTGTTATGAGAAGCAACAGTTTAAAATTTATTTACATTCATCACCTATTGACACGCGATCGTTGTGATATGCAAGGATAGTCTAAATCTACAGCATATTTCTGTTTCCTGCTTTGATAACTATTAGCCATAACACTATTCAATATGAACCTTCTTCCATTAGATCAACTCGGAGCACATGAGCTACCCAATCAACATGTGAAATTCGGTTTTTTGTTACCCTGGGTCTCAGCCTCCGACGGCAATAGAATGTTTGTAAAGATTATTCATGAAGACGATCAGTTTCTACAACAGATTCCGGCTAAACGATTTGAGCTATCTCACTCCCTGCTTCCGATTTATGGGGATTTTTGGAGCACAGAAATTCATATAGAGATAGCAGACCGGACTATTCCGACATCGGTCTGGGGTAGTGAAGGACGTTATGTATATCGATATGAACTGCAAAGCCCTCTCTTAACGGTACCACTAGACTGGATTGTTGATCCATTTTCAAGGGAAGCAGGGATTGGCAGACAATCTGCATTTACGTTAGGTTATAAGGAGCACATGTGGAATGCGAGTGAAGATGCATGGAAAACGCCCGCTTTGAAAAATCTCATCGCTTATGAAATTCAGTTACATGAATTTGCCGGGGACCTTAGAGGAGCATTTCAAAAACTTCCGTACCTCCGTGATCTGGGAATTAATTGTCTTGAGATCATGCCTGTCGCCAACGTACATCGATCCATCGATTGGGGATTTGAAACCATAGGCCCCTTTGCACTTGATGAGCGATTCGGGAAACGCAAGCACCTGCAAAAATTCATTCAAGCTGCGCACGAGCAAGGCATCGCCATTATCCTTGATATGATCTACGGACACACGGGAGAGCATTTTGCCTATCAGTACGTCTATAGCAGATTAAACTATCATGAAAATCCCTTTATGGGCCCATTCGCTAAGGACATGTTCGGACCGAGCACCGACTATCAGCGGAAATTTACCCGGGATTTTTATTTTACCGCAAATTACTACTGGCTTGATCGATATCACGCAGACGGTATACGCTACGACTGCGTTCCCAATTACTACGACGGCGTCACCGGCACGGGATATTCAAATCTCGTGTTCAATACCTATGAGAAAATAAAAGCGTCGAATGGGTCGGGACATTGGCAACGCTTTTTTCAAACCAATCAGATTAATTTAATTCAGTGCGCCGAGCAACTGGAAGCTCCCGTGGAGATCGTTGAAAAAACCTATAGCAATATCACATGGCAGAACGAAACGCTGAGTGGAGCAAGAGGAATTATCGGTGGAAACTTTAGTGCTCTGCATAGTTTCGGAATGCGGCTGGGCTTGTGGGGATACCCGGACAAGGCAACGCACAACATTGATATCCTGACAAAAACTGCTTTTCAATATTTAGAAAATCATGACCATCCAAGGTTCATTTGTTTTTTTGGTACTGTTTCTCTTTACAAAGACATATTTAAAGAAGGAGATCGAGATAACTGGTATAAGATTCAACCCTATGCGATTGGTTTACTACTGGCAAAAGGAATACCGATGCTCTGGCAGGGACAGGAGATTTTAGAAAATTATGATGTGCCTGACAGCGGTCCTGCGCGTATCGGAACACTTCGTCCAGTACGTTGGGAACATTTTTATACAGAACAAGGAAAGTCGATGGTCTGGCTTTACCGAAAACTTATTGCAATAAGAAACAAAGAGGAAGTGTTCAGGCAGGGAAGCTATTTCTTTTTTGATAACTGGGATCAGCACCAGTCGAAGGGTTTGTTGTTATTCAAGCGCCAGTTCGGAAATACAGTTGCGTTGGTAGCCCTTAATTTTTCCGGAGACGATCAAAACGTTCAGATGACTTTTGATATTGGTGGTGACTTTAACGAACAACTTCACAACGAAGATCATGTGATGAATGTAATTCCTGGGGAGGTCAGAACTTTGGCAATTCCTTCAAATTATGGACGTGTATGGTTAACGAGCTGATTCTATCTCATGTGATTTCTATGGTTTAAGTTGAGCGCATTGATGTAGTAAGCTTTTCATCGTCACTATCGTTGTCGGGCAACTTATCTAATAGTTACTGGCCTTGGCTCTCCGGCCGCATGGCCGCGCCTTTGGTTCAGCTTCTGAATACCTGCGCGTAGAATTTTATCAATACTGCTCGCTAATGAAATAACAAGATAAATAAAGTCCATCTTTGTTTAAGGTAAAATTAGGACGCTTCTCCAAAACTGTAAGGGGATGTGCAGTACCCAACATTTGCTATGAACTATTCTGTGGATAAAATTTGCGGCTATTCCCCGTTTTTTTGAGAATTTGCTCTTCAGTCGTTATCATTCATGAGGTTCTTGCTTAACCAAGATTTGGCTTTGCATTTTTTTAACAAAAGGAGTGAGGCCTTCGGTAGATCTTTACTGTGAATGAGATGTGAAGTTTGCTCCATTTTCGTTTTTGTCGATCCGAAAATACATTCCAAATCTGCGCGCTTCTTGCGTGTATCAGAAAGTAAAGTTCATCCATTCGTATATAGGAAGTAGAGTCCAAGCTATCGACAGAATAAAGCAATTGGTAAAACAAATTATTAATTCTCGCTATTTGATCACATTGTGATTTTGTCAATTTTAGTTCGCTCTTCCAGAACAATGGATCATAAATAACCTTCCCAATTTCTGATGAATGTTGGCCACGTCCTGCATTGTATATGCACATTAAAAGACATATCAGAAGCGCTTTGCTCATTGGTGTAATCTTCATCGACATGTAAGGATACATGTCGATATCGAATCTTGCATTACTTAGTATATCAATGCATAAAAAACGTAGACGTTCAAAAGAATCCGAACTATCAAATCAGTAGGCATCAAAAATTTTCCGAGACGTGAGTCGAGAGAAAGCTGAAGCGAAGTTGATGCAAAGCACAAAAGTTAGGCGTAGATAGTTTCGAGTTGTGAGTTTTGAGCCACGAGTGGGCTCTTAAAGCCCGCAACTCATAAGCGAATGTAATTGCGTCCTATTCACTTGACGCTACTCGTCATAATCTACTTCACTCACCCAACCACGACTTCAATATTGCCGACTGTAACATATCCATCTTCTCCACACGTTTTATCGTGTATTTCTTTCCCTTAGCAGTATTTTGAATATCGACCTTTAGCCCCCCATAAGCTAAGTATGTATTGAAGTCAAGCTCTTTGGTAGTGTAAACGTATTCGAACAAGTTGGTCAACGATGTTGTCGCTATTGTTTCGCAGGTTTGCTCAAATTCGGCATCGGTAAACCCGCGCCCAAGCTTTTTATAGTATTGCCAATACAATGCCTTCATGACATCATCCAAGGATTTTTTGTTTTGAGTGGCGTGACGAATAGCAAAATCCAGTAGCATGCCAACCACGGGTCCCTTATCATAATAAGAAATAGATTTGTTTGCCTCCTCACCTTGCTTACCAAATGGACCATCGCTCCACGTCTTGTAACTGGCCTGGGTAAGCGACTGATAAGAACGTCCGGGATTGTTCTCAGTAGCATTAATGTTATTTTCAAAATCAGCATATAATGTTCCTTCATCAATTAGCCCGGCCCTTTTAACAATCAGATATTCGTAATACACGGATAACCCCTCGCTCACCCAAAGCAAGTTGGTTTTGCTTCCCTTGTCGTAATCAAATGGGCCCAGCTCGAATGGACGAATCCGTTTCACGTTGTAGTGATGAAAATATTCATGCGCCAGAAAGTTCATCATCCGGTTGATGGCTTCAGGTGAACGAAGTTCATCTCCATTGAAACTTACTGTTGTATTATTCAGGTGTTCAATGCCGCCCCGCCCTGGGCCTATCCCTATAAAAGTATATTGGTTAAAAGGTATATCGCCAATTACCGCAATAGCTGATGATACCACTTTTTCCAAGTTCAGAATAAATTGCACTCGATCAAAAGTTCCAATTTTATAACCGATGAACCGATGTTCGATCCCATTTACCTTGAAAGATGGAAGCTCTTCCAGGTTTCCCATTAGGATGGGGCAATCATATAGTATGTCGAAATCAGGGGCGGTAAATTCATTTTGTTTCTGGTCGATCCCTGCTAATCCTGTTGCAATTTTCCACCCCTTATTAACATCTAACTTGATTTGTGCAGACATATTCAAGTGGCCGTCTATGTACAAAAATGTGCTTGCGGGTACTATGTATCCTCTAGCGCTATCCAAATAAGATTGGGCAACAAACTGTTTGTCAGCTTTTATGTTTTAGCTCAGATTAAATGATTTGTTTTTGATACCCGTGACTTCCCACGTGTTGCCGTTCAATTTTCTTGATGTCAGGCTTTGATTGTGATCATCTTCAACTGAGAAATTCTCAACGGCATTTGCATAATTCATCATTTGATAGTAGCCGGGAGTCCACTGTGGCATCTTGAATTCAAGAGTATCTTGCGTCCATCCACTCGTCTGGAGTTCCACATGATAGTAATGAGATTGAGGATGTGGAGTTGAGACAGTATAATTCAACGGAGAGACCGATGCTTGCGCATGCATTTGATGCTCAAGCAAGAAGCATAGCAATATTGCAGATATTAATCTCAAATTAATGTTAAAATAACACGGGTATCCCATGAGGTACTGCCACTAGAGATAGTTTGAGTTCTTTGTTGCTTGAATATATAAAAATTTATCATGTGGGGCATTCCTGCCGCTATAAAACAGTTCTAGTAAAAAAAATAAAGGGTATTCGTCTATTTTTTCGGGAGATGAATATTCTTATGAGGAATAGCAATGGTAAATTTAGTCCATTCGTCTTTTTTAGAATCAACGTATACTTTGCCATAGAGACGTTCAACGGTTTCTTTAACAATGTAAAGGCCAAGTCCGGAACCTTGTGACCGATCTGTGGCGCGGTAAAACATTTCGAATACGCGGCTTAGGGATTTTTCACTGATGCCAATGCCATTGTCATAGATCTCCAGTTTCCAGAGCGTGTTTTCTTTTTCAAAAGTTATCCCTACACAATTGGAATCTTTTTTGTCGTCGCGATATTTAACACTATTGCCAATCAGGTTATTTAAAATGATCACGAGCCGACTGCGGTCGCTTATTACGATTGTATCATTATTTAAGTTTAACGCAAAATTCATCACCTCCATTCCCGGAAGGAACTTGATATCCGCTAAACATTCCTGAACCAACTCATGCAAATTCACAGCCTCATACCTGACTTCCAGACTTGAGTTTTGTGAGTATTGAATCATGTTTATGATAACATCCTCCAGTTTCTTTATGCTTCGCTCAATATGATCGATGTAACTCCCCATTTCCTCCTGATTGTTTTGTCTTCGCGCAAGCTCAACAAGGCCCATGACTGATTTCAAAGGAGCAATCAGATCGTGCGAAGCGCTATAAACAAATGCATCTAATTCTTTGATGGTTTTATTAAGCTGATGAATTGTCTCATTTAATTTCTCCGTACGCTGATGGACCACCTGCTCCAATGACTGGTTAATCAACTGGAGATTTTTTTTTGCTTCACTCAGCATGAGATTCTGTTCTGTGATCGTTTCTCGCTGTGCTACCATTTCCTCATTTTGCGCAGTCAGCTCTTCATTTTGTGCTGCCAGGTCAAGATTTTTGCTGTTTATTTCCTGCCCTTGCTGATTTACCAAATGTTCAAGTTCTTTTTTTCGTTGCTTGAACTGATAAGCCCGATAGCGATAAAAGCTATATCCTCCAATGGCAAAAAGGAAGAAGGCTATCCAGCGGAAATAAGAAGTTTTCCACCATGGTGTTTGGATGATGATCACCAAAGATTTTTGTGGTCCCCATAGCCGGTCATTGAATGATGCTCTAACAATGAGCTTGTACTTTCCCGGATCAAGATTTGTAAATGTTACACTGTGATCTTTACCAAGACTCTGCCAGTTATTGTTAAAACCTTCCAGCTTATACGCGTAAATTACTTTATCAGGCGATAAGAAGTTAAATGCTGAAAAGTGTAGGGTGACCAATCTTGAATCGCTATGCGACAAATCAAGCTCTAGTGTTTCCGTTATGCTCTTCTTTAAAAAATCATTTCCGGGCCTTACCTGTTTATTAAATATCCAAAAATCGGTAAACACAATCTCAAGTGAATTATAGTCATGAACGAATTTTTGAGGTTTGAAAACATTAAAACCCTGAGTGCCTCCAAATAACAAACGCCCGTCCCTTGTTTGTAAAGCAGCATTTCGGTTGAATGTGGTTCCCTGAACACCATCGTCGGAATCAAACACCGTGAAAACTGTATCCGATTCACTAAAATGAACTAAACCGCGGTTCGTACTTAACCATAAACTTCCAGGTTCGCCTTTTTGAATGGAGAGCACAATATTATCAGGCAATCCGTCTCGCTCATCCAGAATATGAAATGAATGTGTCAAAGGATCGTATTGACAAAGGCCGCTTCCATAGGTTCCTATCCAAATTTTTCCACGATCTTCCAACAAAGTTTTTACCCGTAGATCAGGTGTGGTGCGTCCTTTCCCATCGAAACTATTAACTTCTATCACTGAATCCGAAGCAGGTAAATAAGCCATCAGCAAACCATACGATCCAACCCAAAGCGTTTGATTGGAAGAAATTAAAATAGTCTGAGCTTGTACATTCTTGAAAAGCTTGCTGATGTTCCCTTCAAGAGGATGATCGATATGATGAAAAACTTCTGTTTTCGGGTCTAACCGGTTCACGCCGCGATTGGTACCAATCCACAAATATCCCAGTGAATCTTTTTGAATAGACCACACCGTGTTCTCAGCGATTGTAGTTTTATCATCAGTGTTATTTCGGAATTGCTTCCATCCTCCATGACCATCCAGGTAGACCAGCCCATTTTGAAATGTCCCAACCCACAAACCTTCACCATCGCTTTGTAACGAAGTGATTACGTTGATGTGCGCTAGTTTATCCGGTAATGCATATCGGTGAACAATATCATCTTTTAAGTAGTGAAGGCCTCCGCCATCTGTGCCACGATTCGTTCTATTTTTATCGAGCCCAACGGAAACGCATGGATTGGCACAACCCAGATCGTTCCATCATCCGCTTCTGTGAAAGCTGAAACAGCATTTGTTCCTCAACGAATTTTCGATGAAGAAATCTTTTTTATATAACTGGAAATTGAATGGGGGTAATCTCATGATAACTTACACCTCCATTGTAGGTGTATTGTAGCTTAAACTTCGCTCATCAAATTCAGCGTGGAGGTAGTAATTGAGAAATTTTTTCACCGCGTCTTAAAATATTTAACCCGCCGCCATCTGTACCGATCCATAAATTATCGTCTTTATCTTTTGCCAGGGACCAGATGTCATTATTATTTGTGCCACCATTTTCCCGGTTATAATAGGTAGTCTTTTTTGCAATGCGGTCGAACCGGCCCAATCCATCACCTTCCGTTCCAAACCATAAATCATTTTGATCAATCAAAAGCGAACGGATAGGAGTGCCGTCATGCAGGGTAGATAGCTCATGTGTTTGCAAATCCAGAATTCTTAGACCTTGAAGAGTTCCAATCATTAAACTATCACCGGCTATTTTGACTGTCCATACTACTTCTTTACTAAATGGGTGTTCGTCAAAATCAAGTACCTTTTGAAGAGACAGATCCAGGTAACGCAATCCTCCCACTGTGCAGGCAAGCCATAACCGACCTCTTTTTTTATCAAATGCACCGCTGGCATAGACGGTGCCGGGCGGATCATTGGTTTTAAAAACCTTAAAACGTTCTAATGATCGGTCAAAATAATTAATACCTGATACAGTACCTATCCACAAATTGCCCGTCCCTTCTTCCTCTTGAATAAAATGAACCACGTTGTGGCTCAAACTAGTGGAATCAGTGGGATCGTGCCGAAACGTTCTGAACTCAGTACCGTCGAAACGGCTTAGTCCGCCTTCGGTGGCCACCCATACAAAACCACGGGAGTCGCGAAGGATGCTGTTTACAGAAGGCTGAGGCAATCCATGTTCTGTAGAAATTCTCTTGAAAAACAATGGCCCTGTAGCAGAACGTTCGGATTGGGCAACGCAATTGAAAATTGCTGATCCTGACAATAGGAGCAGCAGAGCGAATCCTTTTTGAATGGTGCGCAGTGTTTTCAATTGGTTAATTTTAAACAGATAACACAAGTTAATAAGTTTTCTGCCAAGGTATCTGCGATTTGCATTATTATGCATGGAGCATGGGCCGGCTGACTGGCTGGTATTGAAAAAATGTTATAATTTAACAGGTTAATCCTGAAATAGTTACGGTTCATTTAGAAGCCTGAACCTATTAAACGAGTGATGATAATTGAAACCAGTATTGGTAATTAGATTTGGTAGCATAGCCATAGCGTTAATCATGCTTGATTGCTATGAATTTATAATGAAAGTGATTATCGAAAAATGAAAAATATCAATTCACGACCCGGTCAAGGATGTGATCATCGCAGGTCACCGCGTATGCAACGGTTCTTCTGGAGGAACGATGGCACTCCTGATGTCGGTATCCCAGTAAAAACTGCTATTGAGCAACGGGCATTTTCACCGGATTCTCATTAAACAATGAACAATTAAAGTCAGATGTAATATGATAAAAACACGAGCCGTTTTCTTTTTTTTATTGCTAAGTCTATCTGGTTTTAGCCAGGCCACCTTTACAAATCCGTTGCTACCATCCGGTGCCGATCCGTGGAGCATCTACAAGGACGGATATTACTATTACACCAATACCCTGGGGGATCGTATTGACATCTGGAAAACAAAAAATCTGGCAGACCTTAAAAGCGCCGAGCGAAAAACGATATGGGCTCCGCCTGCTGGTACTTCTTACTCAAAAGAAATATGGGCGCCCGAAATCCATTTCATTCAGGAAAAATGGTATGTATACTTTGCGGCGGATGATGGCAAAAATGATAATCACCGGTTATACGTCCTTGAAAATGCAACAGCCAATCCGTTAGAAGGAGAATGGACCTTTAAAGGAAAAATATCAGATGCTTCTAACAAATGGGCAATCGATGGTTCTGTTTTTGAGCACAACAATCAACGCTACATGGTGTGGTCGGGTTGGGAAGGTGATACCAACGGACGACAGGATATATACATTGCAAAATTGAAGAATCCCTGGACGATTGAAAGCAAGCGTGTTAAAATCTCACACCCTAAATATGAATGGGAACGTCATGGTGATTTAAACGATCCGAATAACCCTCCGCATGTTGATGTAAATGAAGGGCCACAGGTACTGGTGCATGAGAATAAGCTTTTTATTATTTACTCAGCAAGTGGCTGCTGGACTGACTTCTATACGCTTGGTATGCTGACTGCATCTGCCAACAGTAATTTGATGGATTCTTCTTCATGGAAGAAACATCCTCAGCCGGTTTTCAGTCCTTCTCCTGAAAATAAAGTATTTGCTCCCGGCCATAATTCTTTCTTTAAATCTCCCGACGGTAAAGAAGATTGGATCTTATATCACGCCAATACAGAACCCGGTCAAGGTTGCGGCAGGCATCGCTCGCCGCGTGCGCAGAAATTCGCCTGGAATGCAGACGGAACTCCTCGCTTTGGAGAGCCTGTGAAGGAAGGCGTAGCATTACAAGTTCCATCCGATAAAAAATGATTGCATGAAGTGTTTTCTTTTTTTCAAATTGATACTCTTAATAGTAAATCTCGGATATGCGCAGACAACGTATACCAACCCTGTTTACAAAGGAGACTTTGCTGATCCGACCATCATTTTAAAATCAAAAGGAAGAATTATGCTTATCGATCGTCTCAGATACAAAAACAGTTGGCCTTTCATCGAGACCTATAGCCCCGGCATAACGCCATTGTAATTCCATTTATCAAAAAAAACAATTCAAAATAAAGTATGAAACAATTTAGTAAACTATTAATCGTATGCGCTGTAAGCACAGCTTTGTTAACATCCTGCGCGAAGAAAGGCATCGTCCGTCAAGCTACGGTACCGGTATCTGGTACGCGGGATGTATGGACAAAAGAGCAGGCAAACCAATGGTATGCCAAAGTTGGCTGGCTGCGGGGAAGCGATTTTATTCCCAGCTGCGCGATCAACCAATTAGAAATGTGGCAAGCCGAAACATTTGACACAGCGACAATCAATCGTGAACTGGGTTGGGCTGAATCCATCGGCTTTAATTCCATGCGGGTATACCTTCATCACCTCGCCTGGAAAATTGATTCAACCGGATTTAAGAACAGGGTAAATCAATACCTGAACATTGCAGATAATCATAAAATATCAACTTTGTTTGTTTTGTTTGATGACTGCTGGAATCCGACTTACCAGGCAGGTAAACAACCAGATCCCAAACCAGGGATTCACAATTCGGGTTGGGTGCGCGACCCCGGCGATAAGATTCATCAGGACACTTCGCTATATAAGACTCTTGAAAAATATACCAAGAGCATACTTTCACATTTTGCCAATGACAAACGGATTGTATTGTGGGATCTTTACAATGAGCCAGGTAATTCGGATTATGGCAATAAGTCGATGCCGCTATTAAAGAAAGTATTTCTATGGGGAAGACAAGTAAATCCTTCGCAGCCATTGTCGGTAGGAGTATGGAATAAAGACCTGGTCGATCTGAATAAGTACCAGCTTGCCAATTCAGATGTTACCACCTACCATAACTACATGGAGCCAGAGATTCATAAACAATGGATTGACAGTCTGCGTACCTACGGCCGTCCATTGATTTGCACAGAGTATATGGCTCGTACCCGAAATAGTCGTTTTGACAACGTCCTTCCTATGCTAAAGGAGGAAAACATCGGAGCCTATAACTGGGGCCTTGTGGCAGGCAAGTCGAATACTATCTACGCCTGGGATGCGCCCATGCCTGATGGTAAAGAACCGAAAGTATGGTTCCATGATATTTTCAGGAAAGATGGAACACCTTATGATGAGTCGGAAGTTGCGTTGATTAAAAAACTTACAGGTAAATAGAATTTGATCCACACGAATTTTAGCCTGTTTATTGCGCGGGGGCATCAAAGTAAATAAGGTTTGCGGCCAGCAATCTTGTAATTACTACAAGCTTTGCTGGCCGATACCTTTTGCATTGGGTGCATCACTGTTATAGACATAAACAGCAAGGCTACGATTAAACCAACTTTTTTCCTTAATATTTGTACAAAACCTGATTTCAATAATTGCGCTCAACCTTTATCTAACTTCGTTTGTTAATGGAAGATTTTCTAGTTAGAATGAGTAACGGGTAGATTTGGGTTAACAGTTGGAGTAACAGGGCTATGAACTCCCAATTTGTATTTCTTAAGTGATTAATGAATTCCGGTTTCCCTCGTCGCAAAGTCTCCAGTGGGACTCATCCTTCATGCCCGATACATGCCATCCGCGCGCATATTCATGAATCTAACCTTGGCCTGTAGTACGTGCTTCCGACAGAGTCCCCGAGAGACTCCTGAGGAGAAATGATATCTGATAGGTGGCCTACTAAAATTAGCTACGAAAACTCTGCGCCTTTGCGTCTCTGCGGTGAAAAATGAATTTAACCACAGAGAACAAAGAGGCAGAAGTTTGTATTACTTCGTTAATATCAGCCGTTTCGTATCAACCACTTTCCCATCTACGATTAAAGCGTATAAATAGATACCGGCATTAAAATCATTTCCGGAAATTTTTACAGATGCGTTGCCCCGCTCGTTTACCTGAAAGTTTTTTAACTGTTTCCCCTCCATATTATAAAGGATCAAGGTTGCTTGCTGGGTTGTTTCGGGCAAGGCCATTTTAATTTCAGTGTCGGACGAGAAAGGATTTGGATTGTTTTGAAAGAGTACAATGTTCATGTTGGAATTAATGTCAGCGCTTGTTCCTTCTTCAGCGCGACTCAGTTTTTGTTTCAATGCAGTGATTTCCAATTTCTGCTCATTCAATTGGGTAGTCAGTTCCTGAACGGCTTTCACCAATGGAACAACGAATTCAGCATACCGAATGCTATAATGATCATTGTCGTTCTGTGGTGCTTTAACACCATTGAAACTATAGTTTCCTTTTTTGATTATTGCTTCAACTTCCTGCGCAACAAAACCAGTTTGTCTGACATCTGCTTTTCTGCCCACCTGCAACTGTGTTGCTATACTGTCTGGTATGTTATGTGACCTCACTAAAGCTGCATGATCCACGGTGTAACTTACAGGCCTCAGCTTATTAATGAATTCCAGGCCGGCAATGTCTTCCTTAATATCTCTTTTGAATCTACCATCGGATAAGGTTGACCAGGAAACCTGTCCACCAATATCGTTGATCAGGTCATGTCCAATACGTACTTGAAAGTTGGCGGTATTTTGAGCAGCATAGCCAATAGCCGTGGCGTGAATAAGATTCACGTTGCCAACGGCAGGGCCCGCTGAATGTCCGATAGCAGTATTCCAATTGCCTGTTACGTTGTATCTTAAGGCATCGTCTCCAACAGCTACATTGCCGATTCCGTAAGTATTGCTATACATCGCATCTGTGCCAATGGCAGTATTCCCACCGCCGGACGTAGTATTATACATTGCCCTTCGTCCAACGGCAACATTGGATGTGGCATTGGCGTTGTACAAGGCCCAGCCACCAACCGCTGTATTATAGTTCCCTGAAGTATTCTTATTCAATGCATAACTTCCAAAAGCGGCGTTATAATTGCCGTTTACGTTCGAAGTGAAAGCCCCCAGTCCCTGGTGTGTATTTAAGTATATGGGTTGGGGTGCTGGTATCCATTGTGCATACAGCACGTTGCATAGGCCAGCCAAAGCGGCGAACAGGATAGTTTTTTTCATAAGATTGATTTTAATGTTTAACAACTATGACACAGTACTTGTGTTTCTTCGTCAAATTTCGTTGGCCATGGGAAGATTTTCCAGCGAAAATGTGTAATGGGAGGATTTGAGTTACTAATTGGAGTCGCCCGTGTAACAAATACCAGGTGAGTACCTGAATTCCGGTATCGGTGGTTTATGAATGGACAACTAAAAATTAGGTACCGAATGTTTATGCGCAATTTGCTGAATGTTCTAAAAAACTGGGTACCGCTCACGTGATAAGTTCTTTTATGGTTGAGGAGTAGTTAAACTAAATACAATTCACTGCAAAGGCGCCTGGAACGCCAAGGACCACTGAGGACTACCTGCTTATTAAAAAATACGCAGTAACTTTTCTTTAGATATTTTTTGATTTGTTATTCACGTTGATACTACGCGAATGGTGAACTCTAAAAAATATTCTCTGGTAACTCTTCGACCTCTTTCAACGTCTGGCATGCTCAAAACATGAAGTCTTTCTTTAAAAAAAAATATGAGTTTCATTGTTAAGATGCCGTAGAAAATATGTATTGATAGTTGGGCAGCGCTGGTTAAGGATTGTGCTGGTAGGCCAATAGATATGTGGTCATATTTGTGAATCTAACCTCGTCGTGATGCTTCCTGCAGAGTCCCCGAGACGGGAACTCTGCAGAGAATTGATGATACGCTGGCAAGTCTTTATGAAGAACTTTCCCTCGATGATTGATCCTCACTACTTACCCGTAATAACCAGGCGCTTCGAGTCGATTATTTTGCCATCGGCCATTAGGGAATAAAGGTACGTCCCGTTGCTCAATTCGATACTCTGTACTTTAACATTAAAATCTCCGCGGCTGAGAAGTGGTATTACCTTTAATTGTTTTCCCGCCATCGTGTAAAAGATCAGGTTAGCAGAGCTGATGTCGTCTGGGAGCGAAACACTGATGTCCGTATCAGTTGAAAAAGGATTTGGGTAATTCTGGCGTAGTGCAGCACCATGACCATTTGCAGTGTCGCTGCCTTTAGTTGTTCCGAGTTCTTTCTTCAGCGCTACTATCGTTTCCTCCTGGGTTTTTAGCATTTTCTCCTGGGCTTCCAACTTTTTCTCTTGGCTTTCCAGCTTTGCCGTTAACTCCTGAACCGCCTTCACCAATGGAACGACGAATTCAGCATACCGAATGCTATAATGGTCCTTGTCGTTCTGTGGTGCTTTAACACCATTGAAACTATAGTTTCCTTTTTTGATTATTGCTTCAACTTCCTGCGCAACAAAACCAGTTTGTCTGACATCTGCTTTTCTGCCCACCTGCAACTGTGTTGCTATACTGTCTGGTATGTTATGTGACCTCACTAAAGCTGCATGATCCACGGTGTAACTTACAGGCCTCAGCTTATTAATGAATTCCAGGCCGGCAATGTCTTCCTTAATATCTCTTTTGAATCTACCATCGGATAAGGTTGACCAGGAAACCTGTCCACCAATATCGTTGATCAAATCGTGTCCGATGCGCACTTGAAAGTTGGCGGTATTCTGCGTAGCATAGCCAATAGCCGTAGCGTGAATAAGATTTGTGCTGCCATAGGCAGGGCCGGCTGAATGGCCAACAGCAGTATTCCAATTGCCTGTTACGTTGTATCTTAAGGCATCCTGTCCAACAGCTACATTAGCGAGCCCGTAAGTATTGTCATACATCGCATTTGTGCCAATCGCAGTATTCGCACCGCCGGAGGTAGTATTATACATTGCCCTTCGTCCAACGGCAACATTGGTTGAGGCATTGGCGTTGTACAAGGCCCAGCTACCAACCGCTGTATTATTGTTTCCTGAAGTATTCTTATTCAATGCTAAAATTCCAAAAGCAGCGTTAAGATTACCATCTACGTTCGAAGCGAAAGCCCAAAGCCCATAGTGTGTATTATAGTATACTTGTGCATACAGCACGTTGCATAGACAAACCAAGACGGCGAACATGATAATTTTTTTCATAGGATTGATTTTAATGTTTAACAACTACGACGCGGTACGTGTGTTCCTTCGTCAAACTTCGCTTGCCATTGGAAGATTTTCTAGTGAGAATGTGTAACAGGGGGATTTGGGTTACTAATTGGAGTAGCCTGTGTATCAAAGGCGAGTTGAGTACCTGAATTCCGGTGTCGTTGAACCGACAACTAAAAATTACATCCCGAACTTTTTTGTCTAATTAAAAATACGCAACAACTCTTCTTTCCGGCTGCGGGATACATTAATGGATGAATTATTACTCATTACTACATAGCCACCGTCTCCTTTTACATATTTTTTGATGTGGTTCAGGTTGATGCTATGCGAATGATGGACCCGGAAAAAATTATGGCCTGACAACAGCTCCTCGGTTTCTTTCAAGGTCCTGCATATAAGGAACTTGCCGCCGTCCTTCAAAAAAATATGTGTGTAATTACCTTCCGATTGGCAGTGAATGATGTCATCTGCTATCACAAATTCCAAGCCGTTCAGGGTTGGTAAGGCAATTTTTTGAGGTGGCTGTTTGTGGTTATAAAAATTTTCAAAAAGAATGTTTAATTGTTCCGGTAAGATTGTCCGGTTCTTTTTTTCTTTCACTTTCTCTACCGCCTGGATCAATTCATCTTTGTCAATAGGTTTTAGCAGGTAATCCATTGCGCTAAACTTAAAAGCTTTTACCGCAAACATATCGTAGGCGGTGGTGAATATGATCTCGAAATTGATTTTTTTCAAACGCTGCAATAATTCAAAGCCATTCATGTGTGGCATTTCAATATCCAGAAAGGCTAACTCAACTTCTTCCGTGCTCAAAATCGTCAATGCCTTTTCAGCATTATCACAAACACCAATGATTTGAACGTCAGGACAGAATCTTTTTAATTGCCAGGTAAGTACTTCCAGGCAATGCATTTCGTCATCTACCAATAATGCCCTTATCATTCTGTTTGGATCCATAGCTTCAGCCTAAATTTACTAAATCCTTCGTGACAATAATGGAGATGGTTGTAACTCAATAGCGTAGGGCATTCCGAGAATTACCCTTGTGCCGCATGGTTCACCGTTCACATCGACGAGGTCAACAACTTGTATCTCCGTTTGCTTCTGGTAGAGATTCAGCCGGTCCGTTGTAATTTTCATGCCCATTGGCTTATCACGCGTTGCTGATTTACTTTTCAACTGCTGAGCCTTCTGCCGACCAATACCATTGTCCTCGATCAAACATTGCAGCCGGTTTCCTTCTTTTGTAATCTCAATCGTCAATTTTCCTTTAGCTTCTTTATGCATTAGACCATGCCAGATTGCGTTTTCGACATAAGGCTGAAGTAACAGGGGAGGAACTTCAACGTATTCCACTTCAATATTATCATCCACATGAATGTGATAATCAAAACGATTTTCAAATCTCAGTTCTTCCATATCGATGTATAACTTTAAAGCTTCTAGTTCACTTTTCAAAGCGATGGTAGGAGACTTGGAATTTTGAAGAATGAGCCGGATGAGTCGCGAGAATTTTGTCAGATAACCGGAGGCAGTTTCTGCGTCATTTCTGACGATAAACCGGTTAATCGAATTCAGGCAATTAAATAAGAAATGCGGATTCATTTGTGCACGCAGCGCTGTCATTTCCACATCAGCCAGTCTTTTGTTGAATTCAGTTTTTAGCTTTTCTTCCTTACGGATCTGCCCTACGCGCAATTTGTATAACGTCAAGATGACACCTCCGATAAGCAATGCTACGAACGCATAGAACCACCAGGTCTGCCAGAACGGTGGCCTGATAAAAATGTTGATAGATAAGCCCTTCTCGTTCCAGACACCATCGTTGTTAGAGGCCTTTACTTTGAATGTATATCTTCCCGGATCGAGGTTTGTATACGTGGCAAACTGCCTTTGTGTGTACACCCAATCCTCGTCGAAGCCTTCCAGCATGTAGGCATAGCGATTTTTTTCAGGAGCTGTCAGGTGGATTGCCGAGAACTCAAAGGAAAACACATAATCTTTGTGCGTAAGGGTGATCGTATCCGTGTGTTCAAGGGAGGCAGGCAAGCCAACATCTTCATTGAGTACTTTAAATCCTGTCAGAACTATTTCAGGCAGCAGTGTATTGTCTTTCACCTGACGCGGATAAAACGAGTTATATCCGTTGATACCTCCAAAAAACAATTCTCCATCCTGGCTCCGGTAATAGGCTCCGGCATTAAATTCACTGCTTTGGAGTCCGTCGCTTACATCGTATCTTCTGAATGTCTCACGTTTAGGATCAAATTTCGCCACCCCATTGTTCGTACTCAGCCATAAAAATTCGTCATCATCCGGAAGAACACCGTACACAACATCATTGGGCAATCCATCACTTTCCGTATAGCTGTTAAATTTTTTCTCTCGGGGAAGGAATTTGTTGAAACCAGACGCTGTACCAATCCAGATCGTGTTGGATTTTTTTTCGATATGGATACAGGCAATTACATTGTTGCTAATAGAAAGTGAATCATTGGGGTCGTTCTGGAAATTAGTAAAGGCTTCTTTTTGTTTATCAAAGTAAAATAATCCCGCTCCTCGTGTTCCGATCCATAAATTACCTATATCGTCAATTTCGATACTTCGGATTTCTCTTCTCTTTGTGCCGGTTTGAATTGTTTCCTGCCAATCATAGTTCCTGATTTGTTTAGACGCAGGATCCATGCTGTACAGTCCTTCCATTGTTCCCAACCATAGAACGTTATCATCATCCTGCCTGATTGCATAGATCGGATTTTCTCTCCACCGGGCATCGATCTCTATCGCGTGGAAAGTTTTAGTAACAGGATCAACCATTTCAAGGGTGCCTTTTTCTGTTCCAATCCATAAACGCTCATTTTTATCTATATAAATAGATCGTATAGCATCCTCACGGCTTCCGGGAGATTCAGGTTGGTGACGATATTCTATAAGCTCCTGCTTTGTATTCAGACAAAACAACCCGCCTCGAGTTCCCGTCCAGATGTTTCCATCTTTATCTTTTGTGATGGCAAAAACACTATTGCGAATATCTCCCGGAATACCAGGTTTATTTTGGTAGGAGGCAAATTTCTGATTGGATAGATTTAGTTTGTTGATCCCATTCAATGTGCCCACCCAGAGATTTCCAAATTTATCAAAGAATAATGCAGATACTCTGTCATTGCTCAAACTGTTAGGCTGTACGGGATTTGTTCGGATATGTATGTGCTCATTACTAACAGGGTTCCATCGTATCAGCCCTTCTTCCTGGTAACCAATCCAGATATTTCCGTTTGGGTCGGATAGAAGTGATGATACTTCATTTAGCTGAATACCAGGAAATGTTACCAGTTTAAAATCAGGCAGTGCGCTGGAGTTTGGTGATAACGCACATTGAAAAAGTCCACCTCCATTTGTACCCACCAACAGATTCCGGTTTTTATCTTCATAGACGGAAGTGATACTATTGAATTTGTTTTGATCAGCTTTAGGAGAAAGAGGAACCCGTTGGAAGGATTGCGTGGATGGGTCATACCGGTTTAGTCCCTGCGTTGTTCCAAACCATAATTTTTTTTGACTGTCCTCATAAATACAGGTAACGCTATTGCCACTGATATCGAATGAATTGGATTGAGCGTTGCTGAATTTAATAAAGCGCTCTCCATCCATCCGGTTAAGGCCGTTGTCGGTTCCTACCCAAAGCTTTCCTGAATGATCCTGAAAAATACAGGATATGGTATTGCTGCTGATGCTTTCGGGATCATTCTTCCTGACTTGAAAAGATTTAAACGAATTCGTATGGCGGTCAAAACGATTTAATCCGCCGCTAAGTGTTCCGATCCACACATAGCCGTTACTATCCTCATATAAGGCATTAATACAGTTATCGGAAAGGGAGTTGTTATTATGTTTATCGTGTCTGTAGA
The DNA here is from genome assembly GCA_964484845.1 of uncultured Chryseolinea sp. GTDB lineage: Bacteria > Bacteroidota > Bacteroidia > Cytophagales > Cyclobacteriaceae > Chryseolinea. The sequence goes on along the minus strand of CAZAHL010000055.1, from coordinate 916 downwards.
CCGTGAATTGATAACCATCGTATTTATTCAGACCGTCTTGGGTTCCAAACCATAAAAAACCTTTTTGATCTTGCAGCACACAATAAACCGATCCTTGCGACAAACCGTCCTTGAGATTGATATGCTCAAACTGGACAATATTCTGCTGACTGTAAAGATTTGCGACCGGGATCAGGATGCCTATAACGAAAAGGAATTTAAGGTAATTTCTGATCATGGTCTTGTTAATCCAGTTCTAAAATAGATTAATGGAACAAAAAGAAAAGTCACAATGAGCTGTTAACGCCTGGCGAATTTAACTCGCTATAAACAGACAATAAGTTACAAAAATGATAGGTCTGCTCAACAATGCAAGAAAATTCACTCCACGAGGAGGAGAAATTTCCATCTCAGCTAAAACAGACCGCGAGTCCGTAATCATTTGCCTGGAAGATAATGGTGTTGGCATTGATGCTAAAAACCTTCATTCCATTTTTGAAATCAAAGAGCGAAGAACTACTGCGGGAACTGAAAAGGAAAAAGGTACCGGTCTCGGACTTATACTCGTGAAAGAGTTTATTCAGTTAAATAACGGGAGTATATCCATTGAAAGCGAAGCTGAAAAAGGTACAAGGTTATTAATCACACTGCCTGTCGCCCCGATTCCTTCATAAATATGCAGCACTCCTTTATACGAGCAGGTAAAAGCTTCTAACCTGAGTTGTTGACCGTTTCAATAACAGCGCGTTTTCTCAACAACAATTTTCCTCATTTGCGTATCCGGTAAATTGTTTGTGAGGATCTATTATTAGGGAGATGAAGAATTCAGTTTTCTAATATGCTCAATACTTCCAGCATGTTTCAGCTGGGCCTCAGCCAGTCTTCGGCCTGGCATTGGCATGTGCGGATTGGGTGCAGCCCGGATGAAACATGCGGG
>CAZAHL010000054.1:0-27389 GCA_964484845.1 uncultured Chryseolinea sp. | reverse complement strand
TGATAAGATTGTAAAAAGTCATAGAGATTCTCCTGAATTGCTATCAAAGCCAGCCCTTAATAATAACGTGGAGTGGGCTGATCGAGAGATCGGTGGAATTGTTGCCGATGAAGCGAATGAACCGCTTCCTGGGGTTAACGTTGTAGTGAACGGGACTAGCATTGGTGCCACGACGGATCAAAATGGAAAGTATAAAATTAACGTTCGTGACATTTCTGCCACGTTGCTTTTTTCCTTTGTCGGTTATGCCACGGTAGAGGCTGTTATTACAAGCCAAACTAGTGTAGACATTTCTCTTCAGCCACACAGTAAGACGTTGAATGAACTCGTAGTGGTAGGATATGGATCTGTAAAGAAAAGTGATCTTACCGGAGCAGTATCATCCATTAGCAAAAAAGATCTTGGCGATCGCCAGGCATCGGACATTGCATCTTTAATTCAGGGTAGGGCAACCGGTGTCGATGTTTCCCAAGGTACGATTCGCATCCGCGGTATAACCACATTTAACAATTCTGATCCGCTGATAGTCATCGATGGTTTCCTGGGAGGCAATTTAGCAACCGTAAATGCTAATGACATTGAAAATATTGAAATTCTTAAGGACGCTTCCTCGACAGCGATTTATGGTTCAAGGGGAGCCAACGGTGTAATATTGATTACAACCAAAAAGGGCAACCCGGGTCCTCTAAAAATCAACGTGAGTTACTATGAGGGTATTTCCCAGGTCCCTAAAAAACTGAATGTGATGAATGCAAATCAGTATACTGATTTTGCCCTTGAGATATTAAGCAACTCAGGAATTGGAGCAACTCCGAAGCTATTATCCGGTGAAACGCGTATTGATCGAACTGATTGGCAGGATGAGGTTTTTAAAACGGGACGGAATAGAGAATTAAATGTTGATTTCTCCGGAGGATCTGAACGCGGTAATTTTTTCCTGGGTATGGGGTACCGGCGTACTGAAAACCCGACATTTCTAGGAATGGCCAATGATAACGTTTATCTCAGAAATAAAAATAATGTGAATGTAACCAGGTGGTTAAAAGCCGGCAATAATTTCGCCTTCACCTACAATAATTTTACGGGTGGGGGTGAAGCTGGCAATCCTGGCAATCTTGATCAAACAATAAATGCCCCGTCCCATTTTTCCATAAAAGATAGCATAGGAAATTATTCAACGCCAGGTCCGAACGATATTCTTGGAATGCGCAACCCTTTAATAACTGCATCGAATAATCATCTTGAAGGCAGTAGCTTGAATTATCAAGTTGCTCTTTGGGCTGAAGTAGAACCTATAAAAGGATTAACCTATAAGATTCAAGCGGGAATAGGTGGAGATTTCGGCAGGGATCAAGCGTCAAATGATTCATATACGGGAGGGATCGCTGGGGAGGCAACATTTCCAACACGTTTAACAAAAACGAATTTTTACAGCTTTTCTCCAATCATCGAACAATACCTTACCTACAGGCATATAGTGGGAGAACACAATTTTTCAATCATGGTCGGAAATACCTGGCAGAATGGAGCAACCAGTGGTCTGTCGAGTATTTTCGGACAAGATCTTGATTTATCAATTTCAAGTGTATTGACGGCCCCCACCAATCGTGTTACTGGAGACAGGATAAGTAAGCAGGCGTACCTTTCCTATTTCGGTCGTTTTAATTATCAGTTTAAAAATAAATATCTAGTAACAATGAATATGCGCGCGGATGGCTCTCCCCGGTTTGCACCCGCGAATCGTTGGGGTACCTTTCCTTCCGTAGCGGTTGCATGGAAACTACATGAAGAGGCTTTTTTTAAATCAGCCAATTTTTTTGACCAGTTAAAACTACGTGCTGGATGGGGCTTATCGGGTAACGACGCCGTTGGGGAGTTCCGGTATCTTTCCCAGGTTCATACCCTCAATGTCTATTATCCATTTGGAGGCGAAGTGGCGCGACATAATGGTTCTACCATATTAAACCATGCATCCTATGATATTAAATGGGAATTGGCGGAAACAACATCATTGGGTGTCGACATGGCATTTCTTAATAATAAGCTATCCGTCACAGCTGATTATTATAGCAAGGAAACCAGCGATATTTTATACGAAGTTCCTCAAGCGGCATCCCTGGGCTATGGCGATAGTAACGGAAGCGGTAGTGCGATTGTAAATGCTGCGAGTATGAAAAACAGAGGAGTTGAGCTCCAATTGGGTTACCGGTCAAACATCAAACACTTCAATTTTTCCGCAAACGTTAACTATACTCATAATAAAAACAAGGTTACATCCCTCGGCGATGGCTCCTATCTCGATGGCATAAACCGAACAGACACTGGTAATCCAGTTGGATATTTTTATGGCTTCGTGGCGGATGGAATATTTATGTCTCAAGCAGAACTTGATGGGGCCAATGCGGCGGCTAGGGAAAAAGGATTCAGTGGATTTCAACTGGCCACGACAAGACCGGGAGATGTAAGATTTCAGGATCTAAATGGCGATGGTCACGTCGACAACGACGATCGTACCCAGATAGGAAGTCCGCACCCTAAGCATACCGTTGGATTAAACCTTAACCTTGATTTTAAAGGCGTCGATTTTAATATGTTTCTGCAGGGAATATCAGGGTCAAGTATTTATGAAGGTAATTATGATAAGGTGCGGGGAGGGAGTTTTGTATTGAATCAAAGCACCTATGTTCTTAACCGGTGGCAAACAGAATCCAATCCTGGAAATGGATTTGTCCCAAGAGCAGTGCTGGGAGATCCGGGGCAAAACAACAGGCCTTCAACGCTCAAACTAAGTGACGGTGATTACCTGAAAATAAGACAGATTTCCATAGGGTATTCGCTATCAGAGTCACTTTCTAAAAAGCTTGGTTTTGATAATCTACGGTTCTATTTCAGCGCATATAACTACGTTACATTTAGCAAGTACAAATATGGATATGATCCAGAGGTTGGAGGTAGTAACCTAGCCAGAGGAATCGATAGTGGTAATTCATGGCCAAGACCAAAAATGTTGATGGTCGGTTTTCAAGCACGTCTTTAATGAAAAAATAATTGGAAAATATGCATCTAAAATGCTTTGTGATCATCATCGGCATGCTAATGATAGGCTCGTGCGACACGGACATCTTGGATTACCCCGATCCGGATAGTAAAAATACGGAGACATATTTTAATACACCGAAGCAAATTGAAGAAGGAGCATTTGCAATATATTCCTCGTTTTTCCATAACAGTTCTTTTGGCTGGGAGTTGCCGGAAGTATTTGATGCGTTAGCGAACGAATTTGAGGGCACACCATTATCAGCCCATGAACCAGAAATTCAGGCATTAGTAAGATACCAGCATAATAATGCTAACGGCCCCATCAGCTCATATTGGCGATTGTTGTACAGAATGATCCTGCGTTCAAATCTTGTTATTGAAAAGGGAGTCCAATATGCTGATAAAAATGGAGCCAATTTAATAGTTACCCGTTCGCTCGGAGATGCTTACTTTCTACGTGGCTGGGCCTATAGCCAGCTTGCATTTCATTGGGGAGGTGTACCAATAAGAACCACTCTCATTACAGTCGGAAATGGAAATGCTCTAAGGGCTCCGTTAGAAGATGTTTGGGCCCAGGCTGAGACGGATTTTAAACATGCTCAGGACGCGTTGCCCGAAACATGGGATAATGAATTTCTTGGCAGAGCGACTAAGGGCGCTGCGACCGGGTTCCTGGGCAAGTTGTATCTATACACAAAAAAATATAGCGAAGCAGAGGCAGAATTTTTCAAGATGGAAGGGAGCTACAGCCTCCTTCCGGGCAAAGAATGGGATAATAATTTTGGGGAAATCAATGAAAATAACGACGAAAGTGTTTTTGAAATTCAATTTTCTCATGTACCAGGGACAGACCCGTCTTATATTTTTAGTGATCCGGAAACAAGTGATAACCCAGGAAGACAAAACGCTCGTGCTCAATTGTACAGTTGGACAGACTGGGCCAACTGGGCCTTTCAACCTCGTCGTGTAGGCGACTTTCAATATAACAATGAGAGTGGAGAGCCATATGTAGATCCCCGTGCTGCACTGACATTTTACGGCGGAACAACTGGTGATCAGACATATTGCGACAACTGCCCCGGCGGAGTTAAAAATTTTGATTTTGTGACCAATGGGTATTGGTACAGGAAGGGTACTAATAAAGAAAACAAGTCACAGGAAAACAGTGTTCAGACCGGGAATAATATTCGTTTAATGCGCTATGCAGATGTATTGTTGATGCGCGCGGAATGCCAGCTAAAACTAGGTAATGTAAATGCAGGAATTGATTTTATCAACCAGGTTCGTAATCGTATAGGAGCCTTTCTATACAACGGTACCTATACTCCAGACCAGGCTTTCGAATTGCTGAAACGAGAAAGGCAGCTTGAATTTATGGGAGAACAGATCCGGTACAATGACCTTAAACGATGGGGCATACTAAAGGAAACAATGGATATTGAATTGAAGGTTTTAGCTGGTAACCCGAATGTTCAGGATAAACATTATCTGTTCCCAATACCCCAGATAGAATTGGATACTAATAAAGAATTTGGCCCCGTGGCTGATAGCTGGAATTAAAAAATTTTATTACTAACCCTGAAAAAAATTTATACCCTGAATTATAGAAAATTCACGTTAGCCAAAATCTTTGCATATGTCCATTTCTGCGAAAGTAGAATGGAATGTGTCTAAGATTCAATGACAAATAAAGTGTAAAATTTTAAGACTTTTAAACCAAATTATATATGTTAAAAACTACTACCTATGGGCATTCGTGCCGACCGTTGTATTTGTTTATAATGATTGTTTCCGTCATCACAACGATGATGGTACCAATACAGAATGTGCTAGCGCAAGGCACATATTATGTTGGAGGAGCCGGTGCTAATGATAATAATCCAGGCACAAGCACACAGCCATTTCTGTCGATTAAAAAAGCAGGCGAAATGGCGTCTGCCGGAAGCGTTGTAATCATTCGTGCTGGTACCTATCGTGAAACTATTATTCCTGCAAACAATGGAATAACTTTTCAACCCGATCAGGGCGCAGTTGTTACTGTTAGCGGCCTTGATGAAGCGGGTGACACAGGTTGGTCGGTGCATGACGGCAGCATCTACAAAAAAATTATTTCATTACCAGTGAATGGGTACCAGGAAGCCGTGGAGGACGGTACAACCATTGCGGCGAATCAGGTATTTAAGGATACCGCAATGATGATTGAGGCTCGCTGGCCTAAAATAAATTCAGCTTCAGAAATGTTAGTTAGGTCAAAGTTAAGAAAGAGGCAACGAACCAGCTTTTTTAACCATTCGACGATAACGGACGACTCTCTTGTCCACTTCGGTTCATTAGTAGGAGGTAAAGTTTGGATGAACGGCTGGTACATGTCTGCTACCAGGACGATTTTGACTCACAACGGTGCAACTATTACTTATGCCCCACACGAGGACACTGATATTCCCAACAAATTCAAAAAATTCTATTATGTAACAGGGAAGCTTGGGCTTCTTACCCAGGAAAAAGAATGGCATTATCAAAATGGTACTTTGTATTTCTGGCAAGAGGGTGGTGGTAGCCCTGTCGGAGTACAGTATAAAAAAAGAAACTGGGGCTTTGACCTAAGGAATAAAACGGGTATAACGATAAAGGGAATTCAATTCTATGGCTGCGATCCTGTCATGGGAAATGAACAAACTTCAGGTATCACGATAGATGGTATAAAAGCAAAATACCTCAATCATACAGTGATGAACGAAGGTGCCGATGTTATTTACAAAAACGCATTAAAAACAGGCATTAGATTACTGGGGTCTGGCAACACAGTTAAAAACAGCGAGTTTCAATTCACAGCAAGTCAATGTATTTGGATAGGACAAAATGGTATTATTCATAACAACCTATTTAAGGACATAAACTACGAAGGTAATTATGGCGCTGCCATAACTCCATGGGGCAATACTGGTAGTATTCAGATAACGTATAACACCATGCGGCGGCTGGGAAGATCGGGAATTGATTTTTACGGTAGTGAGACGGATTTTTCAAATAATCGACATTTAAATATGACGATAAGCTTTAATGACATTTCTAATTTTGGTGCATTGAGTATTGATGTGGGAGCTATTTATGCCGCTCGTTTTATGGACCTGACAGGAACCAGGATACACCATAACTGGATACATGATTCATGGGCATACGATACGCCGGGTGGGGTGCAGCCCGACGAAGATTTAGGATTGCATTGTGGAATGTATTTAGACCAGGCTTCCGGTCCGGTTACGTTTGATCATAATGTTCTATGGGGCAACGTCCAAGCAGATTATTACGTGCTAACTAACTACACAGATGACAATTCGGGCTTTCACCGAATCGTTCTTCCTTCCCTTATTGCCAATAATTCGTTTAATACTCCACCATACCCGGGAGGAGCTGGAGCTTATGGGTCATATATTACATATGAGTCGCCTTTTCACGATGATATAAAAAATAATATTTTTCAGTCAAATGTCACTATAGGCACCCCTAATGATACTGCTGACTGTCTTATCTCTAGTCAAGCCCCGAATTATATTAATTCTGGAGTAGGGGGGCTAATCTATCGGTTGTCAGCATCATCTTCACTCGCTATTAATAAGGGTAGAGAGCTCCCAAACGGAATTACGGATGGATCAATAGGTGTTCCGGATATAGGTGCATATGAATTCGACGGCTCCGACTGGGTTCCCGGATACACGGCTCAAGGCGGCGGAGGTGGCGGCACAACACAGACCATACGCATAGAAGCTGAAAGCCACAATGATATGTTTGGCGTAGCACTTGCTGCTCCGGGAATTGTTGGAAGCACAGATGGGGGAGATTGGATGCGCTATGACAACATTAATCTCGGTGCGGGATATTCTACCTTTAGTGCGCGGTATGCAAATGGAGGAGGAACCGGAAACGCGGCAGTGATTCGCCTTGGATCTATCACGGGAACTATAATCGGAACTTTATCAACACCATCGACGGGAGGCTGGGGTACATTTACAACGGCAAACACTTCTTTAACAGGTGCAAGCGGTGTGCAAAATGTTTTTGTTGTATTCCCAAGTGGGACAGGCAATGGCAATTTTGATTGGTTTGAATTTAGCGGAGCTACAGATACTACACCACCTTCTGCACCAGTGTTAACTTCTCCTGCTAAAACATCGACCAGCGTTTCATTATCGTGGACCGTTTCAACAGATAATATAGCTGTAACAGGTTATGATATTTATATCGGAAGTACTCTACTTACTACCATCACTCCGGCAACTACTTACAACGTTACGGGACTATCTCCCAACACAGCGTATGCCTTCACGGTAAAAGCAAAAGATGCAGCAAACAATTTATCGGCAGCCAGCAACACAGCGAATGTAACAACAAATCCAACTTCCACTACACTTCACATAGAAGCAGAGAGCTACAATGGAATGAATGGTGTAACGATTAATGGAGGCAGTGTTGAAAGTACCGACGGCGGAGATTGGATGCGTTATGATAATGTTGATCTAGGCGGCGGATATTCTACCTTTAGTGCTAGATATGCAAATGGAGGAGGAACCGGAAACTCAGCCGTAATTCGTCTTGGATCTATCACGGGAACTATAATAGGAACTTTATCAACACCTTCGACGGGAGGCTGGGGTACATTTACAACGGCAAACACTTCTTTAACAGGTGCAAGCGGCATACAAAATATTTTTGTCGTATTCCCAAGCGGAAGCGGCAACGGCAATTTTGATTGGTTTGAATTTAGCGGCAATACATCCGTTACCGGAGTAAGCGTGTCTCCGACAACAACAGCATTGGTTATGGGTGTAACGACTACGGCACAACTTAATAAAACCATAACCCCCGCCAACGCAACAAATCAAAACGTCTCGTGGACGACCGGTAATTCGAACGTTGCAACGGTAAATTCAAGTGGACTGGTAACAGCGGTGGCTGCGGGAACCGCTACGATAACAGCAACTACACTAGATGGATCGTTTACCGCAATCTCAACCATTACAGTTAACACGGTAACGACCATCGACAATGCCATCGTGGGTTCGGGCACTAACCAACACAACTATGTGGGTGCCGGATGGGTTCATAACAACACCTCACCTACTTTTTTTAACAGCACACTTTCTTATTCTAACGTCACAAACAATACGGTGACCCTATCCTTTATAGGTAACAAGATCGAATGGTATACTGAAAAGAAAAACACACATGGCATAGCAGCGGTATCGATAGACAATGGGACTGAGGTTAACATTGATCTCTATGCGGCAACTGCTGGCCAACAGCTTCTTGTATATACTAGTCCCGCTGAACTGACGCAAGGCAGTCATACTTTTAAAATAACGGTGACAGGAACAAAAAATGCATCGTCCACAGATTTCTATGTTGTTCATGATTTCGTGAAAATATACTCGTCAGCCGGCGGTGGAGGTGGAGGAGGTGAACGAATTACGCTCATGGAAGGACCAGCAGGACTTCAAGTACATCCTAATCCTATTGAATCGGGAAATACGCTTTTCCTTGAAGTACCAGGCACCCCAGGTGAATTGCAAATCTCTGACATGATGGGTAAATTAAAATACACTTTACACACCACTGAAAGGCAATTGGAAATTCCGACAACAGGATTGGCCGATGGTGTTTATCTCTTACACTACAGAAGTTCTAATGGAGTGAAGTCGATTAAAATTATAATTAAATAATCAAGTTGTCCGTAGCTCAAGTAATCAAGTTGTCCGTGATGATAATAAAAAACCTGAGGCAACTCAGGTTTTTTTTATTAGTACATCTGAATAAATACTTTAGCAACAATCGCTACATCTACGTTTCGTCAAATTATTTTGGGTCATTCAACATAATTTTTGTGGCAATTTTAAGACGTAGGATATGATGAGGCAGCCCTGATGGAAAATTCAAGAAGAAGTGGCAACAAAACCTGTTGTTAAAAATCGTCACAGAACTGATCAAATAAAAAAGTGAGTTGTTTAAGCATTTTATAAAAATCTTCCATAAGATAAATTCAAACCATTCCTGCTTACGAAAGGCCTTCCGATAATCTCCCCTTCAGAAGTTTTCAATATTTAATTCCCTGCGTTCGCCTGTGTAGCTGAAGACTATAATTTTTTTTGTATCCGATCGGTACAACAACGCCCGCGATGGTTGTGAGAGGTAAGAAGATCCATAGTAAAATTCTACTTTAAAAGTTTTGCCATTGGTTAAGGTAACAATAGCATACGCATCATCGGACGCAGGATGAAACAGTTTGCTATTCATAGGACGTGAAAAGGCTTTCAGTGGTCCGGAATTATTTCCTGTTAAAATAATCCGTTGAGCTTTGCTATTGAGTTGAACAAGGGATTTTCCATCATAGTCAACTTCAAATCCACTTTTTGAAATGGGTTCCGGATAAAAATTTCCTTTACCATCGCCACGCAAATACAATCCCATCGACGCGTCGTAATGCCCGGTATTGACTTCTGTAGCATACGAATTTCCGATGAGCAGCACGTCTGGGTATCCATCTTCGTTAAGATCTTCCTGTACCATGCCGAACACCGGGGCGAATTGCACTTCCAACGGTAGCGCTTTTATAGCAAATTTTCCTTTCCCAAGATTTTCTATGTAGCTCGTCTCAAACCGCTGACTGCAGACCACATATGCTTTTTCTAATTCAGACGGCAGAAAAGATTTGTCAAAAGAGGCTTCTGCATAGGGGAGATATGTTTTGAACCTACCTTTGATAGCACTGATCTGACTGATCAATTCATCGCGTGAGTGCGCTATATACTTTTCACCTTGCACATAGTATGACATTACAGGATCTAAAGATCCGTTCTTATCAAAATCACTGCTGTAAATACAAATGGGTTCTGTAGGAGTACCCCGGTAGCGTGTGTTTATTCCAAGATTACCTGCGATGTAATCAGTGTCACCGTCGAGATCAAAATCCGCACCCAGCAGACTATTCCACCAACCGGAAATATCCTTTAGTCCGGTTTTGTCGCTGGCATTTATAAGCTTTCCCTTTTCGTTGTGATAAAACTGGACAGGCATAAATTCTCCGGCGACGATCAAATCAATCCAGCCATCATTATCATAGTCACTCCAGAGTGCCGATGTAACCATTCCTGCTTTTTCCAATTCAGGAGCCACATCAAGTGTCGCATTTGTAAACCGGCATGTGGCACCAATCGTATCATTTCGCAAAAGTGTGCTATTAGCTGCTAGCGGATATTGACCGGGAATTATTCTTCCTCCGGTAAAAAGGTCCAGGTCTCCATCTTTGTCATAGTCTGCGGCCACCACACACGAACCACTTTCACGAAGATCTGGCAGCGCGCCAGATTGAAGCTCGAAGTCTCCTTTCCCGTCATTGAGGTATAGGTGATCCTGATAAACTTGCGCTGATTGAGGTTGTTCCGTACCTCCGCTTACGACGTACAAGTCGAGATCCTGATCTCGATCTGCATCAAAAAACAAAACACCCATCTGATCCGCGAGGGTATCTCTTGCAGATATCGTGCGTTCTGTAAACTTTCCATCCGCGTTTTGGATAAACATCATCCCATCATGCAATGCTGATCCGGCTACATAAAAATCTTCAAGGCTATCTCCATTTACATCGCCAACAGAAATACCCGGACCATTTCGCGAATGCATGTGAGGTAAAAGCGGCTGAACTTTAAAATCAATAAATTCATTTTCGGAATGAGAATAGTTTATTCCCAACTGGGATGTCACCTCCTGGAGTATTGGGGCAGGTACTTCTGCTTCCTTGTAGGGTTGACTTGCATCTGCATGTTTTAATTTGAGATGTTGATTAGCGCTCACGTTTTGGATCAGCTGATATTTTCCGTCGGGCCATATTACCTCAATGGTATCTATTTTATTTAGTGTGTCCAATCCTATGTGCAACGTTTGGTCTACGCTCGATTCATATCCCCGAGAATGGAAATTCTCGAGTACCTGAATTTTTCTCCCGTGCTTTACCTTTACTTTAGCGCCTACACCATTCCGATTTTTTTCAGTCCCAACAAGACTTATCTTAAGATAATTGCGCTCAAACAAAGTGTTGCTTTTGTTTTCATAGACGTGCGCCTTCCCATTCATATTATTAATGACCAATTCAAGATCACCATCATTATCAAGGTCTGCGTAAACAGCTCCGTGTGAACAGGTCTTTTCATTGATACCCCAAGGTTTGGAACGATCCGAAAAAGTAATGCCACCATTATTCTCAAAAATGTAATTATTCAATGAAGCGCTTTCGAGGGTTTTAATAGCGCTCAGTTTGTTGGTCATTTTAGTTTGTGGGGTACCTATGGGAGTATTATAAACATTCTGATAGGTGATGTAATCGAGGTTGCCAAGGTCTCGTAAAAAGCCATTGGTTACGAACAGGTCCTTATCGCCATCATTATCATAGTCGGCAAGCAATGCGCTCCAACTCCAGTCTGTACTGCTGATACCGGATAAAAAAGCTATTTCGCTGAACTTTCCGTTTCCGCGATTAAGCTGAAATGTGTTGCGTGTATATTGGGGCTCGTAGCCTGTCTTTAATGATTTTGCAAACTTGTCGTACCCGGACGGCGGAATAATTAGCTTTTGACGTTTGTTATCTTCAGGTCTCATATCAAGCTCGATAATATCCACGAGACCATCGTTGTTAACATCCGCTACATCGTTGCCCATGCCCGCAAAGCTTGTGTGCTTCATACAATCCTTTGCTCGGTTGGTGAATGTGCCATCTTTGTTATTAATGTATAAAACATCATTGCCGATAAAGTCATTGGAAATATAAATATCTGGCCACAGGTCATTATTGATATCACTGATGGCTAACCCCAGGCTGTAGCCTTCTATGAGTATACCGCTTGCTCTGGAAACATCAGTGAATGTATTATCACCATTGTTCCGGTACAACACATCGGTACTAATACCCTCTCCGTTGAGTTTTCTAGGCTGTATAACATTGACATTATTTTTATAAGAGGCGGGATTGACGATCATAAACATATCCAGGTCACCATCGCGGTCATAATCGAATACTGCTGCATGCATGATTTGTCTTTGCTCTGCGAGTCCATAAGCATCGGCTGATTCTGTGAAAGTATTGTTGCCGTTATTGATGTATAATAAATTTTTACTATCAGCACCTGCTGCGCTTCCAGAAACGCATACATAAATATCGAGCAAGCCATCCTGATTGATGTCGGCCATAATAGTTCCAGTGCCCCATCGCGTTGTTATGAGTCCTGCCGACTCAGTGATGTCTTCGAATTTCAATCCACCTTTATTTAAATAAAGGCGACCGCTTACCTGGTTTCCACTGAAATACAGATCATTTAATCCATCATTGTTAATATCGCCTGTCGCAACTCCTACACCGGTGTAAATATTCATATAGGAGTAGACATTATCCTTCTCATTTTCTTCAATCATATTGTTAAATGAGATTCCTGTTTGTTCCGGAGAGAGGAGGTGAAAAATTGGAGGCGAGTCGGAAGTGCACGAAGAAAGGCAGGCTTCGAGAAGCATGTAAAAGATGATACCCTGTTTAAGCGCTTTATTTTGTTGCATCCATTTTCTTTTTTCCTTTAATCATAAGCGACGATTATAAATTTTGGCAGCAATTTGTTGTGTTGGTAATTGCTTCATTTTTTTGGCCGATGTTCATTGCTTTTGCCGGGCGTATAAATATAAACAGCGAGAAGATTGCTCCTCGCTGTTCTTACTTCCTTTAGAAACGAAATCTAATACCCGTCATTTTGTTTGATCATTCCTGCGCCTCTGTCTATTTCGCTTTGCGGCATTGGGAAAACTGTATGCTTGTTATTCCAGGCTGCTCCGAACACCTGGGATCCGATTCCCCAGCGTACGATATCAAACCATCGATGCGGCTCGAAGCAGAGCTCAAGCCGTTTTTCTTTCCGGAGTGCTGTTGTAAGATCATCGGTAAGAAGTAAATCGGGCAAGCCGGCACGGTCTCTGATATCATTGATCTGCTGCCTGGCATCGGTCGTTCTTCCCTTTGCAATCAGCGCTTCAGCATAAAGAAGTTTTAGTTCAGCATAGCGGTAAAGGCGCTCGTTATTGAAATTGCCCTGATTGTTTGGAGCAAAATCTGCCGCCACATTATTCCGCTGACCAGCATATTTTTTTACAACGTAGCCAGTAGTAGACCAGGCGGGGTTATACGGAACTACCGTTACTGCGCCTGTCCAGATATAATACATGTCGCCAGTTTTGTAGATAAAGGAATTGAGTCGTGCATCCCCGGGTTCAAACGCACTCACGAGATCGGATGTAGGTACCCACCATCCATTTTTTCCTCCAGGCGCTCCGTTGTCTCCTGAAGCATCCCAATCCCACGAACGTCCTGTTCCCTGCGAAGCTTTAAAGTTTTCGGTATGGACATCATCAAAGACCCAGATGTTATCATCGGAATTTGGACCTCCGAACTGAACCTCAAAAATCGACTCGGGACTATTTTCATTGTCAAACGCGAAGGCATCTTCAAGATCCTGAGCTGGATTGCCGGTATTAATAAGTGCGTATGGACCATTCGCAATCACATCTTCGAAACTTGCAATGGCTGCATCCCAATCTTGCTTCCACACATTAACTTTTCCAGAATATGCTTTCGCAGTCCAGGCTGTAGCCCTGCCTGTATTCGCGTCATCCCAAGCGGTGGGCAGTTTATCCGCTGCGTCATTAAAATCAGAGAGTATCTGAGCGTACAACTGATCTTTCGTTGCATTGGGAACAATGAGCGTGGTCAGGTCTTTAGCAGTCGCCAGAACCAATGGAGGAGTCCCCCAGAATTTGACTGCTTCGAAATGAAAGAAAGCTCTTAGAAATTTTGCTTCGCCCTCAAATATTTCTTTTTGCTCTGCGGTGAGCTCGTTCGGCAGAGCAAGATTTTCCAGCACGATGTTACATCTGTAGATACCCTCATAGATCTGAGTATACACGGCTGCGAACGGTATGTCGCTGGCACGGATGTTCAGAAGATCAGCATCTCTGGAAATACCATCTGAGTTTGGCTCCGCTTTCACATCATCTGTTATGACGGTGGTTACCTTCCAATACTCCCCACGTTCCGATAAAGTCTCGGAACTATGACCCCAGAAATCCTGAATAGATGAATATGCTGCAAAGATGGCAGCATCATATTCGGTAACTGTTTTATAAAAATTTCCTGCTGCTATTTTATCAAGTGGTACAAGGTCAAGGTTGTTACACGAGTTGATAACAACCAGACTGACAACCATTGTATATATGAACTTTTTCATCTTTGTATATTTTAAATGATTGCTTGATTAAAATGTAACTTGCCATCCAACCTGATAGATTCTGGGCTGTGGAGCTCCACCGGAATCCTGTCCGTTAGCAAGCGGAGTTTCACCCTTCTGGAAACTAAATCCGCGCGTTACTTCAGGGTCGTAGCCTTTATAGTTTGTAAAGGTTGCAAGGTTCTGAACACCAGCATAGATTCTAAAACGGGAAACAAAACCCCCGGTCCAGCTTTCAAGGCTGGTCGAAGGGAGGGCATATCCGATCTGCAGATTGCGGATCCTCATAAAGCTTGCATTTTCTATCCAGCGATCGGAGAACCTGTTGTTCTGATTGGGATCAGAGTCAGTTAAACGGGGCATATTCGTGCTTGACCCTTCACTATCCCAGGCGTCCAGCGTGCTCGTTAGAAAATTATTGGAGCTTCTCAGGTCTTCCATTGACATTCTTGCCTGGTTGTACACTTTCTGGCCTCCGACGCCCTGTAGTAAAATTGAAAAGTCAAAATTCCTAAAGGTCGCTGAGGCATTGATCCCATAATAATATTTAGGGATTGGGCTTCCAAGGTTTGTACGGTCTTTTGAATCGATTTGATTATCATTATTCACGTCTACGAAACGAATATCCCCCGGTGCTCGGCCACTGGAAATCAGATCCGGAACTGCGGAAGCGATCTCGGATGCATTTTGAAAAATCCCATTCGTTTTATATCCGTAGAAACTGCCTATAGGGTAGCCAACGGCAGTCCTATGCGTAGAGGCACCACCAACGCCTGTTATTATTTCAGGGACGGATCCCAAGTCTAGCACTTCATTATGGACGGTAGTAATATTTCCTCCAAAGCTGTATCTTATCTTGTTGAAACTATTTTTGTATTGGACTGCAAGTTCTATACCGCGGTTCAGCATTTCACCGAGATTAACATCCGTAGGCAAGAAAAATCCGGAAGTGTAAGGCACCGGGAACCCGATGAGAATATCCCGTGTGATTTTATTATAATAGTCGAAAGTCACATCAATTTTACCCGAGAACAGCGTCATGTCCAGCCCTATATCGGTCTGCGAGCCTGTCTCCCATTTCAAATCCGGATTGGCAAAATTTATCGGGGCCAGACCCCGTCTTACAGTTTGATTTCCTGTGCCTAAGACGTAGAAAATAGTGGGCTGGAGTGTACTCAGATAAGAAAAATTGGTTCCGGTGAATTGATTGCCGGATTGTCCCCAACCCGCGCGGACTTTAACATCGTCGAAAATTTCGTTTTGGGGAAAGAAAGATTCTTCGCTAATTCTCCAACCTACTGAAATTGAAGGGAAAGCCTGTGAACGATTTTCCTTGGAGAAACGGGAGGAGAGATCCTGACGTACATTGAACGTAAAAAGGTATTTGTCATGGTAAGCGTAGTTGATACGTCCCAGATATCCTCTTAACGCCCAGTGGTCCGCTTCATTTGCAGCTGCAACTCCCGATCCTGTTGAAGCAAATCTTATCTGTTCATTGAAAAGATTTCTTCCCTGAAGTCTGATTTTTTCAAATTCAAAATTTGTTTCTTCATGACCGACTAAAACAGTGATGGAGTGTCGATCAACTTTTGTGCTATACGTAAGTGTTTGATTAAAATTGGTGGTGAGCTCTATCGGGCGTTCCTGAACTAATGTCGATGCCCTTACGCCTCCATTAAAATCACGTGCGCTTTGAAAAAATGCGCCATCCCCTACGTTATAATCGATGCCTCCTGAGATTCTATATTTGAGTCCTTTAAAGATCTCCAGCTCACCGTATAAATTGGCTAAGATCTTACGTGATGTAACGGTAGTTTCGCTAAAGCTTGGATCCGTTCGCATGACATAGTTACTGCTATTTCCTCCTGCTCCGCGATTGGGTAGGGTTTCAAGGGCATAACCAGCTATGCCGGCCGGATCATATACTTTGAAAAACGGTTGATTTAACGCCGAATTAAAACCTGCAAAGGTTGCATCTTCTGACTGGACGGACCTATCGACTGAGCTTAACAACAAAGACTCACCGAACTTTAATCTTTTACCAACTTGAATATCAGAATTGGCTTTAATGGAATATCGTTTAAAGTTCTGCGCAAGTTGAGTGCCTTCCTGGTCAATGATACCCACTCCCACAAAATAATTAGCAACGGGTGAACCGCCATTAACTGAAACATTATGATTGGTCACAGCGCCATTGCGGAATACAATATCTTGCCAGTCTACATTCGGCGACGAGTTGAACGAGCTGTAGTCGCGGCCTAATCGGGACTGGATATCAATGTATTGAGCAACATTTAGCATATCAAATTTTTTCCGCGCTTCACCTGTCCCAACGTATCCGTCATACGTTACAGACGCTTTTCCATCTTTGCCACGCTTGGTTGTTACGATGATGACCCCGTTGGCAGCGCGGGCTCCATAAATAGCAGCAGCAGAAGCGTCTTTCAGCACATCGATCGACTCAATGTCGGCCGGGTTAATACCTGCCAGAGGATTCGATTCTGCTGACGAAGCTGTGTTTACAGTAATGTTGGTCGTCTGTACAATCGGGACACCGTCGATAACCCACAATGGGGAATTAACACCAGCCGTTCCCACTCCCCGAATTCGCACGTCTATGGGTGCGCCAGGATCTCCGCTACGATTGGATATCTGGATACCGGCAACCCGTCCCGCAAGAATCTGATCTGCACTCGTTACAGGTTTGGATGATATATCTATATCTGAACCTCTCAGGCTTCCAATGGCTCCTGTAAGATCTGCTTTCTTCTGCGTACCATATCCGACTACTACTACTTCTTCAAGAGACCGTACGTCGGCGACCATTTTTACGTTGATCACTGTTCGGGAGCCTACAACAATTTCCTGTGTAGTATATCCAATAAAACTAAAAACAAGAGTGGTGGCCTGATCGATGGCTTCAATGGTAAAATTTCCGTTCGTGTCCGTTGTTGTTCCTACTGTTGAGTTTTTGATAAGCACGTTTACGCCGGGAAGCGACTGATCAGTTTCATCCGTAACTCTTCCGCTGACCTGGAATACCTTCGCATCAGGGGAGGGTCTAAACTTGTTATCGGCAGATTTATCTTCGGTTACTCCTGGCTTAAGGACGATTTGGTTACCGATTACCCGGTACTCAACAGAAGAGCCAAAAAGATCGGAAAGCACGTCCAACAGTGTCGACTCCAG
Organism: uncultured Chryseolinea sp.; assembly: GCA_964484845.1. Lineage (GTDB taxonomy): Bacteria > Bacteroidota > Bacteroidia > Cytophagales > Cyclobacteriaceae > Chryseolinea. The sequence goes on along the minus strand of CAZAHL010000054.1, from coordinate 9,852 downwards.
GGCGTGAACCGTCACTTTTTTTCGCGATTCAATAAGACGTGGCCGATAGGTAAATTTCACATCGGCTTTGGTTTCGATCTCCGAAAGTATGTCGCGGATTTCCATATTTTCTGCTGTAATACTGACTTTTCTATCGAGTATTTCCTGCCCCGTACTATCGATTGCATAGGAGCACAAAATAGAGGCACTTGTTATAATCGTATGAACCAGGGAAATCCTCATAAAGTAAATGAGTGCGAGTTGAATAGGTCTCGGTTTATTCATAATTTAGAATGTTTTTGTTGCAGTTAAAATGGGCAAAAACTAGGTGTCCATGATCTTTCATGGTACATGACGGGCTGGCGATGTTGTAGCATCTCCAGCCTTTTTTTGTAAAGATTATTTCATCATAAGTACAGTTAGTTAGATTAAGAATTCGTCGTCATTTAATTGTTGCATCCGGCGCTCTTTATTAGAATGTCCGTTCCGTTTACTTCATATTCGGCTCCAATAGCCTCGCAAATAATTTTGACTCGCTCAAAAAGACCTTCGTTATTCATCAGCGTTGTTAAACTGCATCCTGATAAGAGATTTTCATCATATACAATGTCAACTCCGTAATTCTCTTCGAGGACCTGAAAGATTTTAATGACAGGAGCTTCGTCATATTTCATATCAAACAATGTTGGCTTTGGTAATACAATGAGAGGTTCATGAACCAATTGTTTGGAGACATGTTTTCGCTCTTTATCATAGATAGCCTGCTGGTTCGGCGTAAGGATCACCTCTTCCCTGATTTCTTTTTTGCTATCATCGGATGGTGCATAAACCGATACCTTTCCTGTTCTGACAGATACTGTAATTTCACTCTCATTTTGATAGGCTTTTACGCAAAAGCTGGTTCCCAGAACTTTGGTTACAAGCTGGTTGGCGAAAACCAGAAAAGGTTGGTCAGGTGCTTTTTTGATTTCAAAAAATGCCTCTCCAGTCAGATGGACTTCTCTTTGTTTTGAATCGAAAACGGAGGGGAACCGAATCTCACTTTGCGGTTGGAGACTTACTTTGCTTCCATCCTTTAAGGTTATATGTCGGACGGACTTGTCGGTATTGCGGATCTGAATAAGTTCTTTGGCCTTTGTAACCTGTGTTGTTTTTACGGGTTCAATCAGGTTCTTTTGGTTAAATAAAAACACCGCGGCGCCAACGATCCCCAAAATAGAAATAGCCGCGGCCATTTTATACAGTAACAACCTGGAGTTGTTGCGCGGCTGTGTTTCTCTTTTTCCAGTTTGTACTTTTGTAAGTATTCTTGTTAAGAGCTTTTCTTCGATCTGGCGAATCTGCTCTTCCGGCAAATCAAGTGTCCGTTTATTTCCGACCTTTTTATACCAATTAAGTATAAGATTTTCTTCTTCCGGACGGCAATCGCCCGCGAGGAATTTGTTAATAAGTATAAGAAAGTCTTCGGATGTCATTCTCATATAGATTTAAGACTACAAAGGGTCTGTTTATCATTCATAATACATACCTAATTGAGTGCAAGGAAAAATGAGTACATAAGGTTGAAGTCCCCGACTTTTCAAGAGGACTCCATCTAAAGACACGCAGCTACTCCCTTTATCCTAGGGGGGTTGTGAAATAATTCTGAACAGCAGAAAGACAATTATAAAAAAGCCAGTAGCGCGATCAGGATAACTATAAAATCCTTTAAATGGATACGAAGCACCTTTAGGGATTTGGAAAGATGGTACTCGATTGTTTTTGGCGATAATTTCATTAGTCCTGCAACTTCTGCTATGGATCGGCCTTCTAGCCGGCTCAATCGGAACACGTCTCTGGATTTTTCAGGCAACCGGTTCAATGCGCGATCAAAGGCATCAGAGAGGTCATCAAAAAAAACGGTGTGCTCTGTCGTCTCATTTATTTGGGGTATGAATTTCTTATAGTAGTCCCAATATTTTTTTTGCGGGATTTTTGATCTTATGCAATTGAGAAAACGGTTTCTTACAGCGGTATGGAGGTAATGGCGTAGGTTCGTAATTATCAACGTTTCCCTTTTCTCCCAAAGCACACAGAACACACTCTCAATTATTTCTTCAGCCTCCTCATGCGAACCGATTTTAGAATAGGCATCTGTGTACAATTCCTTCCAATATATCGTAAAGATTTTTTTAAAAGCTTCCTCATGGCCTTCGCGCAGACACGCTAAAATCTCTTTTTCATTATGATCAGAGGAGTTGGGCATTGCAAGAAAATTGCTTTCCCTAATTTAAATCAATTTTCCACAAACGTTTTCGGAAAAGGTAAAATATATTAGATCTGTTTTTTAAAGTTGTGAGGTGATACATCTCACGCGCAGGTTTAGTTGGTAAGAACACATGTTTATTTTGGTCAGCTGAAAACGAAGAAGGGCTTTGAAGTATAGCTACTGGTCGGGAAGGTTCAGTTAAGACTAAGTAAATAGGTTGAGGAGCTGGACGTAGTGCCTTTGTTACTTCGATTAAGAATCAAAACTGAATTCGTCAAAGACGAATGTAAGTCAATCTCCAAGCTCCCTGGAGATAATTTAAAATATAGGCCACGGCAAGAAGTATGCAGCTTAACTTATGACAGAACTGATTATTCACATTTGGGGACCATACTAGAATTCCTTTTTAGTCGGATTGTGAAAGATGAGCCAGCACCCTGTTTGGATCGCGCGATGATCGACGCATTTAGTTTAGCTGCAATTTCTTTTACAATAAACAGACCCAGACCCGAGCCTTTGCTTTGGTCGCTGGCCCGGAAGTACATTTCAAATATCCTACCCTGAAATTCTTCCTTAATTCCGATACCATTATCCGTAATTTTTATTGTGTCGTACATATCTTCTTTCTCAGTCTCAATTCTCAGGTAGGATTGTGGTTTGGCTGAATCGGAATATTTAATTCCGTTCCCTATTATATTGTGAAGGATTACTTTCAATCTTTCTTTATCAGTCTCAACGATGTAATTTTTATCGACAAGATTTTCAAACTGAATTAACGCTGCTTCCGGCCAGAAAGCAAACTCCTGAAAGATGTCATTAATAAATTCATACAAATGAACCTCTGTGAGAGTTATATCCTGGTGCGAGTTTCGGGCAAAGTTAACCAGGCTTAATATGACTTGATCCAGGTTAGAGATACTCTTTTCCATGTAGTCATAATAGATGTTAAACAATTCGGGATCCTTTTCATTCCGGGCAAGGTTGATAAGTCCGAGAACAGATTTCAGGGGGGCACTCAAATCATGAGAGGCACTGTAGACAAAACGATCAAGTTCTGCTACTGTTTTATCTAACACGGTGATCGTTTCTTCCAGTTTTTGAGTTCGCTTGCTAATGAGCTCTTCCAGGTTTTCGTTGACTTCTTTTAGTTTCCCTTGAGACTGTTCAAGTTCTTCCCGTTGTTCAATGATTTGGTCATGTTGTGCCACGAGTTCCTCATTCTGCGCTGATATTTCAGAATTTTTTTCTGCTATGTGTATATTATTCTGCTCCAAAAGATTGTTTTGAGTCCGGACTTGTTGAACCTGCATAGCCAACTCATTATTGATATTCTCAATCTGCAAGGTTCTTTCCTTTACCTGTAGTTCCAACCTTTTTCTGATAGAGAGCAAGTACCGTAGTCTGAATCTAAATATCGAGTAGGTTAGTATTAACAGTAACATTCCCACGATTAGTTTGAAGGCAGTAGTTTGCCACCACGCAGGTTGTATGTCAATAACCATTGACTTTATCGAATTACTCCAAATACCGTCGCTATTGCTCGCTTTGATTTTTAATACATATGTTCCTGGGTCAAGATTGGTGAATACTGCTTTGTTATCGAGTTTTATATCCTGCCACTGATCATGAAGACCTTCCATAAAGTATTGATAGCGATTTCTCTTTGAGAAACTGTATTCAAGCATCGCGAATTCAATACTAAATGAGTTCTCCGTGTGCGACAATACAATCGTGTCAGAAACGATGATATTCTTGGTAAGGGGGGAACCGGAATATTCAACATTGGTTTCAGAGTTACTTAGCCAGAAATGGGTAAACACGATCGAATAATCTTGACTACTCTTATTGATTATTTTAGGGTTGAAAGCATTAAATCCTGAAGTGCCTCCAAATAACATTAATCGATCGGCAAGGCTATACGCACTGTTCGGGTTGAATTGAGATCCTTGCAGACCATCTTCTTTGTTATAATTCGTGAATGTTTCTGATTCCTGATTGAATTCGGTGAGCCCGATATTGGTACTTAACCATAGTCTGTTACTTTGAGATTCCTGTAAAATCGCATTTACAATATTATTAGCTAGTCCGTTTTGTTCATTGAATACCTTTGTTTCTTTGGTTACGGTATTGTACCGAATCAAACCGTTCGAATTGGTCCCCAACCAAAGGAACCCACGCTCATCATGATGGATTGTATTAATTGAGATACCCTCCGTGATTTCGGGAATGTTAAATTTCACAAAGGATCTGATCTTATAGTTGAATTCGTACAAACCAAAAACCTCATGAGCAATCCATAGGTGATCATGATGGCTATGTATAGCAGTAATCCTGTCAACTTGAAGAGCTGTATTCGGTATGTTCAGATTTTTAAAGTGAATAAAAACCTTTGTTCTCATGTTGTAGCAATCGAGGCCTGAGAAGGTGCCAATCCATAAGTTATCCAACGAGTCGACTGCCAATTGCATTACTTCATTTCCAGTGAGGCTCCGAGGATCATCGGGAGTATTCAGGAATTGCTCATACTTTCTTGTTGCTAAATCCATTTTAAAAAGACCGTCACCCCAAGTGCCGATCCAGAGTGTATTCTGCCGGTCTATTTTTAATGCTTTTATTTTTTCTATTACTCTGCCATCTGCTTTAAGCTCAACTCTCTCGTACTTGTTCTGAAATAGATTTTCTTTGGGGTGTTTTAAAACATTTAAGCCGTCGCCGTCAGTTCCGATCCAGAGGTTATCATTATTGTCGTATTCAAAACCGAAAACATTCCCATTGGACAGGCTGCCTTCGATATATTTGCTGGATTTGATAGGCTGGAACTTGGAGGCATTCTTGTTATAGATATTTAGTCCTCCAAAATAGGAGCCCAGCCAAATCCGATTGTTTTTGTCGAGTATCGCTGTTTTGATCGAGTTACTAAGAAGGCTATTGGGTTCATTCTCCTTATGAATGTACACCTTAAAAGGTTTTTCGTGAAGGGGATTATCGGTTGCTGAAATCAGGTTAAGTCCTTTATCGGATGTAATCCAGAAATTTCCTTCTGTATCTTCAAGTACTTTGTCAAGCCGATTGTCGCTAAGGTATCCTGGCCCTTCTTTACTAGTATGATGGGCAAGGAGGTTATAAGAGCGATCATAAATGTATAGACCCTGTCCATACGTGGCCAACCAAATGCGATGATGCGAGTCAAGGGTTATGCTGTGTATCGCACTAAAGAAGATTTCTCCTAGGATCTGCGTTATTTTCTTAGAGGCCGGATCGAAACGGAACAGCCGCTGTCCGCCCAATAAGATGGCTCCGTCTTCATCCTCAGAAATGCTACTCACCCAGCCTTGGAGTGAATTGTCTTCGCCATGTGGAATATCAAAGCTCGTAAAACTAACTTCCTCAGGCGACGTTGATGAGATTGTACAGTAGCTAAAGCCGCTGTCATCAAACCCGAAATAGAGTGTGCCGTCTTTACTTTCAAATATGGCGCGAATGATGTTGCCGTTTATTGAATGATTGTCTGAGTCGCTGTGCTTGAAACGTTTGAAGCGATTATTTTTTCTGTCGTACAAACAAAGACCGTTCATGGTTCCTATCCACAAATTTTTCAAATGATCCTCAAAGATGTTAAGGACAACATTGCCACTTATACTTGTGGTATCCTGCTCGTTGTATTTATAGGTGGACATGGAATATCCATCGTACCTTTGCAGACCGTCTTCCGTTCCAATCCAGAAGAAGCCCTGATAGTCTTCGGCGATAGTTCGGACGTTCCCACTTAACAGACCATTATCGGTTGTGACATGCGAAAAGGATATGTCTTGCGCATGACTACGCGATGTCGCGCAGCATAGACATAAGCAAAAAAAGGCTAACTGGAAATACGGGAAAAGGATACTATCCTTCTTTAGGGCCATTACCAAAGATGTTCATTTCTTTTATAAATCCCGAATTTAAGTCCGTTGTAACTTCCAGACGAAATAAAATCACATGGTCACCGCACATCGTTGCCGATTCCTTAATAGATCACGATAAAAAGTCAGTGAACGTTCAACATCTTGCACCTTTAGATGCACACGGTCGATGCGGGTTTGTGTGTATTGTATATTCTTACAGACGTACCTTTTCCTATCCTTAAAAAATTCCAAACAGCTTGATTGAACTTATCGCGCTTCATGATTGGAAAACGTCCTGAGTTTTCAATGATTGGATTACATTAACGACTATCCGGTAGCAGCTGGCATCGTTTTATCCCTGGAGATTTATTTATATAGCAGTGTTATTAATTATGATGGGTTGCCGGAGAAATTATTGGATGTAATATTGATATATAAATTGAAGGGAATCGTTTCGGCAGTCTAAGACTGCAAGTCAGGGTAGGCACAAGTCTCGCCGACACGCATCCAGAGCGGGAAGACTTGCGCCAGTTCGGGTAACTATTTCGTGCGTGTATAAATATTATTCAGCCCAAGGCATGAAAAACAAACCCCGATGGCAATCAGCAGTGAACGAACCCAGTTCATGGAATCCCATTGCGACCAGGCTTGTTTGATGGCTTCGACGTTCGTTGGGGTATCGAAGAACATGATGTCGTTTCGCGGATAGAAATACGCGAATGTGAAGACATCGGTGATCACGTAACATGCGAGAGCGACTCCAAGAAGCTTGCGGGATGATGGTACCGACCTCCAGAATACAATCAGTGAGAGCAGGGCAAACGCCTGGCTTAGCGGTGAAAACACTCTGAAGAATGTTCCTGGATTGACCACGGCGAAATAGTTTCTAGCCGATTCAATAGAGATCGGAATGTTGCTTCCCCACGATGTTGCGTCCACGATAGAGGTGTAGATGTTGGTGATCAGCAATCCGCTGGCAATAATAATAGAGACGAAAAGAATGAGTTTTTTTATCATAGCGTTTTTTTGGCAAAAGTAAAACGCCATTGATCCGGTCAATTGTATTTATCGGACATTGTGAAAAATGTGGCCAGGAAGGTGGGTAGTTCTGAGTTGAGCATATTCACCGGGCGTGAGGTTGGTGAACATCTTAAATGATTTGATGAAATGAGATTGATCTGCAAAGTGACTCTCATGAGCAATACCAGATAACGATAATTTTGAAGTGTGGATCAGCTCGATCGCGCGAAGGTATTTTTTATACAACAGTAGATCCTCGGTATTCATGTCGGTGATATCCTGGATCTTTCGTGAAAGTTGGCGGGGAGAATAACACAGTTCATCTGCCACTTGCGGTACCGTGGTCATTTTATAAAGCGAACCAGAAAGGAATTCATTGAACTTCTGTTCCTGGCCTTTCAAAGGCGACGTTTTCTTTTCGATCCATTGTCTCACAACTGCAACACGCGATGCAAATTCTTTTTGTTCCGCGAGCCGATGCCACAATGTGTTGAACAACGGATCAATGAGTGTAAGATCGACCCAACGATTGGCAAATTCTTTCGCAGGGATACCAAGAATATGTTTTACGATAACCGGATGAAAAAATATTCCGAAGTAGGTCTGCTGGCGTGATAGCTGGAGATATATAGGCGTTTGTGTATAGCCGTAAATAAAACATCGGGGCAAACGTCCCTGGCTATTGCCGATTCGTCCATTGATCGATGGACTTTCGCTTAGGTCAAAAATGATTTCTGTACAGCCTTTGGGTAGAATTGTTTCGTTGCTGAAGCCCGGAAATCCATCGGTCTGGAAAATGGCGCGCACAGCATTGCGAAGTGCGGGGGTGTCAGGCAGATGGAAGTTGACGTTCATTGTTGCTGGGACCAAGGTACGGAATCGTTAAGTAACCTTTTAGAACTTACGGGTGTCATTCGATGATAAACTGGGTCATCTGGCAGTAGGCATGTTTGAAACCGCGTCATTGTCGGCGCTGCTGAGGTAATTTAGTTGTAAGATCTTTCACTTTAAAATATCAACGCAATTGCTTATGCACCATTCATTTTTCTAGATAATCTAAAAGTCACAAGTTCTAGCTAGCTCATATTTATTTTTGTTTTGGAAATACCAAGTCAGATTTATTTGTATTTCATTTAAATTTCCACTTCATAATTAAGATCCCCCGCCATGTCTCATGCAGGTTGTTAGCTGCTGGCGCTTCCGCTCACATTTAATTCTTGAATTATTTTATCTCTTCCGATTCTGAATTTTCTTATTCCTTCAATTGCATGAGTTTCTGAGAATTCAAATTTGTCCTGTCCAGCAGGAATTTGTCGAAAGTCAACATTAAATGATTTTCTCCCGATTGAGTTTCCGCCTCTGTCAAGAAGGCTCCAACTATAATGAATTGAATTTTCCCTTTCGTCAAATGTTATTGTCCCAGTGAAGGAATCAGTTTTATTTTCAAGTCCATAGGTTCCTGAAATCTGAAGGTGTTTTTTCATTCGAGCAGCAGATGGTTCGTTTCAAGAATCAATTTATTTTCTTTTTAAATCTTGACTTCAATATCCAATATGAAACAATTGTCGTCAAGGTCGGCGCAATTATTGAAATTACATTTATCATCAGCCTGTTCTTTGAATAGGAAAGATCGTCAGTCAGCTTCATTGTCAAATATTCAGTCACAATAAAGACAAAAATCATAAGTCCTTTTCCTGTCCAATTTATTTTCGCGAATGTAAGCGTTGTTATGAATGCTACTACTACAAAAAATTCGATCCACACCCATTCGAGTACCTCCCCACCACTTGCAAAAGTTGTCAGGGGAATTAGTGCTCCGAATGTCAGTAAGTATTTTCTTGTTTGTTCATTTATCTACAATGTTCAACGAATCGTTGCCACAACGTTTGGGCTGTAAAAACGTGTGCATTTAAAATCTGATCATTGATCAGTGTGATGAGCCGAGCAAATAGCACGACTTGAAAAATCGCTTGAACTACAGCGCATGTTTTATTTTGGCGTCAATACCGTCATCCAACATGTAGTCTAGCTCCAAAAAACGTGTCGTAGTTCATCACAACGAAAAAAATTGTAAAAGGGGAGTTAATAAATAGAAACCCAATACTAAGGATCAAGTTGTTCATTACAAGTTTCACTTTCCTAAGAATCGCGACTATGCCAACTATAAGTAGTGCTACTGAAATCAGAAATACCATGATCAGTTGGCCAAAGTTATCGTCATATTCCAAGAACTGAGCAGTGTAAACCTGTCCCCAAATAAAAGCTGTAAGCAAGACTAAGGTCAATATGTAAATTATTTTCTTCAAGTCGTTTTATAAAAGGATATCACCAATCCTGATGTTCCTAAGCAGTATCGGCATAGCTGCTATTTTTTTTATCTCACCATTTTAAATTCAAATTGAATTTTTTCTATCGGACTTACAACAGTCTACAATCCTTTTTAGATTCATTGCAAAGAACTCTTGCAACACGTACAGGCAATCTACGAATCTGCCAATGCAATCATGATAAACACGGAGTAATTCCTATTACGGATTTTCTCCCACCGCCCTTTCGATCAGGTTCTTTGTAATACGTTCCACCTTCGGATTGCCTTTTGTAAAATCAATCACCGTTTTGCCTTGATCACCCTGGTTGTTAACGGGGTTTTGAAAACCGGGTGGTGTTGCGAGTGGTAGATTCCAGAAGCAGGTACCGGCATTGAATACAAAGTTACCTTTC
>CAZAHL010000053.1:0-27812 GCA_964484845.1 uncultured Chryseolinea sp. | reverse complement strand
GGTCGACTCCATAAACTATTCAGTTGAATGGTATAAGGACGAAGAAAAAAGTAAGGGCGGTTGGACATTGGAATTAATCGATCCAAACAACCTTTGCAGTGAAGGCCAAAATTGGATTGCTTCCGAAAGCAGCAACGGAGGAAGTCCCGGCGAGCAAAATTCAGTTTTCGCGAATAAGCCTGATCTTACCGGACCGCAATTGCGTTCCGTTACCCCATTAGCCTCCACGATAATTCATTTAAAGTTTGATGAAAAACTTCAGCGCCAATTACCACGTACAATCGATTTTGATATCACGCCCCTGACTGAAGTGATCAACGTTTCGTTTTCAGACCCGTCACTTACAGGAGTTAAGCTGACGCTGGACAAAGAAATGCAACCAGGCACCCTCTATTCGATTACCTTAAATAACATCTTCGATTGTGCCGGCAATTTAATTCAACAAGACTTTGCGAACGCGGATTTTGGACTACCGGAGGAAGGTGACAGCCTTGATATTCTTATCAATGAAATACTGTTTAACCCCAGGCCTACTGGCGGAGATTTTGTTGAGATCATAAACAACTCTGCCAAATTTATAAACTTAAAAAACTGGTCACTTGCCAATATTGAAAATGGTGCTGTGAAAAATATAGAACCGATTACCCCATATGATTTCTTATTAAAGCCGGGTGATTACTTGGCTCTTACCGAGAAAGTGGACGTTCTAAAGGGCGAATATTCCCCTTCCCAGGAAGAGAACTTTTTGCGTGTCGATAAATTACCAGCCTTTAATGATGATATGGGTTCTGTGGCCTTGATTAATAGCAGCAGCAAACTCATGGATCTGTTTTTTTATACGAAAGACATGCATTCTCTATTTATCAAAGACGAAGAAGGTGTATCGCTTGAACGCATTTCATTTGCCCAACCTACAGATCCAGGTCAAAACTGGAAGTCGGCTAGTTCCAATGTCGGATTTGCGACGCCGGGCTATTTAAATTCAAATGCAACGCCACAGCTATCCTTAATTTCAGAACCGATAAAGGTGGAGCCTGAAATTTTTAATCCAATAAATGGCCAACCTGATTTTACTCAAATACATTACAAATTTGATCTCGGGGGCTTTGTTGCCAATGTGAAAATATTCGATCCGCAAGGTCATTTAATAAAGCAATTGGCAAACAACGATATTTTAGGGACATCGGGATTCTATCGTTGGGACGGCGATCGTGAAGATGGAAGTAAGGTACGAGTGGGTTACTATATGGTTTGGTTTGAAATCTTCAATCAACATGGGATGACCAGAAAATTTCAAAAACGCGTAGCGATTGCAACACGATTTTGAAACTTGACGTCATCAATCCCCATGTGGATCAATCGTTATAAATAAAGGTCTTTCCTTCCCCTTTCTTGGTGATATAACCGCGATACATACCTTTCGTGCAAAAGGTCATCGCAAAATTTCCCTGTCTGTCTAACGCGATAACTCCGCCGTCCCCTCCTAGTTTTGGAAGTTTTCGCATGATTACACTATCGGCAGCGTCCTTTACCGATACATTACCATACTCCATTAAAGCAGCGATATCATGTGCAACGCTTAGCCTGATAAAATATTCACCCCACCCGGTTGCTGATACAGCACAAGTATTATTGTTAGCATAGGTTCCTGCACCGATTATAGGAGAGTCACCCACTCGGCCGTACTTTTTATTACTCATACCTCCGGTCGAAGTACCAGCTGCAAGATTTCCGAACTGATCGAGAGCCACGCATCCGACGGTGCCAAACTTTTTATCGGCAGCCGCAGTATTATCATGGGATTTTTTATCCCCATCGGCTTCTTTCAATTTCAACAGCTGCTCATAGCGGATAGAATCGAAAAAATATGAAGGTGGTACTATATCCAGATCTTGAGCTTTAGCAAATTCTTCTGCGCCGTTTCCAACCAGCATAACATGTTCTGACTCTGTCATTACCGCGTAAGCAGCTCGAATAGGATTTCGGATCGTGGTAACGCCGGCTACGGCGCCAGCCATTAGATTGCTTCCATCCATGATCGAAGCATCGAGTTCATTGGTACCCGCATTTGTGAAAACAGCACCTTTACCTGCGTTAAACAACGGTGAATCCTCCATAATCTTAATTGCCGCGATAACAGCGTCAATACTTTTACCCCCTTTGGCGAGAACTGCATAACCGCTATCCAGTGCTTTTCCGAGTTCGAAATGGTAAGCCTTTTCCTTTTCGGGACTCATATTTTCACGGGTAATTGTTCCTGCACCACCATGAATCACTAGCGTAATCGGACCGGGCTGAAGGTTTGAAGAGGAGACTTTGGTTGGGTTCTGACTACAGCCAAGTACTAGGAAAATCACTAAGATTTGAAAAAAAGCATTCATAAGGCTCATGCGATTGCAAGGAAAGGTAAATAATTAAGGTTAAAACTGACATTATGGAATTAATTGTATAATATTTTTTGTTTTCGGGGCCGAGCGCATAATTTTGCGCATCTTTTATTAAACGGAGTACCGCACTATGGCTAAGAATAAAAAGTCATCCCCTAAGGCAGCAAAGAAATCTCCTGCCAAAGCAAAACCTATAACGAAGGCTAAAGCTAAAAAGCCTGCTTCTGTAAAAGCTAAAAAAGCTCCAGCGAAAAAGGTTGTTGCTAAAAAAATAGCTCCTAAGGCCGCTAAAAAAGCAGCTCCTAAAAAGGCTCCTGTGGCTAAGAAAGAAGTTCCTAAAAAAGTGATAGCACCAAAAAAAGAGGAGAAAGTGGAAGTGGTTGAAAAAATAGAAAGACCAGCTCCTCTTCCAAAAGCGGCTATGCCTAAAGCGGAAAAACTCATGCCTGTCGCTGCTCCAAAACCGCCACCACCACAACTGAGCATTTTTCCAATTCCTAATCAAAGGCCGATTGCTCATAAACAAACGAATAACCCCAAGTCGGCTGATTCCAGAACCCGTTATTCCGAAGAAGAACTAAATGAATTTGAAACGCTTATTCACAAGAAACTAAATAAAGCCCGCGATGAATATAGGATTCTTAAGGAGACTCTGAATCGTAATAACGATGAGGGCACGGATGCTACTTCGGGAGGCAATACGAAAGTTTTAGAGGATGGCGCTGAAACTGCCGAGAAAGAAAATCTTAGTCAACTTGCTGCACGTCAGCAGAAATATATAATGAACCTGGAAAATGCATTGGTCCGGATTAAAAACGGAACTTACGGAATCTGCTCGGTCACTGGCAAGCTGATTCCCAAAGAACGTTTGATTGCAGTACCTCACACCACTCAATCAATCGAGGCTAAAATGATGCAACACGATTAACAACTTTGTTTTTCGGTTATCTTTAATCAACAATAACTTTGGATTTTTTACAAAACCATATTGAAGCCCTTATTTTCTGTTCTCCTACCCCAATTCGAATGGGGGAGATCAGAGGATGCTTATCAGAAATGTTCAATGCTGATGTTCCGGAAGAAGATATTTTGGCTGCCATTCAACGACTCGAAGAAAAATTTCAGGCAGAAGAATTTTCTTTTCAGCTTTTTAAAGCCGCAGGCGGTTATCAGTTCTTGACAAAACCTGCTTATCAGGCAAGTATCGGGATCATGCTCAAACAGCAATCAAAGAAACGCCTTTCTACGTCTGCAATGGAAACACTTTCCATCATTGCTTATAAACAACCCATCTCAAAAACAGAAATTGAAAATATCCGGGGTGTAAACTGTGATTATGCAGTTCAAAAGCTTTTGGATAAGGGTCTAATCGAGATTACGGGGAAAGCCGAAACGATCGGCCGCCCGATGCTTTATGGTACTACCGCTAAATTTATGGAATACTTTGGCATCAATGATATCAATGAATTACCCACTCCTAAAGAGTTCGTAGCAGAAGTTAATTCTATTGGCGAGAACTTAGATCAAAAGGAGACCGATGGCCAAGCGTAATACAGGTGGCCGCTCCGGCAGCCGTACAACATCTTCATCGTCCCGGTCAAACTCTGACAAAAAGCCTTTTAACCGAAAGTCTGATAAGCCTTTCAAAAGTTCTGGAAGATCAGGGACGGGTAAACCTTTTAGAAAACCTCGCGAAGAAAATTCTTTTAGAGCAGAAAGATCCGGCTCTACCGGAAATTCAAATCGAAAATTCGACAAAAAAGATTCGGACAAATCATCGGATAGAGGCGAACGGCCCCCATACGGGGGGAAGAAAAGTTTTTCTTCGCCGCCTGAGAGAAAGCCGCCTTATAAAAAATTTGATTCGAATGACACTTCCTCTAAGCCTTCGTTTCGGGGCGATAAGAGAACAGGCTCATCAGGATATCGAAAATCCGACAAAAAAGATTCTGGGAAACCTTTTGACAAGGAAGAACGTCCCAGGTATCCAAGGAAAAGCGTTGATCCATCTGCCGAAGGGAAGCGACCTTATAAAAAATTTGATTCAAGTGCATCGCGTCCATCGTCCTTTAAAAAGCGTGACGACTCTTCTGGATACAAAAAACGACCTTTTTCGCGCGACGCCGAAGGTGATAGACCCAGGAAGTTCACGGGCGAAAATTCGAATGATGTTGGAGGTTCCCGCCCAGATCGACCTTATAAAAAGTTTGATAAAAAAGATTCTGGAGAAAAACCTGCATTTAAGAGGGAACGAACAAATCCGGTTAGATCTGAAAACTCTTCTACGAGCTTAAGACGCGAAAGGCCCTATAAAAAACGAGATGAGAATACCGATGCTTTTCCGAAAAATGATACCCAACCGGATCGCAAGGAGCTCCCTTTTAAAAAACCAAAATCGGATCTTGAGAGAGAGAATATCAAAGGCTCGAAACGCCTCGATATAGAGGCTCCTACACAGACAGGAAAAATCAGACTCAATAAATTCATCGCCAACAGTGGGGTTTGCTCCAGGCGTGAAGCTGACGAGCTCATTACAATGGGTGTTATTTCAGTAAATGGCAAAACAGTAACTGAACTGGGCTACAAAGTAAATCCTGGTGACGAAGTCAGGCATGAGAGCACGCTTCTGCGCGCCGAAAAGCCAGTGTACATTTTATTAAATAAACCGAAAGGCTTTCTGACGACAACAAGCGATCCGCAAGAGCGCAATACGGTAATGCACCTCATCGGTAATGCCGTAAAAGAGCGCGTTTATCCAGTGGGTCGTTTGGATAGAAATACAACGGGGTTGCTGTTGCTTACTAACGATGGAGAACTTGCTGATAAACTCATGCACCCTTCCCACAACGCAAAGAAGATTTATAAAGTAGAACTTGACAGGCCAATAACAAAAGGCGATGCCCAACAAATTCTGGAAGGTGTAAAGCTGGAAGAGGGTAAAGCGATGGTAGATGATCTCGCTATTCTGACAGAAGATAAAAGAACTCTCGGAATTGAAATCCATATCGGTTGGAACAGGGTTATCCGTAGGATTTTTGAATCACTGAATTATGAAGTCGTAAAATTGGACCGTTCGGTCTACGCTGGTCTGGACAAGAAAAATTTGGGCCGTGGCGAATGGAGATTTTTGAATAGAGAAGAGGTGGTCAGACTGAAGCACTACAAGTGATTTTTATACATTCTCCAATACAACTCTAAACTTGCTTCCTTTGCCTAGTTCAGAATCTACAAAAATGATCCCCTTTATTTTATTGAGTGCTTCCTTTACAATATAAAGACCTAATCCTGTTCCGTCAGTATCATCTGACGCCCGGTAAAACATATCAAAAATCTTAGGTACATTCTCATTTGAGATACCCCTTCCGTTGTCTTCCACTGAGATTTCGATGGTCCGCTTCTCTCTTTTAAAAGTTACTCGTATAAATGGATTGGGTTGATCGAGATTGTGATACTTTACCGCGTTCCCCATTAGATTATTCAAGATGATTTTCATCTGATTGTAGTCTGAATTAAATGTGTGACTGGGGTGCGCTTGGTAATCGAGCGAGATAGACGAAGCACCTTTGTTGAACCTTATATCCGCAATAGTTTCTTCAATCAATTGCCGCAGGTCCAATTCTTCGATCTTGACTGCGATCTTTTTACTTCTGGATAAGTTGAGAATGTCACTTATTACCAAATCCAGCTTTTTGGTCCGCTCCTCGATGATATTCATAAAGGTTCGGGCTTTTTCTTCCGCCAGTTCTATCCTGCCTAGATAAGTTAATCCTAATATGGAAGCTATAGGTGTTCGTAAATCGTGAGATGCACTTGACAAAAAACTATCAAGCTCTTTGTTTTCGTCGTTTAATTTCTGGCGCTCATCCTCCAGAAACCACATAACCATACTCATTCCCATCATTGAAATTAATAAGAGATCGACCGCTCCAAAAAGATCGAGCCCATCTATCCGCTTACCCAGAACATTGAGCAGTTTTACGGTAAAATTATACAACTGATAAACACTGAAAATAATCAGTGAGCTGGTAAGAAGTTGTTGCCCGAATCCTTTTGTAAATTTTTTATTTGTCCAGACTACTATTCCAGCTATCAAAAAACCTATCCCAGTTATGACGGCCCGACTGCCGGAACTTATCAGATAATGAAAAAATTCTCCCGAATGGCTAAATGCTATAATGGACAGAAAGGCAACAACAATGGATAGCAGAAGTATGAAACTAAACCGCCTCCTTGAAAAGGCCTTTTCATAAATGAGCTCGTAAGTCCCGCGCAGAATAAATATTATTTGAAGAAAGCAGGAAAGTTGCGCAATGATACTAAACACGGTACGCTCAAACGTACGGCCATCTAGCAAGAAAATCTCAACAATTCCAGAGCTTGCCATGTAGAGAGCAAATGCCAACCAGCTCTTTGCCCAGGTGTGCAAGAACCGTCTACGGTAGAGGTGTCCGAAATGCCGAAAAATGAAATAAAAAATAAGTCCAAGAATTATCTCAGATAGATAGATGTAAATCAAACGACTCGGTATGTCTGAGAGGTCTATACCCATTCAACTCAAATTTTACTAAAAATTACCATAAGCAAACAATACTCCTCACTAAATTATCAAAATTGACCATTGAGATGGATATAAAAAATAAAAGCCTCCGTAAAGAGGCTTGTTTTTGGGTGTGGTGATGGAGGGAATTGAACCCCCGACACAAGGATTTTCAGTCCTTTGCTCTACCAACTGAGCTACATCACCCTAAAAATGAGGCACAAAAGTATGTAAATTTCGATTCCATGCAAACTGGATTAGGATTTATAGGATTAATGGATGAAAGGATTTGTGAATTGCGGCGGTTAGTGCTGTTTAGCTAAGAACAGAGTGATTTTCATTTTAGGGATTGCATGATTAGATTTTAGGATTTAAATCGGAATATGATTCAGCAGCTAGCTTTCATTATTATCCTTTGCATAGCCATCTACTTCATTTGGAAGCGGTGTTTGCGAATTCGTAATAATATCAATCTCGGTAAGGATAAGTCGATTAAAGATAGATCGTCAGAGCGATTTCAAAACCTGTTATTGGTGGCTTTTGGCCAAAAGAAAATGTTTAAGCGCGTTTCGCCTGCCGTTCTCCACTTTTTTATTTATGCAGGCTTTTTAATCATTAACCTGGAGGTTTTGGAATTTGTCATCGATGGGATTGCCGGTACACATCGGATCTTTGCACCCTATTTAGGAGGATTCTATCATGTTCTTATGAACGTATTTGAGTTTTTAGCGGTAGCGGTACTGCTTTCGTGCATTATTATGTTATGCCGCAGAAATGTCTTGAAGCTAAAACGCTTCTGGTCGGCAGAGATGACCTCCTGGCCAAGATTGGACGCAAACATTATTTTGCTAACCGAAATAGTATTGATGATTGCTATTCTCACTATGAATGCTTCCGACCAGGTCTTGCAACAAAGGTCTGTCGAACATTATACACCTACGGGTGCTTTATTTTTCAGCTCTTTCCTCATCCCGGCACTTCAAAACGTAGGCACTTCTACACTCATTTTCGTAGAACGCTTTGCCTGGTGGTTTCACATCATCGGAATTTTGGGATTTGCTGTATACATTACCTACTCGAAGCATTTGCACATCTTCTTGGCCTTTCCAAATACTTACTTTGCTAAACTGGAACCTAAGGGGTATATGGAAAATATGCCCGTTGTTACAAATGAGGTGAAAATGATGCTGGGTATATCAGAATCAACTACACCGGCCTCTGAGACTCCTCCTGGCAGATTTGGTGCTAAAGATATTAATGACCTAACCTGGAATAATCTGATGGCGGCCTATGCCTGTACTGAGTGTGGAAGGTGCACTTCGGAGTGTCCTGCCAATATCACGGGTAAAAAACTTTCGCCCCGGAAAATCATGATGGATACCCGTGACAGAATGGAAGAAGTGGGTGAAAGTCTGGCAAAAGGGGGAAATGGATTTAAGGATGGGAAAACCTTATTAGATAATTACATTAGCCGGGAAGAGATCAATGCCTGTACAAGCTGCAACGCATGTGTTGAAGCTTGTCCTATTATGATCAATCCATTGGAAATTATTTTGGAACTAAGACGCTATGTAGCCATGGAAGAATCCGGAGCTCCTGCCTCTTGGAACTCCATGTTTCAAAACATAGAAACTAATTTTGCCCCTTGGAAATTTTCTCCCAGCGATCGTTTTAATTGGGCTAATGAATTAAAAAAATAACATAATGTCAGACGCACAATACGTTGTTCCAACCATGGCCGAATTAAAAAGCAAAGGAGAGGTTCCTGAAATTCTTTTTTGGGTGGGATGCGCTGGCTCCTTTGATGACAGATACAAGCGGGTTACCAAGGCGTTCGTTAAAATTCTATCTGCGGTGAGTATCAAGTTCGGGGTATTAGGAGTGGAAGAAACATGCACAGGTGATCCTGCCCGAAGAGCGGGAAATGAATTTCTTTTCCAGATGCAGGCCATGAATAACATTCAGGTATTGAATGGCTATGGTATTAAGAAAATTGTTACCGCCTGTCCCCATTGCTTCAACACCATAAAAAATGAATATCCCGGGCTAGGTGGAAATTATGAAGTTATTCACCACTCGGTTTTTCTACAGCAATTAATTAACGAGGGTCGGATCAAGATTAAGGAAGGTGGTTCCTTTAAAGGAAAAAAAATCACCTACCATGACTCATGCTATCTTGGAAGGGCCAACAATATTTATGAGGCGCCCAGGGCAGTATTAGAGGCACTCGATGCGGACCTGGTGGAAATGAAACGGTGCCGGACCACCGGATTATGCTGCGGAGCTGGTGGGGCACAAATGTTTAAAGAACCTGAAAAAGGATTTAAGGACATTAATGTTGAACGCACCGAGGAAGCTTTATCAACCGGCGCTAAGACGATTGCCGTTGCCTGCCCGTTCTGTATGACGATGATGAGTGACGGTGTAAAAAATAAAGACAGAGAAACCGATGTTCAAGTAAAGGATTTAGCAGAACTTATTGCTGAGGCACAAGGTTAGTTATCATATATAAAAAAGAAATATGTTTGTCCCATTTCAAAGCCTTCCTGATCAAGCGCGAATCTGGATTTTTCAGAGCAATCGAAAATTTAATTCTCAGGAAAGTAAGATAATTTCAGATGCGCTTTCGGCGTTTACTGAAGGTTGGTTAGTTCATGGCAGTACTATGAAGGCATCGTTTGATCTACGATTTGATCGGTTTATTATTTTGGCTGCCGATGAGCAAGCGAACGCGGCAAGCGGATGTTCAATTGATGATTCAGTACGAACGTTAAAGAAAATAGGAGAGGAATTGAATATCGATTTTTTTGAACGTACGCAAGTAGCCTTTAAGGAGGGTGACGAGGTTATCGCCATTCCAATTTCTAATTTGAAACAGAAATTGGCGGATGATGTATGGAATAATAACAGCCTAATGTTTAATAATCTGGTGAGCACGAAGCACGAATTAACTCAGGGCTGGTTAGTAACTGCAGGTTCCACCTGGCTTAAACGTTATTTACCACACGAGACATTAGCCGGTTAGCCGGATATTTTTGTAGTTTTATTAATCTTTTTTCGAAACGTTATGAGGTTGAGATTTTTATTGTTCGTCGTGCCTGTATTCCTGATATCATGCGGCACCGAAAAAAAAGCCATGAAGGCTTTTAATCTGGGTAAGTATCAAAATTCTATTGATCTTTTTAAAAAATCAATTGCAAAGAATCCAAATAATGGAAAGGCAAATTATTTCATTGCTGAATCCTACCGACTAAGCAACCGTCCCAAAGAAGCTGAAGCATATTACTCCAAGGCAGGTGGACGTGGAATAGACAAGGACTCTATTCAGTTCTATTTTGCGCAATCTTTAAAGGCCAACGGAAAATACGAGGAAGCTCGTCAGCAGTTGAACGAAATAATCACAAGTACCAGTAATACGGCATTAAAGGATAGAGCACAAGCAGAAATGAATGGCTTGTCTTACCTGGAGCAGCTTAATGAAAGGCAAAGTTATTACCGGGTGAAAAACCTGGAATTAATCAATACTCCCTCAAGTGAATATTCGCCTGTATTCCTAAACAATGAATTATATTTTACGTCTTCCCGCGGCAAGGATAAGATCTACGAAGCGACAGGAACGCCGTTTACAGATATTTACAAAGTAGCTAGCAGGGGCGCTAACGTGGATGTTGCTACAGTGGCGGCTTTACCACAAGGAATAAACACAGAAAGTATTAACGATGGGTGTATTACCTTTTCTCCCGACGGCAAGACGATGATTTTTGCAAAAGGGAACTCTGGTAAAAGAAAAAGCACGGAGGATGTGGACCTCTATATCTCGAGGTTTAGGAATAATGTCTGGTCAGAACCTGTTATGATCAACATTAATGAACCAGGGGCGTGGGATTCATCGCCAGCTTTTAGCCCGGATGGACGCACACTGTATTTTGCTTCTAATCGAAAAGCTAAAGGGCGGACGCAAATCAGCTATGGCGGTACCGATCTTTACTCTGCTCAGATGGATACCCGTGGCAGATTTTCGCGCGTACGAAACTTAGGCCCTGAGATCAATACACCTGGCAATGAACTTTTTCCATATGTGGCTGAGGACGCCAAACTTTACTTTGCTTCTGATGGTCACCCTGGCTACGGCGGGTTAGACGTGTTTGTAGTGAAAAGAGCAAGTGGAAAAACGGTTATCGAAAATCTGGCTCAACCGGTTAATTCATCAGGCGATGATTTCGCCATATTTCTATTTCGTCCTGACCGGGGTTTCCTCACCTCAAATCGTGAAGGTGGCAAAGGAGACGACGACATTTATACGTTTGTAAATGAAGACCCCAATTTAAAAGTAATTAATTATTACCTCCAGGGGATCACCTATACACTAGACAAAGATGGCAAGCAGCAGATTTTACCTAACACAAAGGTCAATCTAATTGACGAAAAGGGAGAGATTATGCAGGATTATGTAACGGGCGATGATGGAAAATTTTTGTTCCGTGTATATGAAAATGAGGATTATAACATGGTTGCAGAAACAGATGGTTATCTGATCAAACGTCAGCCTTATACAACGAAAAGTAAAGGGGTTGATCCTACCACCTTAAAAGACCTCATCACGAACGTCACGCTCGATACCACGTTGGTACTGGATAAAATTGAGATCAATAAAATTTTTGCTCTCGATAATATCTATTACAATTACAACCGGGCTGAAATTCGGGATGATGCCGCAAAGGAACTGGACAAACTTGTTCAATTGCTTATTGACAATCCGGAAATTAAAATTGAATTGGGCTCCCATACTGATAGCGTAGACTCCGATGTCTTCAACCTCAACCTATCACATAGACGTGCCGAATCAGCCGTCCGCTACATTGTTCAGCATGGCATTGCACCTGATAGGCTGGTGGCAAAGGGTTATGGCGAATCAAAACCGATTGCCCGAAACACGAACCCTGACGGTACCGACAATTCCGCAGGTAGGCAGAAAAACAGACGTACGGAGTTTAAGATCCTTGAGGTTGGTGTGATCCCGAAATCGATTCAAGGAGACGAACCTTTGGACGAGGAGGAGGATAAATATTTTAAGGAAGGGAATTAAGAAAATATTGGATCAATTTCACTCATAAAAAAAGCCACATCACTGTGGCTTTTTTTATATCAGTATTTTAAGAAATGTCAGGCTGCTTTCGCTTTCTCTTTCTCCACATTTTCCATTTGTATCTCTTTGTGTGTATTAAGCCTGATAATTCTTAGCTTATCAAGAACCTTCATCACTTGGTATGTGGGATCAATCTCGTGCCATCGAATTCCGCCGAAATTCGGACGAGATCCATTTTTGTGATGATTGTTATGGTAACTCTCGCCCATCATTAGAAAATCGACCGGTAAGAAGTTTCTTGAAGTATCGCCTACCTCAAAGTTTCTGTATCCGTATTTGTGGGCAAACCAATTGATGATCGCACCATGGATCGGGCTTAACAAAAATTGGATTGGCAGCAATAACCATAACCACCATACGTCGGCATAAACGTAGTAAACTGAGATATAGACTGCAGCCCAGAAAATCCGGGACGGCCATGAACGAGCGAATTTGTCAAACGCTTCCCACTGAGGCACTCCTTCAGTAAAACGTTTATCCGGAATCATTTTTTTATTGGCGATGTCGGAATAGATCGTTTTGGTCTTCCACATCATATTCCAAATAGTTTCATCGTATTTGGGGGAATGTGGATCATCTTCCGTATCGGCAAATGCATGGTGCATCCGATGCATCACACCATAACCGTACGGGCTTAGGTAGTTAGATCCTTGAAAAAACCAAGTAAGAACGAAAACCACCTTTTCAGTGAATTTATTCATCGTAAAAGCCTTGTGAGCTGCATAACGATGCAGGAAGAATGTTTGAAAGAATAGCGATAAATACCAGCTCGCTATAAAAAATACCAAAATGACAGTCATGATTAGATTTAGGTTATTAATTGAACAAATGTCCTAGAAACCAACTAGTGGTTTTCTGCAAGACAATCTGAAAGTTAGTTTGTGACAGTTTTGCCAAAAAAAATTCAGGATTTATTAATAGAAACAGAAACATCCTTTTTAAGTTCATTCACCAGGTCGGTAGCGTTCCCTATGCTACATGCCTTATGAAAGCTTTCTATTAGCTTTGATTTGTCAGGAAATTCAAAATTTATTTTGGATGTTTCCCTTTCCAGCTTTTTTTTTGCCCTGCATAAAAGCTGCCGGCAATGATCCTTTTTTTTGTCTAAAGCTTCTTGTAAGGCTTCATAATCAAAGTCAAAAACTTCCTTAAGCAGGTATACGGCTCTCTCCAGGGGTTCTAGCTTTGCCTGTAATACCTTCATTGCCTTCGTTATTTCAACGTCAAAATCCAAATAGGCAAAACTGGTTTCCTTAAAACGGCCGATCAAATCGGTTATATTGTTTGTATTAAATAACTCCTCTTTCTTCTTTCGCAATGCATTGAGATGATTCAGGCAATTATTTTTAACCGCAGTAATTAAATAGGCTTTCGTGTTTTCTATTTTTTGTGGGCCAAGGGTTAACCACCTTAGAAAGGTCTCCTGCACAATATCTTCCGCATCAGCTTTACACCGTACAAGGTTATAAGCAATCGCTTGCAACATTGGTTGATAAAGTATGATCGTTTGCTCCTGATTCATATTTCCTTGCAAAGATACAATGCATTTTTTAGATTCTTCACACCGTTATTTACGCTATAATATTAAAAATCTTGCATGCTACCTCACAGTTGTTTGTTTATGAACCATCCTGAACTTGGTTTTAAAAAACATTACCTTTGATTTATTTCGCGAATCTGGAGCTAGAGATGACACTATATTTTGTTTTTTTTGTTTGACCTTATATGACGAGTCAAACACACACCCCGGAGGCAAGGAGCAAACCTATCATTCTTCAAGAGATTGCATTTGCTGTTGTGCATTTGCTTCCGCTGGGGGCATTGTACACGGGAGCAACCGCGTTTGACTGGATTGTATGTGGCGTTTTGTATGTGACACGCATGTTTTGGGTTACAGGGGGCTATCATAGATACTTTGCACATAAGTCATACAAAACTTCTCGCTGGTTTCAGTTTGTAATTGCTTTTATGGCTCAAACGACGGCACAAAAGGGGGCTTTATGGTGGGCCGCTCATCACCGACACCATCATCGGCACAGCGATACGCCGGCAGATCCCCATTCCATGAAGATTTATGGTTTTTGGTACTCGCACATTGGCTGGATCGTCGGACCGGATTTTAAGAAAACAGATTATAAAGTTATCGGAGATTATGCGAAGTACCCGGAACTGGTTTGGTTGAACAAACATTATCTGGTTGCCCCTGTGTTATTGGCGCTTGTAGTCATGGCGTTGGGTGGTATTGTGAATGGTGGGAGTATTACGATGATGTTTACAACTGCTGGCTTTTCTTCTTTATTTATCGGATTCTTTTTAAGTACTGTTATCTTGTACCACGCTACGTTTTCGATCAATTCAATCATGCATAAATTTGGAACGCAGCGATATGAATCGAACGATGAATCGCGGAACAGTATTTGGCTCGCGTTGTTGACGTTGGGTGAAGGTTGGCATAACAACCACCATTATTACGAAACGGCGGCACGGCAGGGGTTCTTCTGGTGGGAAATAGATATTACCTATTATATCTTAAGAGGCTTTGCAGCGGTTGGCTTAATCTGGGATTTAAAGCAAGTGCCCAAGCATATATTGAATTCCAAAAATAAGCAGGAAGCGGCCGTATTACGGAAGGAATATGAAGCTGAAAAAGTGGATATGATTTAATATTTTGTGTCGGTTTGTTAGCCCAGTGTTTTCCAAATCATGAAAAATTAGCGATAGTTGGCATAAACAACGATCTTGCAGTTCTTATAATATTGTTTAATTAATAGTTCTAAATAATTCCACCCTAACCTTTGACCTTCCACGATTTTAATTTTGATGAGAGGCTTGTAGACGGACTAGATTCCATGGGAATACGCACCCCTACGCCGATTCAAGAGAAAGCCATACCGGTAATAATTCAACAAAAGGATTTAATTGCCTGCGCTCAAACGGGTACCGGCAAGACAGCCGCCTATCTTTTACCGATTTTGAATAAGATTATTCATACGGAAAAACGTCATTTAAATACGTTAATCATTGCACCAACTCGGGAGCTGGCGCAACAAATTGACCAACAAATTGAAGGCTTTGGATATTTCCTTGGAGTGAGTTCCATTTCAATTTATGGAGGAGGTGATGGAGCCACCTGGGATCAGCAACGAAAAGCCCTTGAAGAGGGTGCTGACATCATCATTGCAACTCCCGGGAGACTCATTGCGCTTTTGGCAACAGGCAAAATAATTTTAGATCACCTTGAACATCTTGTGCTTGACGAAGCAGATCGCATGCTGGATATGGGTTTTTATGATGACATCGTGAAAATCATTAACTACCTGCCTAAGAAAAGGCAAACGGTATTATTCTCGGCAACCATGCCTCCAAAAATCAGGACACTGGCAAATAAAATATTAAATCAGCCTGAGGAAATAAATATCTCCATTGCAAAACCAGCCGCTGGAATTTTACAACAGGCCTATGTAGTATATGATACTCAAAAGATTGCCCTCATCAAACATATTTTAAATCACTACACGTGGAATAGCGTACTGATTTTTGCGTCTACAAAAGAGAACGTAAAAAAGCTGGACGTCATTTTTGAACGGGCAGGATTGGGTGCAAAAGCCTTTCACTCGGACCTCGATCAACAGGAACGCGAACAAATCCTGCGCGCCTTCAAAAACAAACAAATCAACATGATCATAGGTACGGATGTGCTATCGCGGGGGATCGATGTGGAGGGCATCAGTCTGGTGATCAATTACGATGTTCCTCCCGATCCTGAAGATTATGTTCATCGCGTAGGCCGTACAGCTCGTGCTGAAACTACAGGAACTGCTGTGACCTTTATCAACGAAAAAGATCAGCGAAAATTTCTAAGTATCGAAAATCTTATTGGGGATACGATCGCGAAACTCCCGTTGCCTGCTTCCATTGGAGAAGGGCCGGTCTATGAGCCGCAGTTGAAAAGGAAGACCAATTTCAAAAGCCGAAATTTCGATAAACCTTTTAAAAAGAATAATTACAGGAAGTAAGTTTCTTACCTCATTTTCCTTTTCTTTTTATTCAATCCGTACGTATGTTGTTCAAGCAGTCCTTAACATTGTTTCTTAACTCAGATCAATAAGGGATTTCGATTTAATTGACCCAAGTCAACGAATCAAGTGAAGGTATTGTGGCAAATTTGTTACAATTAAAACCGTTCACATGAAATTTTACGTTGCTTCACGGACACTGGCGAGCCTTCTTACTTTGTACCTCGCCTCTATACAAGTTCAGGCACAATCAACTCAGACGATCCGTGGACGCATAGTGGATGAAGTTAACAATACTCCTCTTATCGGAGTCAACATCGTTGTCATTGGTTCAATTGATAAACAGCTTGGCAGTACAACCGATGTAGACGGGAACTACCGAATCGAAAATGTTCCGGTTGGAAGACAAACTCTGAAAATTACCTACGTTGGATACGAAGATCAAACCATTGGCAATATAGTCGTCACGGCGGGTAAAGAGGTTGTGCTTCATTTTGGTCTTACTGAAAGTGTAAGCCAGCTAAGTGAAATTGTCATTGTCGCGGATACCAAAGAAGACAAAACGGCCACCAACAACGACCTGGCTGTAGTTAGTGCACGGTCCTTTAATGTAGACGATACGAAACGCTATGCCGGTGCCTTGGGGGATCCATCTCGAATGGCGGCGAACTTTGCTGGCGTGGTAGGCGGTAATGATTCACGGAACGATATTGTCGTACGCGGTAATTCACCGACAGGTATGTTATGGCAGTTGGAGGGATTAAATATTCCCAATCCAAATCACTTCGGAGCATTGGTTAGCACTGGAGGACCCGTAAGCATTCTTAACAATAACAACCTTGACAAGTCGGATTTTATGACCAGCGCCTTTCCAGCGCAATATGGGAATGCAACTGCTGGGGTATTTGACCTAAAGTTGCGCGATGGAAACAATCAGGAAAAGGAGTTCATGGGACAAGTAGGATTTAATGGATTTGAGTTTGGCGCAGAAGGCCCGTTTTCAAAAAAAACGAAGGCTTCTTATATTGTTAATTATCGGTATTCAACCCTCGCAATCTTTCAAGCTATTGGCATCGAGTTTGGAACGGGTACAAATACTCCTTTGTACCAGGATCTGAATTTTAAGGTCAGCGTTCCCCTTAACAAGAAAAGTAAAATAACTGTCTTTGGCATTGGTGGTAACAGTGAAGTTGATTTGTTAGGCAGTGAAGCCGATCTCAATGAGAACAGTGATTTATATGGAAGTGAAAATCAAGATTCTTATCCCCGTTATAGAACAAGAATTGCAGGGATTACGTACGAAACCAATCTTTCGGCAAACACTTTTTTAAAAGCAACTGCAGGATTCAGTTCTACTAGTGAATATTTTTACGCCGACTCGCTGGTGAGAAGCAATGAAAATGAAGTGATTGCAAGACATCTAAGGGCTGCTGTCGACTTTAGTACTGAAAAATATTCCTTGAATTTATATTCACGCACCAAATTCAATTCAAAAAATAGCCTAACCTCAGGATTTACAATCGACGCATCGTCATTTGACCTTTTCAATCAGGATATTTACGCTAATCTTAACCGCGATACGGTAAGACTTGACATCGAAGATAAAACGACCTTGTACCAATTCTTTTCGACCTGGAGGCATCGTTTTAGCAATAGCCTTTCATTGAATACTGGAATACACGGACAATACTATGATTTGAATCAGCAAGTGACTATAGAACCCAGAGTAAGCATACAGTATGTGTTTAATGAAAGTAACTCGCTGAGCTTAGGCTATGGCCTACACAATCAGGCTCAAAACATCACTACTTCGTACGTACAAACTAAGACGCCTTCCAATGAAATCGTTCTCACTAACAAAGACCTTGATTTCAGTATCAGCAATCATTTTGTGTTGACGTATGACTGGAATATTTCAAACAACCTTCGCTTAAAGGCAGAAACCTATTATCAGACCCTACGTCATATTCCTGTTGAACCCAGGCCCAGTTCGTTTTCTGCTTTAAATACAGGTTCAAGTTTTGCGCCCTCCGATGAGGACAGCCTGGTGAGCAAAGGCCTTGGAAGAAATCTGGGGCTTGAACTCACGCTGGAACGTTTCTTTAGTCAGGGCTACTATTTCCTTTTTACCACATCCTTATTTGATTCCAATTACAAAGGCAGCGACGGAGTTGAAAGAAATACTGCTTTTAATACACAATATGTTCTCAATTTATTGGCTGGTAAAGAGTGGAAGCTGGGAAGTAATGGCAGGTTCTTTTCATTGAACGTTAAACTGACTACCATCGGCGGTAAATATTTAACGCCTATTGATTTTGAGGAATCCCAACAGTTAGGACGAACGGTGTATAAAGAAAGCGAAGCCTTTAGTACGAAACAGGATCCCTATTTTCGAACCGACATTAAACTTTCGTATCGGAAGGAATATGTTAAGAGCACGTTGGAAGTGTCTTTAGATCTTCAAAATATTTTTAACACAAAGAATATTTTTTCTCAGAGCTATAATCCGCGCACGAATAGTATCGTGACTCAGTATCAACAATCGTTTTTTCCCGTTCCGTACGTGAGATTTACGTTTTAGAAAGGGATTAATAATTTCAGCTGCCGGGGTTCATTATGCCAGGTTTGTAAATTTTTGGAGTGCTAAGGGAATCCTTCTTTCTAAGATTCTCGTTAACTTCAGGCATGCAGCCTGATGAATACACCCCTGTGCGACGATTTGTCCTTCAATTTCTAGACCTCTCGGAGGTTGAATGGCGAGCCTTTCGCGATTCACTGACCCGCAGGTTTCTGAAAAAAGGAGAATTCCTTTCCCAAGCCGGGGAGGTATGCAGCCATGTTTCCTTTATTAACAGAGGATCGCTCCGAGTCTTTATGGAGGTAAATGATCAGGAGAAAAATAAACATTTCTTCTTTGAATATGAATTCGCCAGTGACTATGCAAGCTTTCTTGCGCGTAGTCCGGGACTTTTGAATATTAAGGCTCTTGAAGAAGTTGAGTTAATGGAGTTGAGCTATGAAAAAGTGCAAGGGCTGTACGAACAATTTCCGGTCTGGCAGAAATTTGGGAGGTTAATAGCGGAAAGCTTGTACATCCATGTGGCTAGGCGTACGCAAGAATTGTTACTAAGAACTCCGGAAGAAATGTACATTAGATTGATAGAGGAGCAGTCACCCATCATTGCCCGTATACCACAGCAATACATAGCGTCTTATTTAGGAATTCAGCCTGAATCCTTAAGCAGAATAAGAAAACGAATAATGGAATTTAAAAGAGCTTAAGGCTCACCACGTTAGGTTTATTTCTTTTTTAGAATGCCAATAACCTCATTCAGTTTTAACAACGCTTCTACAGGGCTGACTGTGTTGATATCAACATGACTTAACATCTCCTGAATCTCTTTGAACCGCGGGTCGGCCTCGAACAAGCTCATTTGAGGTGCGGGTCGCGGAATTTCTTTTGACTTTTTATCACCTTCATTTTTATGTTTTTCTTTCTCCAAAAAATGAAGGATTTCGTTTGCCCGTAATACCACTCTGTTGGGAATCCCGGCAAGTTGAGCTACATGGATTCCAAAACTATGCTCGCTTCCACCTTGTTTTAGTTTCCGCATGAAGATGATCTTATCACCAACTTCTTTCACAGATACATTGAAATTTTTTACACGCACTAAATCCTCCTGTAACTGATTCAACTCATGGTAGTGTGTGGCAAATAAAGTTTTTGGCTTGAAGTCTTTGTGGTTATGCAAATACTCGACAATAGCCCATGCAATTGAAACGCCGTCATAAGTACTGGTCCCTCTTCCAATTTCGTCCATCAAAATCAAACTTCGATCGCTTAGATTATTGAGAATACTTGCTGTCTCCGTCATCTCCACCATGAACGTTGATTCACCTCTGGAAAGATTATCGGATGCTCCAACGCGGGTAAATACTTTATCAACAATTCCAATAGCAGCCGATTCCGCCGGTACAAAACTTCCCATCTGCGCCATCAAAACTATTAAGGCCGTTTGCCGCAATAAGGCAGATTTACCGGCCATATTAGGCCCGGTAATAATTAACACTTGCTGTTTATTGCTATCTAAATAAATATCGTTCGGTACATATGTTTCACCCGCCGGTAGCTGTTTTTCAATAACCGGATGACGACCCGATTTTATATCCAGTACCAATGACTCATCGATACTTGGCTTCGTATAACGATTCGCCTGGGCAACGGCAGCAAAGGAAAGCAAGCAATCAAGCTGAGCAAGTACACGCGCATTTTGCTGAATTTGAGGTGTATAGTCATTCGCGTGATGGACAAGTGCATTAAAAATGCGCTGTTCGATGACCCCTAATTTATCTTCCGCATTCAGTATCTTTTCTTCATAGACCTTTAACTCTTCCGTTATGTACCGTTCTCCGTTTACCAATGTTTGTTTTCGTATCCAGTCTGTTGGGACTTTCTCTTTGTTGGCATTGCTTACCTCCAGATAATATCCAAATACTTTGTTGTATGAAATTTTCAAAGAGTTGATGGAAGTCCTTTCAATTTCCCTCTTCTGAATTTGAAGCAGATAATCTTTTCCTGAGAAAGCTATTTTTTGCAACTCATCCAGATCTGGATCAATTCCCGATTTGATGAGATTACCTTGGTTGCTTGCAATGGAAACATCTTCACGAAGCTCTTTTTCAATTTTTTCGACTAAAAATTCGCAGAGATGTAATTGATCCCCCAATTTTTTTAATTCCGGCGAATTATGCGAGCTCAGCGCTTGCTTAATGGGAAGAATGCAGCGCAACGATCGTTTAAGCTGAAGGACTTCACGCGGATTGATCCGATTCACAGCAACCTTTGAAATCAGCCGCTCCAAATCAGCAATATGTTTTAGAGGTTCTATGATTTTTTCAGCGAATGCTCGATCGTTAAAAAAAGTATCAACCATCAATAACCGTTCTTCAATGGCCGACTTGTCCTTTAACGGAAGGATCATCCATTTTCTTAATTGACGTGAACCCATTGGGGTTACTGTGCAATCAAGAATATCGATCAGCGGAACGCCGCCGTCGTTTTGAGAATGAATAATTTCAAGGTTCCGGATCGTAAACTTATCCAACCAAACAAATTTGTCTTCATCAATGCGCGAGATACCAGCGATGTGGGCCGTATCCCTATGCTCCGTATCTTCCAGATAATGTAATACCGCACCAGCAGCGATAATTGCCTCACCTAGCTCATCAATACCATACCCTTTTAACGAGGCCGTCTTAAACTGATTTATTAATTTTTCATATGCGTAGTCAAATCCGTACACCCATTCGTCTAGGGCAAACGTACTGTAATCATCACTAAATAAAACTTCAAAATGAGCACGTGTTTGTTTACTGAAAATAATTTCAGACGGAGCAAACCCCTGAATCAATTTCAGTATGTAATTCTCACTTCCTTGAGCAACATAAAATTCTCCAGTCGATACGTCAAGGAATGAAACACCATACGTATTCTTGCCCATAAAAATAGATGCAAGAAAATTATTTTGCTTGCGCTCCAGAACGTTATCGTTGAAAGACAATCCGGGAGTTACGAGTTCTGTTACGCCACGCTTTACTATGCCTTTAACAAATCGGGGATCTTCCAACTGATCACAAATCGCCACGCGATGACCAGCACGGACAAGCTTCGGAAGATAGTTATCTAGCGAATGATGTGGAAACCCTGCTAATTCAATTTCAGAAGCAGAACCAGCTCCTCTTTTTGTTAAAACTATATCCAACACCTTGCTGGCGGTAATAGCGTCTTTGCCAAATGTTTCGTAAAAATCACCAACACGAAATAATAATAGCGCACCAGGGTACTTGACCTTGATGGCATTGTATTGTTTCATTAACGGTGTTTCAATCGCCGCTTTTATTTCGTTCATAATGAACAAAGATAAAAAAGTCCGAAAACCCTGGCGGATTGTTTCGAAAAAAGTTATTCTTTAACTGTAAAAAGTTACCAATCAATTGTTTAACGTGCTGGAGTGTGAAGCCAAGAAATCTTTCAATTTTACAATCTTTCAATCTTACAATTTTTCAATCCTCTAATTCCCTTTCTCCCCAACAATTATCCACATTTTATCTCCTTTCTCCACTGTCCTGTCTACGAACGACTCTTGCTGAAAGATGATTTTATATCCTTCCTTTTTTAAATCTTCCAGGGCATAATTTATTCCTAATTCGTGCTTTCTCTCCTGTTCCGCACGTGATAAATTTTTACGTTCCGCAGAAATTGGTTCACAAAGTACCAAACGACCTCCTAATCTTAATGCATTTTTGATTTTCTGCAAGATCTCTTGATGTTCATCCATTTCGTGGTATGTATCGACTATTAAAACGGCATCCAAGGCAAGTGCTGGAAGGTGCGGATTATTTTCTTCGCCTAAGATCACATTAACATTTGTTATTTTTCGTTCGTCCAAATTGTTTTTAAGTTTCTCAATTTTGTCTTTGCTTACATCGACGGCATAAACCGTTCCTTTCGCTCCAACTTTCTCTGAAAGCTTAATGGTAAAATATCCCTCATGACAACCCACATCGGCCACTTTATCACCGGTCTTAATATTTAATTTCTTGATAATCTCCTCCGGCCGCTGCCAGCTGTCACGCTGCTTCCATGCACTTTCCCGGTAGACATCCTTCCATGAATCTTGAGCGTATGAATGGATTGAAACCAGGACAGTCAAGAGTAGAAGGTAGCGTTTCATGACGGTTGATTGTTATCCGTTAAAAGTGATAGGATGCGACTGAATTTGTTTTTTCTCATGAAGTTCGTCCAGAGTATTCTTTTAAACTCCACATAAACATAATATGTTACTTTAAGCCTTCAACTTGTATGTTTGCTGAAGACGGGTAACCATTATCTACCGATCAACGGACCTCATGAAAAAACTCAAACTCGACGAACTAGGCAGAATTTCAATCGATGAATTCAAAGAAGCTGAAAAAATTCCGTTTTGTATTGTGCTGGATAATATCAGAAGCCTTCATAATGTTGGGTCAGCATTCCGAACTGCGGATGCATTTCGAATTGAAAAAATATTTTTAACGGGAATTACAGGTACGCCGCCGCACCGCGAGATTCAAAAAACGGCTTTAGGAGCGACGGAATCCGTGCCCTGGGAGTATGTTGAGAGTGCTTCTTCTTTGATGAATCGATTAAAGAATGAAGGGTATTCTATTGTAATTATTGAACAAACGTCGGAGAGCATCCCCCTCCAAAAATTTACGCCGGCTGCCACACAAAAATATTGCCTCGTCTTTGGAAACGAAGTCCATGGCGTAAGCGAAGAGGTAATCCAATTTGGAAATATTGCTTTGGAAATACCGCAAGAAGGAACCAAGCATTCGCTAAATATTTCTGTTTGTTTGGGAATCGTCATTTGGGAAATCTTCAGAAAAAAAATTTTGGAACAAGCGTGATTCACCTTTGAAACCTTCGTCTGCGCATTGTATTTTTCCGCGTCCTTTGCGGATTTTTCTTCGCGTCCTTTGCGTGAAAGGGATTAATCCTTTCAAAATTATCCTCCAGGCACTAATAACTTTGGTCAATCAATCTTAATTTGCACCTTGATTGATACACATTGAATTCCGATCGCTACACCCAACGAGGAGTCTCTGCCTCAAAAGAAGATGTTCACCAGGCTATCAGCAAGCTTGACAAAGGGCTCTTTCCAAAGGCCTTCTGCAAGATTGTCCCGGATTATCTTGGCAACGATAAAGATTATTGCACCGTTATGCATGCGGATGGAGCCGGCACCAAATCGTCGCTAGCGTATATTTATTGGAAAGAAACTGGTGATCTTTCAGTTTGGAAAGGAATAGCTCAAGATGCAATCATCATGAACATTGATGATTTACTTTGTGTCGGTGCCACCAATAATATCCTGCTTTCATCCACGATAGGCCGAAATAAAAATCTCGTTCCGGGCGAAGTTATATCCACCATCATTAACGGGACTGAAGAAGTTCTCGAAATGTTAAGGACCCATGGCCTTGGGATTGTCAGTACGGGAGGGGAGACTGCAGACCTGGGGGATCTCGTCAGAACGATCATCGTAGATAGTACTGTAGTTAGTCGGATGAAGCGCTCGGATGTCCTTGACAACAGTCGTATTCAGGCTGGGGATTTAATCGTAGGGTTAGCATCGGATGGAAAAGCGACCTATGAAGATATGTACAACGGCGGCATGGGGAGTAATGGGTTAACCTCTGCGCGTCACGATGTTTTTCAGAAAGACTACGCCTCTAAATATCCGGAATCTTACGATCAAAATATTTCCCCGGAATTGGTTTACAGTGGAAAATATAAAGTAACCGATGAAGTGCCTGGTGTAGGTGTCAACGTCGGAAAATTAGTTCTCTCGCCAACACGAACTTACGCTCCCATTGTCATTGAAATATTAAAAAATCTTCGGTCGGAAATTCACGGCATGGTACATTGCAGTGGTGGAGCACAAACGAAAGTGCTGCACTTTGTAGAAAATCTTCATATCATAAAAGATAATCTTTTTGACATCCCTCTTCTTTTCAAATTAATTCAGGAAGAAAGTGGAACGGAATGGAAAGAGATGTATAAAGTTTTTAACATGGGCCATCGCATGGAACTTTATCTCGACGAAAAAAACGCTCAAGAGGTAATTGATATTTCAAAAAGCTTTGGAGTTGATGCGAGGATTATTGGAAAAGTTAGGGCTGCTAGCAAAAAACAAGTGACTGTAAAGGGGGTACTAGGAGAGTTTACCTATTTCTGATTTTTTTTCCATTACTATCTATTTGATTGCTCGTTTATATTAATTTACTATTGCCTATCTCAATCGTCATATTTAATGAACTTACTTGACCAACTAGATGACCCTATAATTAAAAGTCCCTTGTTGCCATACCCAGCATAACCATAATACGATCTGAACTTTAAGAAGTAGTCAGTTCCCTTAACTTCATACAAATCTCCGGGTCCATCTGTAATTTCTATTTCGTATTCTCCCTGCTTTAATTCTGTCTTAACTAAAATGAAGTCAATGTCATCACCTTCATCATCTAATGTTCCACCATCAAGTTGCACTTTTTCATAGATCTCATCAATGTTATATTCATCGGTTGAATTTGCTGTCGATAAAAGGGTTATGAAAAAGATAATCAAGCAATTCATTGCGCAATTTTCAATTGATATTTACCTTTTAAATTTGTGTTCCAAAATTTTCCAAATGATGTCGCGCTTTGAAAATCTTGCCATAGTCCCAATGGAACTCCTTGATGAATATAATTTTTTGAGTCAGTTTTGAAAATTAGAAAACCAGTCTTGCCATCACAGCTTAAATATGATGCACCTCTTATCCATGAACTTTTTGAAGTATTAGCCGATTCATTAATTTTAAAATCTGCTTTACTTATTTTTTCGAAAGCTACTTCATAATTGTAGAATTGTCTGGGTAAATCCTCGCACTTATTGCCAACCTGTTGAGCTTGATTTATTGAATTAATGGTAGTTACAAGAATTAGGAATAATTTTAACTTTCTCATAACTTATCCAGTATTTGTATGGAGCTTTTTAATAAGTTCTAGTTCTCTGTATCCCATTTAACGTCATTGGCTCCACTATCATTGCAATTTTGATACTTCCTTCCGCTAGTAGTAGGTTTTGGCCTCGCCACAGCAGGAAAGTGCCGGAAGACTTGCTCCAATCGGTTCTGGTAAAAATTAATTACAATATTTTTTGATATCTTCATAGACTGTTCCATACCCTAATTCTCCAGCTTTACTTAAATCTAAACAGCCTGTATCTTTTTCGCCTAATTGAATTTTCGACAATCCTCTGTTATAATAGGCATCTGCTGCCTTAGGATTAATCTCTAGGGTCTTATTGGAGTCTTCAATGGCTCCTCGATAATCTTGTAATCTAAATTTTGCTAATCCTCTATTGTAATAAGCATCTGCAAACTCAGGAGTATTCTCAATTACCTTGTTAAAGTCTTGAATAGCTCCTCGATAATCTTGCAGCGCAAATTTTGTTACTCCTCTGTTATAATAGATATCTAACTCGCTAGGAGTAATCTCAATTGCTTTATTGTAGTCTTGAATGGCTCCTACGTAGTCTTGAAGATTAGCTTTCTCAACTCCTCTGTTGTAATAAGCTGATGCATACTCAGGAGTGATCTTTATTGCTTTATTAAAGTCTTCAATAGCTCCGTGGGTATCATGTATATGGGCTCTTGCAACTCCCCTGTTGTGATACGCCGATGACAACTCTGGAGTAATCTTTATCGCTTTATTAAAGTCTTCAATAGCTGCTTTGTAATCTGGGAGTTCAAATTTTGCTAATCCTCTGTTGTGATAAGCAACCGCAAACTCAGGATTAATCTGTATTGCTTTATTGTAATCTTCAATAGCTCCTCTATAGTCTTGGCGTTCAAATTTAGCCAATCCTCTATTGTGATAAGCAACTTCATCTCTTGGATTAATCTCTATTGCCTGATCGTAGTCTCCAATGGAATTCTCCTTACTTGTTTGGCCGAAGCAATTGATGATTGAACTAAGAGCTAGGATTAAAAAAATGATAGTTTTCATTTAATCGGTTTTACTCACATCAATTTTTCAATAGTGACACAATATAGCAACTAAGTCTCAGCCAGAGAGGACAAAAGAGAAAAATGATGATGCTCTAGAAGAGGCCAAGTAAATTAAAAAAAGGATGGGACTTATAAGCTTTAAACTCAAATTATTAAGATATACTGAAACTCCCGGAATCAATTACCGCTACCTCAATAATTCTCTCGAGATAACCATCTTCTGGATCTCTGTTGTCCCTTCATAGATCTGCGTGATTTTAGCATCGCGCATCATTCGCTCAACATGATATTCCTTCACATAGCCATACCCGCCATGAATCTGTACCGCCTCCGTTGTAACTTCTTGTGCGATCTGAGATGCAAACAATTTTGCCATCGCGGCCGCTTTAACAAAATCTTTTTTCTGATCTTTTAACCAGGCGGCTTGATGCACCAGCAAACGCGCTGCATCAATTTTTGTAGCCATATCTGCCAACTTGAATTGTATTGCCTGATGGTCTGAAAGTGTCTTACCGAACGCCTTTCTTTCTTTAGAATATTTAAGGGCTAACTCATAAGCTCCTGATGAGATTCCCAGGGCCTGCGAGGCTATTCCAATGCGACCACCATTTAACGTGGTCATAGCAAAGCTAAATCCAAAACCTTCATCGCCAATGCGATTTGCTTTCGGAACTTTAACATCCGTAAACATAAGCGAATGTGTGTCCGATCCTCGAATACCCATCTTATCTTCTTTTTTACCAACGACAAATCCAGGCATTCCCTTCTCTACGATCAGTGCATTAATTCCTTTATGTCTTTTAAGTGCATCTGTTTGGGCGATGACGATATATACATTGGCGGTATTCCCATTCGTTATCCAGTTTTTTGTTCCGTTTAGAAGGTAATAATCTCCTTTGTCTTCGGCTGTCGTTCGCTGGCTGGTGGCATCTGATCCTGCTTCCGGTTCAGACAAACAAAAGGCGCCAATGCCTTTGAGGGCTAATGGCTTTAAATATTTTTGCTTCTGTTCTTCATTCCCAAATTTTTCCAACCCCCAGCATACCAGTGAATTGTTCACCGACATGCAAACTGACGCTGAAGCATCTACTTTGGAGATCTCTTCCATCGCCAGCACATACGAAATGGTAT